>NZ_JBIRBB010000006.1:0-514502 GCF_044326295.1 Spongiactinospora sp. 9N601
CTCAACCTCACCGGCTGGCACAAGGCGCCCGGCCTTCACCTGCACGCGCCGCCGCCCGGACCTGATCCACCTGGCCACGCTCAGGAACCACCACACCGACGGATGCCTCCGAAGTGCTGACGGCTCCTCTGCCGGCGAGCCCGGCAGACCGACAGGTGCGTTGCATCCCGCCATCCCGGAGCACCGGTGGCCGAGCTGGATCGGCCACGCCGCCAGATGCGGGGACAAGCCCAGGCCGGGGCCGCCGCGATACCCGCCCAGGCCCGCGCCGAAGAACGAGCATGCCGCGGAGCAGATCACGGCCGCGGCCAGACGAGAACGGGCGGACGGCGAGCATCGGCCATGATGGCCGCGCCCACGCGGGCCACGCCATCGGCCGACCGGCCGGACCTTGCGCTACGACCAGGTGGTGGCGGGCCGTGCGGGCGCGGGGTCGGCGATGTGGCCGCCCTCGTTCTCCCAGGAGGCCGAGCCGTCCCGGCCAGGTGAGCCTTCCGCAGGGACCGCGGGGTGGAGCATGTCGGCCGGACGGACGCCGATCGTGCCTGCGGCGGCGAGCGCGAGCGCGGCCATGGCCGGGCCGTGTGCGGTGCCGGGTGGGATGACCAGCAGGGATATCGGCACGGTTCCCGCGATGCTCAGGGTGATCAGATGCGGGTCGGCGCTGTTGAACCAGCCTACTCGGACCTGGCGGCCGCGGGCCGGGATGCGGTGCGGAATGTGCTCCCACGCGTCCGCATGCAGGCCCACACGCAGGACGGCCCTGTCGAGCCGCCGGTCGACGGCCGAGATGAGCGCGGGCAGTTCGGCGGCGGCGTCACGGGAGCGCGGCCACCACGCGCCGTCGACGGTACCTCGCTGGTCGAGGACGGCGTTGAGGCTGAGCCTGGGCGCGGCCTGAGCCGCGAGTACAGGGCTGGGCGGGGAGAGGAGTGTCGTCATGATGGTCGCCTGGCCTGTCAGGCCCTTACGTGGGCCGAAATGGTCTGTCGCCGCGGGCGACGCCAACTGAATGCCAGCGCACGAAATGTCCTCGGTGTTTTCTATTCTACCTCTTTTGATGAGGCACGGAGGGGCGTCAGGTCGCCATCGGGATGATCGGCGCTGTTATCGATCGCGGTGATGACCAGGTCAGTGATCGCCTGTTTCCTGCTTTTGTCAGGAAGAACATCCTGGGACCAGGTCGCGTCGCGTCCGAGAGCAGTCGAAGGGAAGCGCCATGAGCCCGACAATGAAGATCAAATCCAGGGTGCGGGCCGTTCAGGGGTGGATCATGCTCAACTTCGGCCGCGCCACCGGGAACCAGTACCTGGAGTCCAAAGGCATGGCCATCCGGTCTGAATCTGAAAGCGACCTGGGGCGGCGCGCCGGGAAAACCGGGAAGATGCCCAAGCGCTGACCGCGGCGACCGGCAACGACATCGAAATGTGCCGGGTCGGCCTGGCCCGGCACATTCTCGCCTCAAATGACCCGCGAATTGCGGGCACAGATCTGGAGTTGCCATGAATCGTGTCATCGTCGTGGGCGTCGACGGTTCGGATGCCGCGACCGCGGCCGTTGAGTGGGGCGGCCGATGATGCCGCTCGCGCGGGTGCCCGGCTCCGCATCGTTCACGCCGTGGACCGCACACCGTACGCGATGGCGATGTTCTCCGCCCAAGGTCAGGGTGATGTCATGCGCAGCGCGCAGCGGGTGCTGAGCGACGCCGAGGCGGTGGCGGGCAAGCGGCAGCCCGGCATCGACGTCGACTGCGAACTGCTTCAGGGCGGCGATGCGGCGACGCGGCGACGTTGCGGGGCCAGGCCGGCGACTCCGCCGAGATCGTGATCGGCGGCAGCGGTCTCGGCGGCTTCCCCGGCGCCGTGCCGGGGTCGGTGAGCGCCCACGTGGCCGGGCACGTGCGCGGCCCGGTGGTCGTCGTCCGATCCGGTCCGGGCACCGGTCCGGGCACCGGCCGCGACACCGGCCGCGACACCGGTCCGGGCACCGGCCGCGACACCGGCCTCGGCACCGCCCATGGGCAGGTCGTCGTCGGGCTCGACGGCTATCAGGCCTGCGAGCCCGCCCTCGCCTACGCCTTCGAGCAGGCGATGCACCGCGCGAGCACGCTGGGCGCGGTCCATGTGCGGCGACCGCCGGCGCATGCTCACATCCCCGGACGCGCCTATGATCTGGAGGAGATCCACGCTGCCTGGTGCCGGCCCCCGGCGGCCGCCCTTGGCGGGTGGCAGCGACGGTATCCGCAGATTCCGGTGATCGAGGACGTCCGTCGTGCCCGCCCCGTCGATGCGCTCATCAGCGCTTCGGCTCAGGCGGATCTGGTCGTCGTAGGCTCTCAGGGCCGAGGGGCGATCGGCACCGTGATGCTCGGATCCGTCGCTCTCGGGCTCTTGTACGGCGCACGCGGCTCTGTCGCCATGGTGCGTCCATAAGGGAGCCCTGGCGGGCGATGCGGAACCTGAGCGGGTGCCGGCGGGTGGATCAGCCGGCAGGCTCAGGGGTGAGCAGCGGCGCGGGCGGCGTCGGCGGTGCGCCAGGCTGGATCACCGGGCTGTAGACGAGTTTGTCGGGCGGTGGCGGCGGCCTGCGCTTGCCGTCGTGGCCGCGTCCAGGCTCGGGCTCGGGCTCGGGTGGGAGCGGTGGCCGGGCGGTGGTTTCCTGAAGGTGTTTGTCGTCGTTGCGGAGATTCATGGCGCGTCGCCTTCCGGGGGCGTTTTGAGGGGATTTGCCTGGTATATCGTCGGTCGTCGTGGAGAGGGGCGGCTGGTCGGGGCCGGGGGGTGTGTCGGCGAGGAGTTCCTGGAACAAGCCTTGTCCGCTTCCGGGATCGATCCATTTCAGCCGTCCTGCCTGGCCGATCCGCCGGGCGCACTCGGGCGGTCGGAGTCGGTGGTGGGCCCGCGGCTGCCGCGCCGCCTGGTGTTGCGGCCGGGCGGAGCGAGGGGGCCGGGCGGTGACTGGTCGTCGATGGCGTCCTGCCGGCTTCGGACGGTCGACCCGCTCCAGCGCGACCGGGTACGGAACAGGGGCAGCAACAGCCCGAGGATGCCACCGAGCATCAGGATGACGCCCACGATGCGCTGTTCGACGCCGCCTGCCGAGCCGCCCACCGAGCCGTCGGCCAGGGCGAAGGTGAGGACGGCGCCGACGACGATGACCGCGACGGCTGCGGCGATGGGCATCACGCCCCACCCCTGCCACGACAGGCACGTGAGCGCTGGAATGGGTTGCGGAGCGTGCCGGGCGGGGTCATCGGCGGCCGGCCCAGCGGCCGGAGCGCCGGCCGGTGATCAGGTTGTGACCGAGCAGCAGGGCTGCCGCTCCGGCGATGGCGCACAGCCAGGTGGCCAGGTGGAAGAACCCCTGGATGCCCGAGACGTGCAACACCTCGGTGGCGATGAACCCACCCAGTAGCGCGCCGGCGATGCCAAGCCCGAAAGCGGTGATCAAACCTTGCGCGTCCTTGCCGGGGACCAGCATTCTGGCCACCACCCCGGCGACCAGTCCAAGAATGATCCAAGCGATGATGCCCATGGCCGAACTCCTGTGGCGGTGCATCGACGGCTGCGTGGGATCGGTCTTCCGGACCGGTCGAAGCAGGGGCCGGCCGCCGCGCGATCGCCGGCGGTCAGGCTCGTTCACTTCGAGCCAACACCCGCGCGTGCCGTAGGGGAAACAGGCGATCCGGGAAGAACCCATCTCCAGAACCGATCAGCAGGACATCAGACAGGCCCATCACTGTGGCCGGTGGCCGTGGGGGCGTCTGCGCCGGGCCTTGGTCCGTCGGGTCCGCTGGGCGGGGCGGTGGGTTCCAGCCAGCCGAGTTGCGCGGCGAGTTGCCGGGCGCTGTCGATGACGGTGGCGATGTGGGGAGAGGGGTTGTCCTGGTGCCACAGCAGTGACCAGGGGTAGTGCGTGGCGGGCTCCAGGGGCCGCCAGGTGGTGCCGAGCCGGTTCGAGGTGCGGAAGGAGGAGGGGACGCAGTGTACGCAGCGGCGCTGGCGGACGAGGTCGGCGGCGGCACGGGTGCTCTCGACGGTTCCCTCATAGGCGGTGGGTGCGAACCCGGCCGAGCGGCACAGCGTGATGACGAATTCGTTGAGCTCAGGCGTCTGGGATTCCTCGCCCAGCAACAGGAGCTCGCCGGAAAGGGCGGTCACGGGTACGCCGTCCATGTCGGCGAAGCGGTGGTCATCGGGTAGCAGAACGCCGAGCGGATCGAGCCTGATGAGCTTGGAGGTCACCTCGGCCGGGGCTTTGGCGGCGTGTCCGATGGCGATGTCCAGGCGCCCATCGGCCAGTTGCCGGTACTGCTCGGGGCTGCCCGCTTCGATCTGATGGATGGTGATGTCGGGATGACCGCGCTGGAGTTCGCGCAGAATCTGCGGCATGGTGTCGTAGCCGGCGTCGATGATGCCGACGCGCAGCGTGGGCGCTGAGGCGGCGGCGTGGCGTGCGGCCTGCCCGGCCCGGCCCACGTGATCGAGGATTTGGCGTGCCTGGATGAGGAAGGCGGCGCCCGCGGGGGTCAGGTTGACGTGGTGGGTGCTGCGGTCCAGCAACCGCACTCCGAGTTCGCGCTCCAGCCGCTGGATCTGCTGGCTCAGCGCGGACTGGACGATGTGCTCGCGTGCCGCGGCCCGGCCGAAGTGGAGTTCTTCGGCCAGCGTCACGAAGTAGCGGAGCTGCCGTAATTCCATGCCCGCCACCCCTTCCCGGTCCGGGCGGCGCCGCCCCGGGCCGTTGTCTCCCACTCTAGGGCGCGGCGTGGGCGTGTGAACCGCATGCCCGTCTGCCATGGCCCGGTCTGGTAGGGGAAACGAGCAATGGCGGCACCGGTTGTCACCGGAACCGATGAGCGGGTTCGCCCCCGCTGGAGGCCGGGAGGAGCGCCGGCCCGTGGGAGAGGTGGATCAGCCGGTCGAGCGGGCAGGACCGTGGTGAAGATCAGGAACGCGCCGACGGGTAGAAGGTGGCGGCGGCTCCGGCCAGTATCAACGATCCGCGCGGGACGAGCGGGGCGGCGATGCCGACGAGCGGCACGCGGGCCTGCAACGCGGTCGGCACGGCGAAGCCCGCGACGACGACCCCGAGGACGAACAGGTCGCCGACCGACGGGCTGTGTTCGGTGCGGAAACCGGCGAAGAACCGCACCGCCGAATCCGCACCGGCGACCATCCCTAGTGGGACAGACGCCCCCGCTCACATGCCGGGCCCTGCCACAAGGCCGATGACGATCACCACGGCCACCGCCGCACCGGCCGGCGGCCATATCGGCGGCGGAACCGGCAGGGTCATCGGTTTCAGTCCGCGTTCGGGGCGCGGGCCGGTGAGAGCGGGCCGGTACGGCGGCGCTGGATGCGTTCGGGGTCGGGCCAGCGCACGTCGCTCACCCAGCCGAGCCGTTCGAACAGGCGGATCAGCCCGCTGGACGGGTCGATCTGGCCTCGGTCGAGGCCGTGACGGGCGCAGGTGGGCTCGCTGTGGTGGCCGTTGTGCCAGCTCTCGCCGAAGGACAGCAGGGCCAGCGGCCACAGGTTCGTGGCCCGGTCGTAGCGGCGGGTCGTGAAGGGGCGGTTCCCGATCAGGTGGCACAGGGAATTGACGCTCCAGGTGACATGCTGGAGCAGAGCGACGCGGATCAACCCGGCCCACAAGAAGGCGGTCAGGGCGCCGTGCAGGGTGCCGGTGATCGCCCACCCGGCCAGGAACGGCAACGCCAGCGACAGCGCGCACAGCGCGGGGAACGCGCGGGCCACGCGGGTCATCGCCGGGTCCGCCAGCAGGTCGGGGGCATAGCGTTCGGCGGATGTCGTCGCGTCGCCGGTGAACAGCCAGCCAAGGTGGGCGTGGGCAAGCCCCCGAAGCTGCCCGCGCAGGCCGGTACCGTACCGGTAGGGAGAATGGGGATCGCCTGGCCGGTCGGTGAAGGCGTGATGGCGGCGGTGGACGGCGACCCAGTCGATCACGTTGCCCTGAAATCCCATCGATCCCGCGACGGCCAGCGCCGTGCGCAGCCATGGCAGGGCGGTGAAGGAGCCGTGGGTGAGCAGCCGGTGGAACCCCACCGTCACCCCCAGCCCGGTCACCACGTAGAAGACCGCTGCCAGCAGCAGGTCGGTGAGCGCGACGCCCTGCCCCCACGCCAGGACGATCGCGGCGCCGAGCGCGAACAACGGCAGGATGACGATCGCCGCCGTCAGCCCGAGCTGAGCCCTGCCGACCGCATGGTGCTCCGTCGCCCCGGGAAATGGGGATACGCCGTCATAGTCCAGCCGATCTCTCACCGGCTGTTGGTCAATGGTCATGAGGTCTCTTCTGTCTTGTCTATACGGTTCGCCGATGCACGTAGCACCAGCGCCAGGTCGAGCCCGGATCCAGGGCGGCGACCACCGGGTGGTCGGTTTCCTGGTAGTGAGCCTTGGCGTGACCGGGCCGCGCATCGTCGCTGCAGGCCACCCACCCGCAGCTCAGGCACACCAGCAACCGCGTCCAGGTCCGGCCGAGGGCCAGACATTCCTTGCATTCGGGCGACCCGGGCTCCATGGCCGGGAGCAGGTCGATGTGAGTGCAACGCGGCTCCTGGCCGTTCAGACCGGCGCGCGCGGTCGCGTTCGTCCCTTCTGCGTCCAGGCTCATCACGACCCCCCCCACGGTGGCAGCGACGCAAGCTGCGCCGGCTGATCACTCCTCAGTCAATGCGATCCGCGAGCCGGTGGAAACGTCGATTCCGAGCAAGTCTCATCACTCGCGGCGATAGCCGTCCGCAGGCGCGTCGCCAACGTGCCGTATCCGGCACGCGTCCGGCTCGCTCCCGCGTCTCGACGGACCGCCCGGAAGCAATGGACCACGATCTCGGTGCACCTTGCGGACCATTTCGCGCGCGGTGCGTGAACGTCGATCAGCGGGTGCCCTCGCCGACCGGGAATAGAACGCGGGCAGGCCGCCCAGAGCGGCACTCAGCCGACGAACGAGCTCATGGCCATCTTCCTTCGGATACTGATCCACCTTCGCACCGAGCACCCCGCGTGGCTCACAAGGTGCTCGCATGACCGCCACGCGATGCCGGGCGATTTCGGGGGCGTACCCGTCCCGGTGGGATCCCCATCGCCGCAGGCCACGATGCCACCGCTGAGCCTAGGCAGAATGGGACAATGAAGACGAGCGGACACCGACAGCCCGCCTGCGGCGACTACGCGTCCTAAGCGCGCGTCTGGCGGGAAGCCGCGCAACCGCTACGGCCCTCCTGGCGAGCGCCTGGTCGGTTGCGATGCCGAGCGACCGGGCGGCGGCCACCTCCAGGAGTTGCAGAGGCGGTCATCGCCTCCAGGCAGGCGACCGGTCGCTGCCGGTCACCGCGGCAGCTATGTTCGCCGCGTTCTGCAGGGCAAGAGTGCGCGAGGCTGCGGCGATCGCCTTTCAGGACACCGGCCAGGGCCTCAGCGCTGGCGCTCGACATGCGAGGCCGCACGGCTGTGCCCCTATCACGCCCTTGGAGGCGGTTCACCTGCCCATTCACACGATGATCGCACCCCTGGCGCTATTGGGGATCAGCAAGTTCGGGACTTCCAAGGTGGTCTCATGGCGAAGAGCCCGATGCGGGGAGCGCTCTCCGTTACCGGTTGTGATGCCGGCGCGGACGGGCCAGGCGACGGAGTTGAGTGATACGGGCGGTACCGAGCACCAAGGTGAGCAAGATCCCACTGACCATGGCGATCAGCATCGCGACCGCCAGCGGCAGCGTGCCGTGCAGGCCGAGAAAGGACACCTGCGTAAGGGTGGTGTTCTGCAGTATGAACACGATGAAGGCGATGGACGCGAGCGCGGCGGCCCACACGCCCGCCCAGGCCACGCTGGTGCGGGTGACGGGTACCGGCCTGGAGTCCTCGGCGCTTGAGCCCACGTCCGTAGGGTGCGGGGCCGTCGCCGGTGCCTCATCACCGTGGGGCGCAGTGCCCTCCGCCGTTTCGGGGGATGGCTCGGATCTGTTACGGAGACGGTGCAGGATGTCCACGATGGCCTTTCAGTGAGCAGGCGTTGGTGGAGCGGCGCTCGGATAGAGATCTCCCGCCGCCCGGTCCCGTGCTCGGGTGGACAGCGGGTCCCTGGCGGAGTTGGTGCGCGGATCGGTCAGGCCAGCACCCGGAGGCTGCGGTCCAGGCCGGTGATGCGCAGCAGTTTGGACATGTACGGGCGGGGGGTGGTCAGGGCGAGGGTGATGCCCATCGCCCGGGCGCGGCGTTGGATGCCGACCAGGACGGCCAGTCCGGAGGCATCGCAGAACGATACCTCGGACAGGTCGAGAATGAGCAGGTTCGTGCTGTAGCACAGGACCCGCAGCAGACGCTTACGAAGCGCGTGGCTGGTGAAGATGTCGATCTCACCGGTCAAGCGGATGGTCGTCGCGGCGGCGCACGACCCGGCAGGGACGGCGCCGGCCCGCGGGCCGCCTTTGCCGGTGCGCATGCCGTCCACGGTGGCGCGGGGTCTGTCGATGATGGGCCTGTCGATAATGATCATGATCGCTCCATTCGGAGAACATCTGGAAGGGCTTGCCGGCCAGGCCGATCGGGCCGGGTGCCGGTAGGCCGGTGTCAGGCGGTGGACGGCTGATCGCTGATGTTTCCGCTCTCGTCCTCCCACTGGACTGGGCCGTCCGCATCCGGGGTACCGAGGCCGGCCGCGGCCGTGCGGTGTGCGGCACCGAGGATGTCGGCGGGGCGCCGGCCGGGCGCGCCACGGACGGAAAGGGCCAGCGCGGCGGCTGCCGGGCCGACGGCGGTATCCGGCGGGATGACCAGCAGCCTGATCGGCTCGGCACCCATGGAGACCAGGCTGATCAGGTGTGCGTTGGCGTGGCGGAACCGGCCCACCCGGATCTGGCGTCCGCGGGCCGGGATGTGGTGCGGAGCGTCGTCCCATGCGTCGCCGTGCAGGCCGACGCGCATCGTGATCTGCGCCAGCCGCTGGTCGACGACGGCGATGAGAGCGGGTAGTTCGGCGGCGGCGTCGCGAGAGCGAGGCCACCACGCCCCGTCTACGGTGCCCCGCCGGCAAAGGCGAGGATCCAGCCTGAGCCGGACCGTAGAGTCGATCGCGGCAGAAGCGTCGGCGGCGGCGTTCGGTGGGTTGCGATCAGCAGGAACTCCCGGCGTCATGGTCGCCCTGGCCTATCCGGGCCCTTGGAAGGACGCGGTGGTGGTTCGCCGGGGGCGACGCCGACCTGAGTGCCAACGCTCGAAAAGTCCTCGGTAATTTGAGTTTACCTCTTTACTGCCGAAGTTTCCAATTTCCGGCAGTGGCCGAGCGGCCGCCTTGTGGAAAAATGCCCCTTGGTGGGTGTTCAGCCCTGTCTGATCCCGGAGTCAGGCGCCGCGCCATGCCGGGGTGGATTCGCTGGTGAGACGGCGGGTGATGAGATCGGTCACGGCGATATGGATCAGGGCTTCGGAACCGGCCGGCAGGGCCTCGTGTTCGCGGGCCGGGCGCCGGTGGAACATCAGCCATCCCAGGGCGCGGCCCTCGGCGGCACGCGTCAGGTGGGCGGGTGAAGCCAGGGGACGCCGGTGCGGTCCACGTACACGATGGCGTCACAGAAACCCCGCTCACCGAACGAACTGCGCGTCAGAGCCCGCTGCCAGGCAGGACGCGGAATCGAGGCTAGCCTTCCATGAGTCGGGCCAGGCGGTCCCAAGCGGGGGATGAGGCTCCAGGCTGGGATTGCGCGGCCAATCGGGCGATGGTCGGGTTGTGGACGGGGCGGGTCTCGGATCGGCTGTGGTGGCCGGTGAACCAGTTCCGGGTACGGTCCGCGAGGGCGGGGAGGCGGGGGTCGTCCGGCGACCAGTTGTAGGCGGCGTCATGTTCGAGGTAAAGGGCGCGGAACTCGGGGTCGGTCATGAGCTCGCGTTTTTCGGCGATCCACACGGAGGCCTCCTCGGGTGAGGCGGTCTGCATGAGGATCCAGCCGTCGCGTTCCAGGTGGATCTGGCGCTCGCTGACACCGAGCTCACGCAAGCCGTCGAGATGGCCGGCGACCTCCGGGGAGACGAAAAGCCGGTCGCCGCCGCGGAGCCGGGCGAGTTGATCTCGGGTTCGCCGTAGCTGTGCGATGCGATCTCGGAGGTTTCGGTCGATCTCGGCGATGGCTGCCGTGAGCGCGTCCGGGCCGGCGTCAAGAAGGTCTTTGATGCGGGCCAGTGGCACGCCCGCATTGGCCAGGGTTCTGATCTTGACGAGGTCGATGGCGTCTTGGGCGGTGTAGCGCCGGTAGCCGGAGGAGTCGCGGCCGGGCTCGGCGAGCAGGCCGCGCTCGTGATAGTGGCGGACGGCCTTGGTGGTCACCCCGGCGTAGTCCGCGAGTTGGCCGATCGTGAGCATGCTCGCCATCCTTCCACCCGGCTGTCAGGCCGGCCGGAACGGTCAGGCCCGCCGGGTCAGGCGGCCGCCGCCGTTGCGGAAGCGCGCTTGGCCGTCGCGGATGTCGTGGTAGGAGACGAGCAGCAGCCGCAGGTATCCGTCGAACGTCTCCAGCGGGTATCCGGCGGGCGCGAAGAGGCCGGGCCGGATGGGCACGTAGCGCTGTGGCGGGGCGGAGGTCGTGCCGCCGGCGAACTCGGTGAAGATCTGCTCCTGCGATTCGTCCGCCGGTTCGTAGGTCGTCCGCTCCTCAAGCCGGCCATCGACGATGCCGACGTCGATGCGGAGCTGATCGGAGCGGTAGGTGCCCACATATGGGGTGAGGTCGACGTCCTTCTGTACATCGGTGACCAGAGCGGGGATCTGGACGCCGAGATGCTCGCTCAGCAGCCGCTGCAGGATCCGGTCCTGCAGCATGATCGCCCCCGGGGTGTTGCCGAAGGCGGCGAAGACCAGGTCGTGCTCGGGTACGACGCACAGGATGGACACGCCGCCGGGCGACGCGCCGGACATGGCCAGGACGGTCGTGCCGCCGAACGGGTACCGCACCCAGCCCAGGCCCATCGGCGGGACGTTCGGGGTCGCCATGTCGTGCGAGACCCGCTGCATCAGCGCGGTCGACTCCACCGACAGGACGCGTGTGCCAGAGGGGGACACGCCGCCCGCCAGGTGGGTGCGCCCGAAGGCGAGCAGGTCGCCGATCGTGCCGATCGGCGTGCCGCCGGCCGGCCCCCAGGTGTCGGGCAGCATGAACATGCCGGTGGGCCTGGCCGCCCCGGTCTCGGGGTCCGGGAAGTGGCCGACAGCCGTGCTGCGCAAGATGGCCCGCTCGGCCGAGGTGCTGGAGTCCTTCATGCCGACGGGTGCATAGACGTCGCGTTCGAGCAGGTCGGGGAAGTGCGTGCCGGTCACCACTTCCAGCAGGCGGCCCGCGACGATCATGCCGCCGTTGGAGTAGCTGAGCTGCTCGCCGGGCTCGAACAGGCTGCCGCAGCCGCGCGCGAGGCCGGTGACGTAGGTCTTCAGGGCGTCGCGGCCCTTGGCGTCGGGGAAGTACAGGTCCGCGTCGATGCCGTTGGTGTGGGAGATCAGGTGCCGGACCAGGATCTTGTCCGCCGCGCCCGATGCGGTCAGGGCGAACTCGGGGAGGTACTTCACCACCGGCGCCTCCAGGTCCAGCAGTCCCCGATCGACCTGCTGCAGGACCAGCGTGGTGGTCATGACCTTGGTGACCGAGCCGAAGAGAAATCCGGTGTCGTCGAGCATCGGTGCGCCGGTGGCGGTGTTCGCGGTGCCGTGGGCGACGACGATCTGCTCGCCGGCGTGGTGGACGCCGGCGACGAACCCGGGGACGCTGTCGGACTCGCAGTAGGCGGCGGCCTGCTCGCGGATCTGGGCCTCGACGGCGCGCAGTGCGTTGCTGTTCATGTGGAACATCGTCGAGCCTTGCCCCTGGGGCAAGGTCAAGCCGGGTAAGGCCGCCTGCGGTACCGCCTGAAACCGGGCCCGCCGACCGCCCGGTGGCGTGTACGGCGGGTGGGGGTCAGCCGTGGCCGAAGTCGGCTACTCGCCAGCGTTCGGTGGGGGTGTCGCGGACGACCAGGAAGGTGTAGGCGCGGGGGCCGTCGGGCTCCGGGCCGGTGTCGACCTGCACGACCCAGTACTCGGCCGGGACGCCCGCGCCCAGGCGGAAGCCCGGGACCGTGTCCGGGTACGGTGCGCCGACACGGATGCGGGTCAGGCTCTGGTATTCGCAGCCGTGCCCCCGGGCGCCGTGGGCGCGCAGGAACGAAGGCGTGCTCATCTCCTGGATCGCGTCGTCGTCCCTGGCCGCCACCGCCCGCAGGTACGCCGTGACGGTCTCCTGGGGCGTGGCGTTCTTCGGAGGCACGGGGACCGCCGCCCGGCGTACGGAGACCAGCTCGCACAGGGAGACCCGCAGCGCCGGCAGCAACGGTTGGAGCACCAGGCCCGCCCCGAAGGCCACGGCCAGCACGATCGCCGCGCCCAGCCAGGAAGCGCTCGCCCTGCCGACGGTCACGCCGCACTTCCCGGGGTGGCCGCCCCGATCACTTCCCGCATCGTGGGGTCTCCTGTCTGCGAGTCGTCCTCTCATTCATATATGAGCGACCGGTCCCCACAGGAGGCATAGGCATTTTTCATGCGGTATGACCATGCGTTGCTCACCCTGGCGGCAGTACGCCCTCGGCCAGCCGGGCCAGCGCCGCCGCGATCCGCCCGGGGGTGAGCCCGCGTTCGCGCTGGCGGAGGTAGACCTCCGCGGCGAGCGGGGCGAGCAGTGTGTCCGTGAGCGCGTCCGGGTCGGGGACCGCCCCCGCGACCAGCAGCGCGCGGACGTGCGCGTGCCAGAAGCCGTACGCGCCGCTGGCGTAACGCATCCGCCCGGCCTCCGCGCCGAGCACCAGGTGGCCGTGCTTTTCCAGCAGGTCGACCATGGCGGCGTAGAAGGCGGCCAGCCGCCGGCCGGGCGGCGCGCCGGGGCCGAGCGGCGGCTCGCCGCGCAGCAGCCGTTCCTGAAGGTCGCGTTCGTACTCGTCGAGCAGCGCGAGCGCGATCGAGCCCGTGTCGGGATAGCGCCGGTACAGGGTGCCGCGGCCCACGCCGGCGGCCTTGGCGATCTCGTCCATGGTGACGCCGCGCGGGTCGCGCGTGGCGAACAGGCCGGCGGCGGCGCGCAGCACCTTGGCCCGGTTGCGGGCGGCGTCGGCCCGCTCGGGCGTCGGCTCTCCGGACAGCAGGTCGGTACGGCGTCGCATGCCGGTGACTGTAGCCCACCCAGAGAACTGGACGCAGTGTCCGGTTGGCCGCTACAGTCAGAAGCGGACACAATGTCCACTTGATTTCGAGGAGCCTCCCCATGACCACCCTGCTGCACCTGGACGCGAGCGCCCGCCGCCGTTCGCTCAGCCGCCACCTGGGCCGGACGTTCGCCGACGCCTGGCGGACCGCCCACCCCGACGGCGGCTACGTCTACCGTGACCTGCACGAACGGCCCGTCCCGCCGCCCGGCGAGGCGTGGACCGAGCTGTGCGATCACGTCCTCGAACACGGCATCACCGACATCGGCCGCCTCAAGGACGCGGTCCGCGGCCCGGCCGGGGCGGCGGCCTGGGCGATCGTCGAGCCACTGCTCGCCGAGCTGGTGAACGCCGACGTGGTGCTGATCGCCACGCCCATGTACAACTACTCGGTCCCGGCGACGCTGAAGGCGTGGATCGACCAGGTGACGTTCCCGAGGATGTCACTGGCCGGCCGCCGGTTCGTGATCGCCACCGCGCGCGGCGGCGCGTACGGCCCGGGCACCCCGAAGGAGCCCTACGACCATCAGGAGCGCTACCTGCGCGACTTCCTCGCCGGGCACCTCGCGGTGCGCGACACCGTCTTCGTCAACGCCGAACTGACCAACGCCCGCGTCGATCCGGCGCTCGCCCACCTGCGGGCCGAGCACGAGGAGTCCTACGCCGCCGCGCTGCGCGCCGCTCGCGCACTGGGAGGTGAGCACTGATGAGCTGGGCGCTGCTGCTGGCCGCCGGAGCCGTGGAGATCGCCTGGTCGCAGAGCATCAAGCCGACGGAGAACTTCACCAGGCCGCTGCCCACGCTGATCTGCTTCGCGCTCGCCGCCGTGGCCGTCTACCTGCTGTCGCTGTCGATGCGTACGCTGCCGGTCGGCACCGCCTACGCGGTGTTCACCGGAATCGGAGCGGTCGGGGCCGTCGTCCTCGGCGTCGTGATCCACCGCGACCCGGTCACGCTCGCCCGGGTCGCGGCCCTTTCGCTGATCGTGGGCGGCATCGTCCTGGCCCGCGCCACCGAGCCGGGCTGAGGCCGCGCCAGAGGCCCGGCCGAGGTCAGGGCTTGACGCCCGCGCCCGCCCACACCCACGGGTGCCCGCCGGGGATGTCCGGCACCGGGCCGTCGGGCCGCCACTGGGAGGCCTGTACGACACCGGGGTCGAGCATGTCGAGCCCGGTGAAGAAACGGCCGACCTCCTCGCGGTCACGCGGGACCAGGGGAGCGGTGGCCTTGTCGTAGGCGCCCACCGCGCCGCGCGTCGCGGCGGCGGGGTTGAAGTCGGCGGTGTAGTGCGAGACGACCAGGTGGCTGCCCGCGGGGACGGCGGCCAGCAGCCGGCGCACGATGCCGTGCGGGTCGTCGGCCTCGGTGAAGAACTGCAGCACCGCCACCAGCAGGACGCCCACCGGCTGGGTGAAGTCGATCGTGGCGCGGGTCTGCGGGTCCTCCAGAATGGTGCCGGGCTCGCGCAGGTCGGCCTGGATGATGCTGGTCCCGCCGGTCCCGGTCATCAGCGCGCGGGCGTGGACCAGGACGATCGGATCGTTGTCCACATAGGCCACCCGGGCGTCGGGAACGGCCTGCTGGGCGACCTCATGGACGTTGGGCGAGGTGGGAATCCCGGTGCCGATGTCGAGGAACTGCCTGATCCCGGCATCGGTGAGCGCGCGTACGGCGCGCACCAGGAACGCGCGGTTCTGCCGCGCGCCCGCCCGGACGCCGCCCCGGGTGGCGGAGATCATCTTCTCCGCGGCCTCCCGGTCGGACGGGAAGTTGTCCTTGCCGCCCAGGTAGTAGTCGTAGATCCGCGCGGGGTGGGCCACCTTGGTGTTGATCTTCGGCGTGGATCGGCCCTCCGGGGTGACGGGGGGCGTCGAGGCGCTTTCGTCGGCCATGGTATGACCTCCGTACCAGCTCGTCCGATGGCTCTGGTGATCATATAGGGTGCGGAGCTGGGGCACACCCGCGGGTCGGTGCGACGGGGCGATCACATGATCGCCAACTGGCCTCCGTCGATCACCAGCTCGGTGCCGTGGACGAACGAGGCGTCATCGGACGCCAGGAACGCGTACCCGGCCGCGACCTCCTCGGCCAGCCCGGCCCGGCCGAGCGGGATGTGGTCGCGCTCGTAGCCGGAGACGAAGTCGTCGGCGAGCCCTTCCGAGATCTGCGAGTTGAGCGGGGTCTTGATGTAGCCGGGGCACAGCGCGTTGACGCGGATGCCGTGCCGGCCCAGCTCGACCGCCATGGTCTTGGTGAGCAGCAGCACGCCGCCCTTGGAGGCGTTGTAGTGGGCGTAGTCCGCCTCGCCGCCGAGCCCGTTGGTGGAGGACATGTTGACGATCACCCCGCCCGTCCCGCGCTCGACCATGTGGCGGGCCGCGGCCTGGGCGACCAGGAACATGCCGCGCAGGTTGACGGAGATGATCCGGTCCCAGTGCGCGGGGGTGATCTCCAGGAACGGCTCGCGCCAGGCCGTGCCCGCGTTGTTGACCAGTACGTCGATCCCGCCCAGCGCGGCGATCGCGCCGTCCACCAGCGCCGCCGCGCCGCTCTCCGAGCTGACGTCACCGGCCAGGCCGGTCACCTCCGCGGGCCCAGACGACCCGGACAGGGCCGACAGCGTGGACAGCTCGCCCACGGTACGGTCCACCTCGGCCTGATCAAGGCCGCCCAGCACCACGCGGGCGCCCTCCTCCAGGAACCGGCGGGCGGTGGCCGCGCCGATGCCGCTGCTGCCGCCGCTGATCAGCACTCTCTTGCCGGCGAGTCCGCGCATGACGTTCCTTCCTCGTCACCTCAAGCTAACACTGATTCCGTATCATGCACCAGCATTCCGGCCAGCGGAACTCGGGTGAAGCTGCGATGGCTCTTGACAGCGGCACCGGGTGCTGGTGTCCTGTCGCTCATTCGGAATAGCATTCTGTGATACGGAATCGAGGTCAGTATGAGATTCGCCAGGACGGCCGGTCCCGCGGCGGGTGGCCGCCGATGAGGGCGCTGGTCTTCACCGGGCCGGGCACCGTGGAGATGCGCGACGTGGCCGAGCCGGAGGTCGGGGCCGGCGAGGTCCTGGTGCACGTGATGGCCTCGGGCATCTGCGGAAGCGAACTCCACGGGGTCAAGACGCCCGGTTTCCGGGTGCCCCCGCTGGTGATGGGGCACGAGTTCGCGGGCCGTACCGACGACGGGCGGCAGGTGATCGTCAACCCGATCCTGTCGTGCGGCGACTGTGACGTGTGCGGGCTCGGCCTGCGCAACGTGTGCCGGCGGCGGCGGATCATCGGAGTCCACCTGCCCGGCGGATTCGCCGAGCGGGCGGCCGTACCGGCCGGCGCCCTGACCGAGATGCCCGCGGGCCTGTCCTGGGACGCGGCCGGCGTGGTGGAACCCGTGGCGAACGCCGTGCACGCCTGGTCACTGGCCGGCGCGCCGGCCGGGGCCCGCGTCGGGATCATCGGCGCCGGCGCGATCGGGCTGGCCTGCTCCCAGGTCGCGCTCTCCGGCGGGGCCGCCCGCGTGGAGATCGCCGACCGGGCCGAGGACCGCAGGTCGATCGCGGCCGAGCTGGGCGCGCACGCGGCGGTGGCCGAACTGACCGGCGAGTACGACGTGGTCTTCGACGCCGTCGGCACGGCCGGCACTCACCGGGCCTCGCTCGCGCTGCTGCGGCCCGGCGGGGTGGCCGTCTGGCTCGGCCTCGCCGATTCGACGGCCGGTTTCGACGCCTCCGGCCTGGTGCGCGGCGAGCAGCGGGTGATCGGGTCGTTCGCCTACGGCGACGCCGACTTCGCCTCGGCCGCCGCCCTGGTCGGCGACTGGGACCTGAGCTGGGTGAAGGCCTTCCCGCTGGAAGACGGCGCGAAGGTCTTCACCGGGCTGATGAACGGCGGTACCGTCCCGGTCAAGGCGCTGCTCGTCCCGTGAAGCACAGCGGACGCGCCCTTGCCCGGCACCGGCCGTGCGGTGACGGCGCACGGGGGTGGCCCCGTGCCGGACGGGGCCACCGTGCGGGGTCAGCTACAGGGCTGGAAGTCGTCGTAGAGGCTCAGGTCCTCAGGCTTCTTGATCGAGTTGAACTGCCGGACGATCGGGTCGGAACAGTACTCGGCCGGATCGCTCTTGTACTCGACGTGGAACACCGGCTTGCCCGCCTTGACGAAGGGGAGCAGTTCAGCGCACTCGTTCTCGAAGTGGCACGATTCGTTGACCGCGTAGTCGAAGTCCGGCAACAGATCCTTGATCTGGCCGAGGTCGTATTTCAGCGCGACGGACAGTCCCCGGTCGTGGGCGATCTTGGCCAGCGCACGGTTGTAGATGAGCTGGGTGTCGTAGGAGATCTTCCAGCCGGTGGTGCACTCGTCCTCCTCGTGCGCGTGCACGACGTCGTACTCGACGCCGTCGAAGCCGGCCTGGACGCACTTGTCCACGCGGGCCGCCATCATCTTCAGCAGGAAGTCACGCTGCCCCCGGTCGTTGTTGATGTTCGCCCAGTTCTCGTCGGGGAAGTTCTCGTCGAACGGCTTGCCCAGCAGCGACTTGCCGTTGGCGTTGTGCCAGTCGAGGAACTGCTGGTAGTCGGGCCGGTAGGTCTCGATGCTGCCCGCGTCGATGTAACAGATCGCCTTGGCCCCATTGGCGTGGATGGCCTTGACGGCCGCGGTGTTGAGCGTGTGGTTGTTGCCCGTGACCTCCTGTGCGGCGTACAGGTCGATATCGAACACGGTGGGTCGCACGCACTCGCCACCGGGCTGCACCACCGTGCACACGTCGACGTTGACGCCGCCCGTCGCGGGGAAGTCGCTGGTGCCCTGGAGCTGGTACTGCCAGCGGCTGTTCAGGGGCGGGCGCCAAATGGCGTTCTCGGCCGCGGGGCCCTTCGCGGGCGCGGGGTCCGTACCGGCGGTGGCCGTGGAGGTCGCCACCGGGCCCATGGCGGCGGCCAGAGCCACGACCATGGCCACTCGCGTGAAGAACTTCCGAGGACTGACCATGCACTCACTCTCGTTCCGTGTCGTGGAAATAAGTTCCGTGATCTAGAAAAATACACGGGGAAAGGATGTTGTCAACAAATATCTCGATGTCAAGAGATCCGTCTACCTGATGGGCGGCCGGATCCACGCCATTCGCTGAACGTTCAATCAATCTTTCCGTAATGTGGAACTCTGGTCTGCATGGCGGATGGATGGCTATACTCACCGCACGCAGCGGGCGGCCCCAAATGCCCGCCGTGCTCTGTGGAGGGAATCACCCCGTGGCACGCATCGTCTTCATCGGCGCGGGCAGCGTCGAATTCACCAAGAACGTCCTCTCCGACATCCTCACCCTCCCCGGGCTGGGGGAGTCCACGCTGGTCCTGCACGATATCGATGCGCAGCGGCTCGCCACGGCCGAGGCGATGGCCGGGTGGATGGTCACCGAGCTGGGCAGCGCGGCCAAGGTGGAGGCGCACGCCGACCGCCGCGCCGCCGTGGCGGGCGCCGACTACGTGATCAACGAGATCGCGGTCGGCGGCCACGCGGCGACCCGCCTGGACTTCGAGATCCCGCGCCGCTACGGCCTGCGCCAGACCATCGCCGACACCCTGGGCGTCGGCGGGATCTTCCGCGCGCTGCGCACCATCCCGGTCATGGTCGGGCTGGGCAACGACCTGGCGGAACTGGCCCCGGACGCCCTGCTGCTCAACTACACCAACCCGATGGCGATGATCCCCCGCGCGGTCTACCAGGGCACGCCGTTCCGGCGCGTGGTGGGCCTGTGCCACTCGGTGCGCGACACCCAAAAACGGCTCGCCTCGCTGGTGGGCGTCCCGGAGGAGGAGGTCTCCTTCGTCACGGCGGGCGCCAACCACCAGGCGTTCGTGCTCCGCTTCGAGCACCAGGGCCGTGACCTCTACCCGGTCCTGGACGAGGTCATCGAGCGCGACCCCGAGCTGCGCCGGACCGTCAGGGTGGAGATGTACCGCCGCTTCGGCCACTTCCCGACCGAGTCCAGCGAGCACGGCTCGGAGTACCTTCCGTGGTTCCTGCACCACGACGACCAGGTCGCCCACTTCCGCATCCCGGTGGAGGTCTACCTGCGCTGGTCGGAGGAGAATCTCGACACCTACGCCGAGACCAGGCGCAGGCTCGACGCGGGAGAGGGCGTCGAGATCGAGCCGATGATGGAGCTGGCCTCGGAGGTCATCCACTCCATCGAGACCGGCACGCCCCGGGTCGTCCACGGCAACGTCCGCAACGACGGGCTCATCGCCAACCTGCCGCCCGACGCCTGCGTGGAGGTGCCCTGCCTGGTGGATCGGGCGGGGGTGCGCCCGACCCGCATCGGCGAGCTGCCGCCGCAGCTCGCCGCGCTGAACCAGACGTTCCTGAACGTCGGCGACCTGACCGTGCGAGCCGCGCTCGAAGGCCGCAGGGACCACGTCTACCACGCGGCCATGCTGGACCCGAACGCCTCGGCCACGCTGACCCTCCAGCAGATCCACGATCTCGTGGACGAGATGATCGCCGCCCACGGCGACCTGATGCCGGAGGGCGTCCGATGAGGTGGCGTACGACGCGGCCGGCCGTACTCGCCGCGGTGATCGCCCTGTCCCTGGCCGTCGCGGCCTGTGGCGGGGGAGAGGAGCCGCCCGCGAGCGGCCCTGTGGAGATCACCCTGTGGCACGGCCAGGCGGGTGTGGCCGCCAAGTCGATCGAGAAGCTGGTCGCGCGGTTCAACAAGGGCGATCACGGCATCAAGGTGCGCAGCGAGTCCGGTGGCGTCACCCCCGATGGCATGCTGCCCAAGATCACCGCGGCGCTGACCTCCGACGCCTACCCCGACATCGCCTACCTCTACGGCTCCTGGGCGCCCAACGTGGCCAGGAACCCCAAGACGGCCGACCTCACCGGGTTCGTCAAGAACCCGGCCGTCGGCTGGTCCGACTTCTGGGCCAGCGAGCGCGAGGCGGCCACCATCGAGGGGAAGGTCATCGGCTTTCCAGCCGTGGTGGACAACATGGTCGTCCTCTACAACAAGAGAATGTTCGCCCAGGCCGGCGTGAAGGAGCCGGGGCCGGACTGGACGTGGGAGGACTTCCGGGCCGCCGCCAAGAAGACGACCGACGCGAAGAAGGGGGTCTTCGGGACCACCTGGCCGATCAGCGGGGGCGAGGAGGCGGTCTGGGGCCTGTGGCCGCTGGTCTGGCAGAACGGCGGCGACATCCTGTCCCCCGACCACAAGAAGGCCGTGTTCAACTCCGCGGCCGGGCAGAAGGCGCTCGGCCTGCTGCGGGACATGGCGGTCGACGACAAGTCCATCTACCTCGACAGCACGGCCGCCGAGAAGTCGCAGAAGCTGTTCGAGTCCGACCGGATCGGGATGTTCCTGTCCGGCCCGTGGGTGCTGCCCGACCTCCAGGCGGCCGAGCTGGACTACGGCGTGGCGCAACTGCCGGGCACCGCGGGCAACCACGAGACGGTCTCCGGGCCGGACAACTGGGTGGTGTTCCAGCACGACGAGCGCCGGGTGAAGGCCGCCGCGGAGTTCCTGTCCTGGCTGACCTCGGCGGAGCGGCAGTTGGAGTGGATGATCGACACCGGCTCGCTGCCGATCCGCGAATCGATCAGCAAGCTGCCCGGATACAAGGACTATCTCAAGAAATATCCGGGCATTGAGGTGATCTCCGCCAACCTGGCCAACGCCAAGCGGGTCAGGCCGCCGACCACCAAGTACCCGCGGGTGTCCTCCTTCGTGGCCGAGGCCATCGCCCAGGCACTCCTGGGCAGGTCCGACGTCAAGACGGCGCTGGACGAGGCGGTCCGCAAGTCGGAGGCGGCGCTGGCCGTACCGGGATCGTGAGCGGCATCGCGGCCGGTGCGCCCGCCGCCCGGCACGCGCTCGGCTGGAACCGGCGCAAGCTGGGCGACCACGTGGCCGGCTGGTCCTTCGCGGGCCCCGCCACGCTGATCCTCCTGGGGTTCTCGCTGGTCCCGATGGCCTGGGCACTGGCGCTGTCGTTCACCGACTCCGACCTGATGCGGGCCGGCACCAACGTCGGGGCGGCCAACTACCAGGCGCTGCTGCAGGACCCGGTGTTCTTCCAGGCGCTGCGCAACACCGGGCTCATCGTGGTCCTCTACCTCCCCGCGTCGCTGGTCATCGGGCTGACGGTCGCGGTGCTGCTGAACCGCAAGGTACGCGGGATCGGCTTCTACCGCACCTGCTTCCTGGTCCCCTACGTGGTCTCGGCCACCTCCGTCGGCCTGCTGATGGGCTACATCTTCGACCGTGACTTCGGGCTGCTGAACGGCGTGCTGGCGACCCTCGGGCTGCCGGTGCAGGGCCTGCTCGGCAGCCCGTCGCAGGCCATGCTGGTGCTGACCGCGGTGTTCCTGTGGACCCGCTTCGGGTTCACCGTGGTGATCTACCTGGCCGCCATCCAGGAGATCAGCAAGGAGGTGCTCGACGCCGCCGCGATCGACGGCGCCGGGCGGTGGAGCACCTTCCGGCACATCATCGTGCCGTCGGTGCGGCCGATGACGATCTTCCTGGCGGTCTGGGGCCTGATCGACGCCCTGCAGTTCTTCGACCTGGTGATGACCACCACGCAGGGCGGCCCGGCCAACTCCACCGTGACGATCGTCTACTACGTCTGGCAACTGGTCTTCAAGTTCTCCGCGGCCGGGTACGGCGCGGCCGTGGCCTACACCCTGTTCGCCGGGATGTTGCTGCTGATGCTGCTCGGCGGGCTGGTCGTGCTGCTGCGAAGGAGGGCCAGGGCATGAGCGGACGCAGGCGGCGCCTCAGGCTCCCCAGCAAGTGGCACCTGATCCTCGTGCCGATGTCGATCGTCACCGTGCTGCCGTTCGTGTGGCTGCTGCTCAGCTCGGTGATGACCCAGACAGAGCTGAACCGCTTCCCTCCGGCGTTCTGGCCGCAGGCCATCGACCTGGACGGCTACCGCAGCGTCATGGAGCGCTCCGACTTCCCCCGCTGGTTCCTCAACAGCCTGATCGTGTCGGCCTCGATCGTGCTCGCGCAGCTCGTGCTGTGCAGCATGGCGGGCTACGCGTTCGCCAGGATCAGGTTCATCGGCTCCAGGCTCACGCTGGTGCTGGTCATCGCGACCTCGCTGATCCCGTTCCAGCTCACCGTCATCCCCACCTTCCTGATCTTCAGCAAGGTGGGGCTCACCGACACGCTGGGCGCGCTGATCGTGCCGCAGCTCAGCTCGGCGGTGGGCATCTACCTGATGACGTCGTTCTTCCGGTCCTTCCCCGGCGAACTGGAGGAGGCCGCGCGGATCGACGGGTGCTCCCGGCTCGGCGTGCTGTTCCGGGTCGTGCTCCCGGTGGCGCGGCCCGCGCTGGCCGCGCTGGGCATCATCACGTTCATCACCGCCTGGAACGACCTGTTCTGGCCGCTGGTGGCGATCAACTCCGAGGCCAACTACACCCTTCAGGTGGGCCTGACCACCTTCCAGGGGCTGCACCGGGCCAACTGGCCCGCGATCATGGCGGGCGCGGTCATGGTCACGCTGCCGGTGCTCGTGGTGTTCCTGGTCGGCCAGCGCCGCTTCGTCCAGGCGCTGACCGGCGCGGTCAAGGGCTGAACACGCGGCGGGGCCGTGTGCCGGACCCGCCGCCACACCCCGCCCCGCCCGGGGGCGGGGTTCAGACCTGCTCGGCTATCGCGCGGCGCAGGCCGTGGCCGACCTCCTCCATCCTGGCCGGCGACATGCGGTCCTTGATCGCGGTCACGCTCACCGCCGCCACCGGGGCGGACCGGCCCATGAACACCGGGGCCGCCACGCACCGCACCCCCGGCTCGTTCTCCTCCAGGTCCAGCGCGTAGCCGCGCTGCCTGACCTGGTCCAGGTGGGTGGCCAGCTTGGCGGGGTTGGTGATGGTGTTGCGGGTCCGGGTGCCCAGCGGGCCGTACCGGTCCGCCCACGCCCGAAGCGCCTCGTCCGTCGGGTACGTCCACGCCAGCAGCGCCTTGCCCACGCCGGTGCAGTGGGCCGAGTTGCGCCCGCCGATCACCGAGGTCATCGTGATCGACCTGATCGCCTCGACCTTGTCCAGGTAGACGACCTCGCCGCCGTCGAGCGTGGCCATGTGCACGGTCTCGGCGAACTCCTCGCCCAGCCGCAGCAGCAGCGGCCGGACCAGGGTGCGCAGGTCCATCGCCTCGTAGAACCGGAAGGCCGTGGCCAGCATCTCGGTGCCCAGGAAGTAGGGCCCGCTGGTCTCCGGCTGCGCGGCGAACCCGCGGTGCTTGAGCGCGCCGAGCAGCCGGTGCAGGGAACTCTTGGGCAGGCCGAGCCGGGTCGCGAGTTCGTCCAGCGTGATCCCTCTGCTGTGTTTGCCGATCTCCTGCAGGATCAACAGGGCACGATCGACGCTCCCCACGGGGGATTGGGCATCAGCCACTGCACTCTCTCCTCGCAATTCCGCTTAATGGAATGCTAGCGCGTATCACGGAATGGCGATGCCTGCCTGCGCGTCTTTGGGCGTCCTTGGGCCGACAGCGTAACGGTTCCACCGCCCGCGTCCGGCCACATTCGCCGGACGGGCACGGCGGGACCGGCCGCTAGGGAACGGCCGGAGCCGGGGAGGGGGCCGGTCCGGCGCAGGACGCCTCGCCCGGCTGCTCCTGCACGTTGACGGCCCTCCAGGCCGCCTTGGTGATCGCGCACTCGGCCGAACCGGGACCGAACAGGTCGATCGCGGCGGCCACAGAGGCCACCCGGGTCTTGGCGTAGCTCCACTGGGTGGTCTTCCGCTGGAGCGCGCCCATGAAGATCCGGCCGGCCTGCCGGATGCCGATGCCGGTCAGGGCCGCCGGGTCGCCCCCGCAGACCGGGCTGGACGGCTTGCCGCCGCCCGGATTCGCGCCCTCGGCCAGCAGGTAGAACCAGTGGTTCAGCGGACCCGCCGCGGCGTGTACCTCGGTGCTGGGAATCGCGCTGGAGTAGCAGTTCGGATCACCGAGCAGGCTCGGGTTGTACATGTAGCGCAGCGGGCGGTTCCCCATCAGGCTCGGGGAATCGCCGATCACATAGTTGGGCCGGTTTCGTGGATGGTCGGCGTAGTGGTCGGTGAGCACGCCGAAGATGTCGGACGCCCCCTCGAACAGGCCGCCGCTCTCGTTGCCCGAGCCCGTCCCGCCCGGCGTGCTCTGGTAGACGAGATGGCCGAACTGGTGGCCGGCCAGGTCCAAAGTCGTCGCGGGCGCTCCGCCGGTGGGCATGCGGCCGAACACCACGTAACCGCCCCAGATCGGGCCGCGTCCGCCGGGGTCGTAGACCGCGGGCGCGTTGCGGCCGTTGCCAAGCTGGCCGCTGCGGCCGAGCCAGTCGCGCAGCATGTCCCACTGGCGCTGAGCGCCGTACATGATGTCCACGCAGGCCGTGAAGGTCTCGCTGCCGGGGCCGGGCGGGCGGTCCTTGGGAATGGACACCGTCCTGCCGTCCGGGGTGGCGCACCTGGTGCCGGGGCGGGTCGGATCGATCAGGAGATAGTTCTCACCCGACTCGGTGACGTCGATCCGCACCGGCCCGTTGTGGTGGCCGGTCGCGGTGATCGTGACCGGGCCGTCGGTAGCGGATCGCGCGTCGGCCTGCGCCGGGACGGCTGCGACGCCGATGCCCGCGGCGAGCGCGACCGCGACCGCCGATCCCTTGGATGACCTCACGATGCCTCTTTCCGGCCGCCGCGACAGGAGGCTCGAACGAGCGGCGGACGTGTCACTCCGGCCCGATCGGCCTTGCGGCTCGGATGCTAGGTGGGGGCCAGGGGCCGGTCAACAGTCCATTTCGGTTATCGCCGGGCGATATGGCCGGGATGCGGGCGTGGTACGGGCGGGTCAGCCGCGTCCGGCGAACAGCAGGCGCAGCGGCCCTTCCAGCGCCGCCAGATCCGTTGCGGGATCGACGGCCCGGTGCAGCATGATGCCGTCGATGACGGCGGCCAGCAGTACGGCCAGCGCCTCGGCGTCCGCCTCCGGCCGCTCGCGGCGCAGCCAGCCGGTGACCTCCGAGCGGAAACCGGCCAGCAGCCCGGCCAGCTCGGCCCGCAGCGCGGGCACCCGCGCCGCGGCCATGAACGCCTCGTTCAGCAGGAGCGAGGCCGGGTCGGCGCCGGTGTAGCGGGACAGCTCGCCGAGCAGCCAGGTGATGCCGGCGGACACGTCGGTGTGCGCGGTCAGCCGCCGCGCGGTCTCGTCGAGCATCGCGCGGGCATGGGCCGTGCACGCGGCGACCAGGAGGTCGGTCACGGACGCGAAGTGGTAGTGCACGAGGCCCGGGGCGAGCCCCGCCCGCTCGGCGACCAGCCGGGTGGTCACCCCGCTCCAGCCCACCTCGCCCACCAGGGGGCCGGCCGCCGCGAGCAGGCGCTGCCGGGTGGCCCGCCCCCGGTCCGCCGATCTTTCCGCCATCTCCACCCCTCCCCGGGACCCTCCGGCTTCTCGGGCGACCGCCCTGGGGGGTCGCCCAAAAGTAGCACCGGGCGAGGTCGTGCTACTGTTTTGGACAATTGCCCAAGGCGATCGTCCAAGTCGATTGCCGGGACCGGGAGGTGATCATGAGGCGAATCGCGACGCCGGCCCCGCCCACCGGCCTGCGGCGGCTGGCGTTCCGGCTGCCCGTCCTGCTGTTCCGGGCGCGCCTCGGCGGCCTGTTCGGCGGGCGGCTCATGCTGCTCACCCACATCGGCCGGGTGAGCGGAAAGCCCCGCCAGGTCGTCATCGAGGCGATCGAGCACGACCCGGTCACCGGCGGTCACATCGGGCCGTCGGGCTACGGCACCCGCTCCGACTGGTACCGCAACGTGCTGCGCAACCCCGAGGTGGTCGTGCGGCTCGGCGCGCGCCCGCGGCCCATGACCGCCGAGCCGCTGTCCCCCGAGGAAGGCGCGCGGCTCATGGCCCGCTACGGGCGCAGGCATCCCCGCCTGGCCAGGAGGCTCGCCCGCTTCATGGGGTTCGCGGTGGACGGCGGCACGGCCGACTACGAGGAGGTGGGGCGCCTCATCGCGTTCGTGCGGTTCGTCCCCCGCCGGCCCTCGGAAGGGAGCCCCCGATGAAGGCCGTGATCTCCGGCGCGGGGATCGCCGGGCTCGGCCTCGCCCAGCGGCTCGGCGCGCAGGGCTGGCGGGTCGTGGTCGTGGAGAAGGCCCCCGCGCCCCGCGAGCAGGGCTACATGATCGATTTTTGGGGCCTGGGGTACGACGCGGCCGAGCTGATGGGCGTCCTGCCCCGGCTGAAGGAGCTGAGCCACCCCGTCCGCGAGTGGACGTATGTGAACGAGTCCGGCGTCCGGGTCGCCGGGCTTGACCAGCGCGGCTTCCTCAAGGCCCAGCGCGGGCGGCTGCTGACCGTCCCGCGCCCGCACATCGAACTGGCGGTGCGCGAGCGGATCGGCGGCGACGTGGACCTCCGCTACGGCCGCACGATCGCGTCGGTGCAGGACACCGGGGAGGCGGGCGGCCCGGTGCGCCTCACCCTCTCCGACGGCACGGCGGAGCAGGCCGACCTGCTGGTCGGCGCGGACGGCGTCCACTCCGCGGTCCGGGGCATGATCTTCGGGCCGGAGCGCCGGTACCTTCGCCATCTGGGCTTCCACATGGCCGCCTGGCTGTTCGACGACCCGGAGGTCCACCGGCGGCTGGCGGGCCGGTTCTGTTTCACCGACTCCTACGGCAGGCAGCTCGGCGTGTACGGGGTCGGGGACGGGCGGGTGACGGCCTTCGCCGTGCACCGTACCGGCGATCCCCGCATCCCCGCCGACGTCCGGAAGGCGCTGCGCGAGGAGTACGGCTCGCTGCGCTGGATCGTGCCCCGCGCCCTCGGCGCGCTCCCCGCCGCCGAGGACATCTACTACGACCAGATGGCCCAGATCGAGCTGCCCCGCTGGAGCCGGGGAAGGGTCACCCTGCTCGGCGACGCGTGCGCGGCGGTGTCCCCGCTGGCCAGCCAGGGCGCGTCGCTCGCGCTGGCCGGCGGCCACCTGCTGGCGCGGCGGCTGGAGACCACGGGCGGTGTCCAGGCGGCGCTCGCCGCCTACGAGCGCGTATGGCGGCCGATCGTCGCCTCCCGGCAGCGCGGCGCCCGGCGCGGGGCGAACTGGTTCCTGCCCGCCTCGCCGGCCGCCCTGCTGATCCGCCGGGCCGGAATCCGGCTGACCGGCCTGCCCGGAGTCAGCGACCTGATCAGCGCCGCCCTCGGCGGCAGGCCCGGCGTCCCCCTCGCCCGCCTCGCCGACGGCCCGGAGACAGAGACCCTTGACGGCGTGCAACAGATCGAATAAACCTCAGGGAGCCCGTCGGCCACCCCCCTTGGAGGACAGCATGCCGAGCAGAGCGCTGTTACGACTCGCCGTCACCGCGGTGGCGACCGGGTCGCTGATCGCCGCGGGCGCGATGCCCGCCTCGGCCGGCGGGGACAAGCCGCCCCGGACGACCAAGGGCCCCTGCGCCTACACGCAGACCCCCGACGATCCGCCCGTGCGCAGGGTGCCGCTCCCGCCCGACCCGCGCCGCACCCCGACACGTCCCGTCCACGCGGTGCTCAAGACCAACCACGGCCCCATCGGGCTGACCCTGCACGCGGCCAAGGCGCCCTGCACGGTGCAGAGCTTCGTCCACCTGATCAGGCACAAGTTCTACGACTTCACCGCCTGCCACCGGCTCACCGCCTACGACCGGCTGAAGGTCCTGCAGTGCGGCGACCCGAGCTTCACCGGCGAGGGCGGCCCCGGCTACCGCTACAAGGACGAGCTGCCCACCGACCTGCCGCCGTGGCCGGGCGACACCACGGGCACCCGCAAGACGTACGCCCGCGGCGTGCTGGCCATGGCCAACGCCGGGCCCGACACCAACGGCAGCCAGTTCTTCCTGGTCTACGGCGACTCCGGGCTGCCGCCCTTGTACACCGTCTTCGGCACGGTCGACGGCCCCGGGCTCGCCGCCCTGGACCGCGTCGCGGCCGGCGGCATCCAGCCCGCGCCCGACGGCCCGACCCCGCCGGTGGACGGCAAGCCGGTCCTGCCCGCCGAGATCAAGCGCGCCAGGGTGTACCGCTAGACACCTGCCTCGGCGAAGCCGACGAACGGGCGGGTCAGGTGGGCCGTCGCGAGCGTGGCACCGCGCCGCCGCGCGTCCGCGAGCAGTTCCACGCGGGTCGCGGCGGCCACCGCCCGGTCGTCCTCCAGCGCGTAGCCGACCCGCGGGCTGACCAGTTGCACGGCGTGCACCAGCACGTCCCCGGTGATCACCAGGTGCCTGCCGCGGTCCTCCACCAGGACCGACTGGTGTCCGGCGGTGTGCCCAGGCGTCGGGACGGCGGTGATCCGGCCGCCCCCGGCGCCCGCCAGCCGCCGCCGGCCGGAGATCTCCCGCAGCAGGCCGGCCCGCTGGAGCGGGACGATCAGGTACTCCCGCATCGGGCCGTCCGCGGCGAGCCGCGCCACCTCCGTCCGCTGGACCACATACTCCGCCTCCGGGAACATCGGCACCCCGGCGGGGCTCACCGACCAGCCCATGTGGTCCTCGTGTACGTGGGTCAGCACCACCAGATCCACATCGGCCACGTCGATACGGGCCGTGGCGAGGAGTTCGGGCAGCCGCCCCGGCGCGGCCCACTTCGACCCGGGGCTACCGGGCGGCCCCACCCCGGCGTCCACGAGCACGACCTCGCCCCCCGGCCGCCGGACGGCGTAACACCGGAAGTCCAGCCGCCACACAAGGCCGGGACCGAACGCCCCGGGGTCGGCCCCCCGCGCCCGCGACCAGTCGGCCGCCGTCGCATCGGGGAACATCTCCTCCCTGCCGGAGGGAAAGACGTCGGCGGAGTCGCGCAGCGCGATGACCTCCAGGCCGCCGACCCTCTGAACCACCACCGCCTCGCCGTGTTCCCGGTCCATGCCGTCGCCTCACTCCCCGCGCTCGTAGAACGCCAGCGCGTCGCGGATGCGGTCGCGCAGCCACATGTGCGCCCTGTCGTTGTCGTAGCGCTGGTGCCAGGCCATGATGATCGGTACCGGGGGCAGGTCGAACGGCAGCGGCCGGACGCGCAGGCCCAGCATGCCGATCGTGGGCGCGCACATGTGCTCGGGCACCGCGACCACCAGTTCGTTGCCGGCGGCCATGTACAGCCCGGCGGTGCTGGAGGGGGCCGAGGCGACGACCCGCCGCCGCAGCCCGCGCTGTCTGAGCAGGTCGTCCAGCGGGTCCTTCAGCCTGCCGCGCCGCGAGACGATGACGTGATCCGCCCCGGCGAACCGCTCGGCGGTGAGGTCGCCGGTGGCCAGCGGATGGCCGGGCCCGACCGCCGCGACGAGCCGGTCGTGACCGACCGTGTCGTGGCTGATCTCCGGCAGGGCGGGCTCCGTCGAACCGATCTCCAGATCGACCCGGCCGTGCCGTAGCTCGTTGGTGTCGGTGGTGGCCTCGGCCAGGAGCCTGATCGACACACCGGGGGCCTGTTCGCGGAAGGCGGTGGTCAGGCTGGGGCCGATCACGGCCGTCACCGCGTCGTGGCCGCGTACCGAAAAGACCCGGTTCAGGTGCGCGAGGTCCAGCTCGCGCTCCCGCTGGAGCAGTCCGCGCGCCTGCTGCACCAGGTGGTGGACCTCATCACGGATCGCCAGGGCGTGCGGTGTCGGGATCATCGTGCGGCCGGTGCGCACGAGGATCTGGTCGCCCGTGATGCGCCGGATCCGGCCGAGCGTCCGGCTCATGGCCGGCGCGGAGAGGTTGAGCCGTTCCGCCGCCCCCGCCACGCTGCTTTCCTCCAGCAGGGCGTCCAGCGCGGTGAGCAGATTCAAATCCAATTGCACCAGAGTAAATTTACCCCTACCAAACATGCACTGGCCATAAGCATTGCCCGCTCCTAGGGTCGGGGCTGTACCCCAGCCGGCGGATGAGCAAGGAGCGGCGCGGCATGGAGATCTGGCAGATGTCCGCCATGGACATGGCCCGGGGAGTGCGTACCGGCGCCTTCTCGGCGGCCGAGGCGACCCGGTCGGTGCTCGCCCGCGTCGAGGAGGTCAACGGCAAGGCGAACGCGCTCGTCGAGGTACGCGCGGACGAGGCGCTCGACGCCGCGCGGGCGGCCGACGACCGCCAGCGCCGGGGCGCGCCGCTCGGCCCGCTGCACGGCGTGCCGGTGACCTTCAAGGTCAACACCAACGTGGCCGGGCTGCCCACCACCGAAGGGGTCGCGGCCTACGCCGGCCACATCGCGACCGAGAACGACCCGCAGGTGTCGAGCTGGCTCGATGCCGGAGCGATCTTCGTCGGCCGTACCAACAGCCCGCCGTTCGCCACCCGCTGGACCACGGAGAACGACCTGTACGGCGCGACGGTCAACCCCTGGAACCCGGCGGTGACCCCCGGCGGCTCCAGCGGCGGCGCGGCGGCGGCCGTGGCGCTCGGCATGTGCGCGCTCGCGCAGGGCAGCGACATCGGCGGCTCGATCCGCTACCCGGCGGCGTGCTGCGGGGTGGCGGGCCTCCGGCCGACGCCCGGGCGGGTGCCCGCCTGGTCCGGGTCGCCGTCCTTCGACCCGCCGATGGCGGTTCAGGCGTTCGTCGAGCAGGGCCCGATCGCGCGGACCGTGGCCGACCTGCGCCTCGGGCTGCGGGCGATGGAGACCTACGACGCCAGGGACCCCCGGGCGGTCGCCGCAGGCAGCCGGATCCCCGGCTCGCCGGAGCGCCCCAGGGTCGCGGTCGTGACCGATCCGGGCGGGCCGGGGCTGCGCGGCTCATCCACGCCGGAGAGCGTCGAGGCCGCGCGCACCGCCGCCGGCTGGCTGGCCGACGCCGGCTACACGGTCGAGGAGGTCGAGCTGCCGCTGCTCGGCGAGGCCGCCCGGCTGTGGTGGCTGCTGGCGCTCACCGAGTTCGAGATCGGCATGGTGGCGGAGGTCGCGCGCGTCGGCGACCCCGGCTTCCGGCGCTTCTTCGACCTCATGTACGCCGCCTACCGCGAGGAGTTCGGGCAGGTGGACCTGCCCGGGTTCGTCGCCGGGTGGTCCCGGCGCGGCATGCTGCGCCGGGAGATGTCGGTCTTCGCCGACCGCCACCACCTCGTCCTCACCCCGGTGTCCGGCGAGCCGCCGTTCACGATGGGCGCGGACGCCGAGTCCGCCGAGCGTACGGCGGAGCTGATGGGACGGCAGTGGCCGCTGATGTCCGTGCCGGTCCTCGGTCTGCCGGCGCTCGGCCTGCCGGTCGCCCTCGGTACGGCGGGCGCGCCCGTCGGTGTGCAGGTCATCGGCCGCCCCTTCGAGGAAGAGGCCGTGTTCACGGCGTCGGAGGTGATCGAGGCCCGGGCCGGCCTCGCGATCCCCGTCGAGCCGGCCGGCTCGCGCTGAGCGGTACCTCCCGACCCGCCCGCCGGGCGCACGGCCCCGCCCGGCGTGTACCCCCATTGGAGTGATCGAGCATGTCACCGTACCCGAACGGCACGACGAAACCCGGCGCGCGGACCCCCGGCGACCGGAAGCTCGCCCTGGAGGTCGCCGCCGTGGTGCGCAAGACCGGAGCGCGGGTGCTCGAACGGTTCTCCACGACGCCCGACCTCGGTGGACGGGACGAGGTGGTGGCCGGGATCCACGCCAACGACGACGCCTCGCTCGCGGTGCTGCGGCCGGAACTCGCCCGGCTGCGGCCCGAGGCCGGCTGGGTGGAGGACGAGCTGGAAAGCGGCGCGCTCCCCGGCGGGGAGTGGTGGGTGACCGACCCGGTCGAGGGCAACATCAACCACGTCCACGGCATGCACGACTGGGGCGTGACGGCCACGCTGGTGCGGGACAACACGCCCGTCCTCACGGCGGTGCACCTGCCGCTGACCGGCGAGACCTACACCGCCGTCCAGGGGGGCGGCGCCTTCCTCGACGGCGTCCCGCTGCGGCACTCCCCGAAGAAGGGCATCGAGGGCGCGCTCGTCGGAACCGGCCAGGCCAGGCCGGGGGAGTCCGCCGAGACCTTCGAGCGCATCGGCGCCTCCGTCACCGCGATGCTCAACGCCGCCATGGTGATCCGGGTCTCGGTGCCCGCCACCTTGCAGCTCATCCAGATCGCCGCCGGCCGGATGGAGGCGTTCTGGCAGTACAGCCAGGTGCGTTCCGGGCTGCTCGCGGGCGCGCTGCTGGTCGCGGAGGCCGGCGGCGTCGTCTCCGACACACGCGGGCGGCCCTGGAGCCTGGAAAGCGAGGACTTCCTGGCGACGACCCCGGCGCTACAGGCGGCCGTGGTCGAAGTCCTCGCCACGATCGGCTGAGCGCGTATTCCCGCCGGTCAGAAGCGGTAAGTCCCCATTGAAACCAGCAGACCTCCAGGAAGAGTGGTGTTCGAGCCATGCGTAAGGTCCCCCTCGGTGCGTCCGGCATCGAGATCAGCGAGTTCGTCTTCGGCGCCGGTTCGATCGGCGGAATCGGCGCGTCCACGAGCACCCGCCGCTTCGGCCTGAGCGCCGAGGAGGGATTCGAGCGGCTCGACGAGGCGATGGACCTCGGGATCAACATGATCGACACCGCCGACTCCTACGGCGGGGGCGAGAGCGAGAAGGTCGTCGGGCGCTGGCTGCACGACCGGCGGCCCGCCGGCGTCCTGATCTCGACCAAGGTGGGGCTGATCAGCAGGCCCGACGGCTCCCGCGGGTTCGACCTGTCCAGGGAGCACATCGAGGGGCGGCTGGCGCGGAGCGCCGAGCGCCTGGGCCGGGTCGACCTGTTCCTGTCGCACGTGCCCGACCCGGACACGCCGATCGAGGAGACGCTGGAGGCGTTCAGCCGCGCCCAGGAATCCGGGGCGATCGGGGCGTACGGTGTCAGCAACGTCAGTGGCGAGCAGTTGGAGATCATCCTGCACACGGCGGACGCAAAGGGGCTGCACCGGCCCGTCACGGTCGAGAACCGGCTGAACCTCCTCGATCGCGAGGACGAGGCGCGGGTCCTCCCGCTGGTGATGAGCGAGGGCCTGGGGTACACGCCGTTCTCCCCGCTGGCCGGCGGGGTGCTGTCCGAACGCTACCTCGACGGCGCCGAGCCGCAGGCCGGCAGCCGGATCGCGGTGGCCGGGAACATCTACTACAAGGGCTTCTACACACCGGAGAACCTGGAAAGGGTCACCGCGCTCCGGGAGATCGCGCGCGAACTGACGGTCAGCGTCTCCGGTCTCGCGCTGGCCTGGCTCCGCGACCACCCGGCGGTCAGCGCGCCGATCGTCGCGCCACGGACCTTCGAGCAGTGGGACGCGGTCAAGGAGGCCCAGACCATCCGGCTCGATGAGAAGGACCACGCCCGCATCTCGGCCATCTTCTCGTGAAACCACCCGATGCCCGATCCCCCTCGGGCGGGAAGGCGCCCCCATGACCTCGTCCACCTCCGCAGGGAACCTTGAGCCGATAGAGACGGCGACCATCGGCGAGCTGCGCGATCTGCAGCTCAGGCGGCTGCGCCGCTCGGTACGGCACGCCTACGACAACGTGCCCCACTACCGCAGGGCCCTGGACGAGGCGGGCGTGGCCCCCGGCGACATCAGGGCCCTGCCCGACCTCGCGAGGCTCCCCTTCACCACCAAGGACGACCTGCGGGCGGCCGATTATCCGTACGGTATGTTCGCCGTCCCGCCGGAGCGGCTGGCCCGCGTCCACGCCTCATCGGGCACGACCGGGCGGCCGACCATCGTCGGATACACCCGGGAGGACCTGGACACCTGGGCCACCGTGGTCGCCCGGAGCATCCGCGCGGCGGGCGGCCGGCCGGGCGACCGCCTGCACAACGCCTACGGCTACGGCCTGTTCACCGGCGGTCTCGGGCTGCACGCCGGGGCGGAGAAACTGGGCTGCACGGTGATCCCGGTCTCCGGCGGGATGACCGAACGGCAGGTCCGCCTGATCCAGGACCTGCGGCCGGACATCATCTCGGTCACCCCGTCCTACATGCTCGCGCTGATCGAGGAGATGGAACGCCAGGGCGTGGACCCGCGTACGACGTCCCTGCGCATCGGGATCTTCGGCGCCGAACCGTGGACGAACGAGATGCGGCGGGAGATCGAGGAGCGGACCGGCATCGACGCGGTCGACATCTACGGGCTCTCGGAGATCATCGGGCCGGGCGTGGCGCAGGAGTGCGTCGAGACCAAGGACGGCCTGCACGTCTGGGAGGACCACTTCTACCCCGAGATCGTCGACCCGGAGACCGGCGAGGTGCTGCCGGACGGAGAGGAAGGCGAACTGGTGTTCACCTCGCTGACCAAACAGGCCATGCCGGTGCTCCGGTACCGCACCCGCGACCGTACCCGGCTGCTCCCGGGCACCGCCCGGCCGATGCGCAGGATCGAGCGCATCTCCGGCCGCACCGACGACATGATCATCCTGCGCGGGGTGAACCTGTTCCCCACGCAGATCGAGGAACTGCTGCTCACGACGGCGGACCTGGCCCCGCACTTCCAGTGCGTGCTGACCCGCGAGGGCGCGCTCGACGCGCTGACCGTGCGGGTGGAACGGCGGCCCGCCGCGACCGCCCGCGACGCGGTGGGCGCCGCCGCCGACCTGCGCAAGTCGATCAAGAACGTGATCGGCGTCAGCGTCGCGGTCGAGGTGGTCGCGCCCGGCGAGATCGAGCGGTCGGCCGGGAAGATGCGGCGCGTCCTCGATGAACGGCCGCCCCGCACGGGCCCGGCCGAGCCCGGTAGATAGACCCACGCCACCGAGAGAGCGATCGGCCCGCGGCGAACGGTCGTTCCGTTGGCCTCACCCGAGGAGGCGCACATCAACACCACACCCGCAAACCCGAAGGCGGCGAGCGCCGCCGTGACCACCGGCGAGGTGTCCGGGGGCGCCGCCGTACGGCTGCGCGCGGTCGGCAAGAGGTTCGACAGCGGGGTCGAGGCGGTGAAGGACCTGAGCCTCACCGTTGCGCCCGGGGAGTTCGTCTCGATCGTCGGCTCCAGCGGCTGCGGGAAGTCGACCCTGCTCCGGATCATCGCCGGGCTGGTCCCCAGCACCAGCGGCTCGGTCGAGGTGGACGGCGAGCCGGTCACCGCGCCCCGCAGGGACGTGGGCATGATGTTCCAGCGCCCCGCCCTGCTGGCCTGGAAGACCTCCCTGGAGAACGTCCTGCTCCCGGTCGGCCTGCACCGCCGGGTACGCGAGGACGATCTGCGCGAGGCCATGCGGCTGCTCGGCCTGTTCCACCTCCAGGGCTTCGAGCACCGTTTTCCGCAGCAGTTGTCCGGGGGCATGCAGCAGCGCGTGGCCCTGGCCCGGCTGCTGATGACCGGAGCGCACGTCCGCCTGCTCGACGAGCCGTTCGGCGCGCTCGACGAGTTGACCCGGGAGAGCCTGAACCTCCAGCTCGCGCGGCTCCACGAGCGCTCGGCCTCGGCCACCGTCTTCATCACCCACAACATCTCCGAAGCCGTCCTGCTCTCCGACCGGGTCATCGTGATGACCGCGCGGCCCGGGACGATCGCGGCCGACGTGGCGATCCCGCTGCCCCGGCCCCGCTCACTGGCGACGGCGCACACGGCCGAGTTCCAGGAACTCGCCCTGACCGTGCGCGCCGGCCTCGAACCTCCCTGCGGCGAAGGGGGTTGATCGGAATGTTCCGGCGACTCACATCCGCGGCGCGGTCCCGCCCGGCCGCGAACGGCATGCCGACGTCGGGCCGCGGCCGGGTGGCCGCCCCGGTCGCCCTGTTCGTGGTCATCGTGGTCCTCTGGGACCTCGCCAACACCCAGGGCTGGATCAGCGACCTGATCCTGCCCAGGCCCGGCGAGGTCGTGGCCTCGATCTACGAACACCTCGCCGAGGGCCTGATCTGGCCGCACTTCGGGGCCACCCTCTTCGAGACGCTGGCGGGGTTCGCGCTGGCCGCGGTGCTCGGGACCGGCCTCGCCATCGCGGCCGGGTCGTCCAGGCCGCTCCGCCAGATGATCTATCCGTACGCGGTCACCCTGCAAGTTCTCCCGATGCTGTCGATCGCGCCGATCCTGATCTCGGCCTTCGGCTTCGGGTACACCTCCAAGATCGTCATCGCCGGGCTGATCGCCTTCTTCCCGATCTTCGTGAACGCGCTCACCGGCCTGCTGACCCCCGACCCTGACGCCGAAGAGCTGTTCCGGTCCCTGCGCGTCGGCAGGAAGCGGACCTTCACCGCCCTGCTGCTGCCCACCGCCGCACCGATGATCTTCGCGGGGCTGCGGATCGGGCTGACCCTTGCGCTGGCGGGCGCGGTCGTCGCGGAGATCGTGTCCTCGCAGGAGGGGCTCGGCTTCCTCGTCCAGCGCTACAGCGCCCAGTTGAACCAGGACGACGCCTTCGCCGTCGTCCTCATCCTCACCGGGATGGGCCTGCTGCTGTACGGGGCCATCAACCGGGCCGACCACACGGTCGTCTTCTGGCGGCACGCCGCCGGCCTGCCCGCCATGACCAGGCGCAGGGAGAAGCGCGTCCTGCGCCGGCTCGCGGCGCCCCCCGGGTCCCCCACGTATCCGGCGGCCCAGAAGAAGAGGCTCCCATGAAAAGATCGCGGCCCCGCCGTGCCCGCCTGCTCGCCCCGCTGCTGGCGCTCGCCCTGGCCGCCTGCGGCTCCTCCGGTGGCGGCACCGGCGGCGCGGACGGCGCGGCCGACGGCACGCTCACGCTCGCCACCCCGGCGCCGAACTCGCTGTTCACCTTCAACGAGGTCCTGGCCCGCAAGCTCGGGTTCTTCGAGGAGGAAGGGCTCAAGGTCGAACTCGCGCCGGTGGCCGACAACATCCCGATCGCCGCCCTGGTGCAGAACGGCAAGGCCGACATCGGCCTGGTCGCGGCCACGGACGCGATCTCGGCCGCACTCCGCACGGACGACCTGCGCCTGCCGTACGACGAGCGGACCGGCGGCAACGGCTTCCTGATCGGCCTCGTCGTCCCGGAGAAGAGCGGGATCAGGAGCGTCGCCGACCTCAAGGGCAAGAACGTCGGCCTGGCCTCACCCGACCAGGACCGGGCCTACCTCACCGCCGCGCTGAAGAAGGCCGGCATGACCATCGGCGACGTCACCACGACGATGGTCGGGCCGGGCAGTCCCTCGGTGGCGCAGACACTCCAGTCCGGGCGGATCGCGGCCTACGCCGGGACGCTCACCGACTTCTTCGCCTTCGACGAGGCGGGCCTGCCGGTGCGGGACATCACCCCGCAGGGACTCGGCGGGCTGCCCGTCGGCGGCTACATCGTGCGCGCCCGGTCGCTGAGCGATGGCGACACTCTGGTCCGGTTCTTCCGGGCGCTGGCCAGGGGCACCTACGCCGGTATCGAGCGCCCGAAGGTGGCCGAGGCGGCGCTGCGGCAGGTGGCCCCCGAGCAGTGGAGCGAGCCGGAGCAGTCCCGGGCGCTGCTCGAAGCCCTGGCTAAGACCCTCGTCCCCTTCGACGGGAAGTCCTTCGGCGAGGTCAAGGCCGATCGCTGGGGAGAGGCCCAGCGGCTGCTGCTGGAGGCCAAGGTGATCGAGCGTCCCGTCGATCTGAACGCGTTCCTGAAGCGGGACCTCCTCCAGCAGATCAACTCCTTCGACCGCGAGGCCACGCTGGCCAAGGCCGACCAGTGGCTGTCCCGGAACGGAACCGGCTGACCCGCCGGTCCCCCCACGAACCCCCACCACCCCCACTCACCATGAGGAGCACACAATGACGAACATCGCCGTTCTCGGTTCCGGGCGCGTCGGCGGCACCCTGGCCGCCAAGTTCGCCGAGGCCGGGCATGAGGTCGCCATCGGCAGCAGGAACCCCACCGAGGTCTCCGCCGCCTGGGAGGGCAGGCCGGTGACGGTCACGACCCCGGCCGACGCCGTGCGGGCGGCCTCGGTGGTCGTCAACGCCACGCCCGGCGACTCGTCCGTGGACCGGCTGCGCGCGCTGGGCGATGAGCTGTCCGGGAAGATCCTGATCGACGTGGCCAACGCCACCGAGCGGGGGCCGGGCGGCATGCCGGGCCCGCTGACCTACCCCAACAGCAGCCTGGCCGAGCACCTGCAGGCCGCGCTGCCGGACACCAAGGTCGTCAAGGCCCTCAGCACCATGCTCTTCCCGGTCATGACCGACCCGCACCGGCTCAAGGAGGCCCCCCGGGCGTTCCTGTCCGGCGATGACGACGACGCCAAGGCGGAGGTCACCGGGCTGCTGGGCGACCTCGGGTGGCCCGCCGAGTGGATCGAGGACCTGGGGGACGTCACCACCGCGAGGGGTCCGGAGGCGGGCATGTTGCTCGCCACGGCGATCATGCGGCGTCGCGGCATGGTCCCGTTCGCGCTCACCATCGCACTGTAGGCGGGTGATCCGATGGGAACCGAGCCGCACTGGCTGTCCGCGGTCGAGGCCGTGCGCCTGCTGCGCGACGGTGATCTGAAGCTGGAAGACTATGTGGAGGCCCTGATCGAGCGGACCGCCCGATTGGCGGCGCTCAACACCTACGTCACGCACGACCCCGCGCTCATCCGGCGGTCCGTGCGCGAGGCCAGGCCCCGGCCCGGCCCCCTGTACGGCCTGCCGTTCGCGCTCAAGGACGCGATCGACACCGCGGACCTGCCCACCACGGCGACCACGCCCGCGCTGCGCGAGTGGCGGCCCCGCAGCAACGCGCCGATCGCGCAGCGGCTGCTGGACGCGGGCGGCACGCTGATGGGCAAGCAGACCCTCGGCGAGCTGTCGTTCGGGATCACCGGCAACAGCCCCGCGTTCGGCGCGGTGGGCAACCCCTACGCCCCCGGCCACCTGCCGGGCGGCAGCAGCGGCGGCACCGCGGCGGGGGTGGCCGCCGGGCTGGTCCCCGCCGGGATCGGGGCCGACACGGGCGGGTCCTGCCGCATCCCGGCCGCGCTGTGCGGCTGCGTCGGCTTCCGGCCCTCGCACGGACGCTATGACCGGCGCGGCATGATCCCGATCTCCTCCAGCCGGGACACCGCGGGGCCGATCGCCCGCTCGGTGGCGGACGTCCGGCTGATCGACGCGATCTGCGCCCCCGCGGGCGACGACCCGACCGTGACCGCCGACCTCCGTGGCCTGCGGCTGGGCGTTCCCGCCGGGCACTTCTACGAGGACCTGGACCCGGACGTCGCGGCGGTGACCGAACGCGCGCTCGCCGGCCTGGCCGCGCGCGGCGCGGTGCTGGTCGAGCGGGACATCCCGGACGTACGGCGGCTCAACGAGCTGGTGAGCTTCGCCGTGGTGCTGTACGAGGTGGGCCGGGAGCTGTCGGCCTACCTCTACCAGCACTCCGCGCCCATCTCGCTGCGCGACCTGGTGGCCCAGGTCGCCACCGACACGGTACGCGAGACGCTGGAGTCCATCCTGGACGAGGACCAGATCTCCGCCGCCGACTACCGGGAGGCGCTCACCGTCCACCGTCCGGCGCTGCGCGCGGCCTACGGCGCCTACTTCGCCGACCACGACGTGAGCGCCGTCGTGGTACCGACGACCCCGCTGCCGGCGCGCCCGCACCGGCCGGCGGGGGAGGACCGCACGGTGGAGCTCAACGGCGCGAGCGTGGACACCTTCTTCACCTACATCAGGAACACCGACCCGCCGAGCAACGCGGGGCTGCCATGCCTGTCGGTCCCGTCGGGACTGTCCGCCGACGGCCTGCCGATCGGCCTTGAGCTGGTCGGCCCCGCCCGTTCCGACGGCCGGCTGCTGGCCATCGGCGAGGCGGTCGAGCGGGCGCTGCCGCCGCTGCCCCGCCCGGCCCTATGAGCGAGGAGTCACACCCACAGATGAACCCGACCGAGCAGGAAACGGTCCGCTACGAGCGGCGGGACGGGCTGGCGCTGATCCGGCTGGACCGGCCGGACGCCGCCAACGCCATAGACCCGCCCACGCTCCAGGCCCTGGGCGAGTGCTACCACCGGGCCGACAACGACGAGGCGGTCGTGGTCGTCGTGCTGCACGCGGCAGGCCCCGACTTCTCCGTCGGCCTGGACCCGGTGAGCTTCCTGCCCACCCTCCAGGCCCGGACCTACAGCCCCGACGGCCCGGGCAGGATCAACCCGTTCGGCACGACGACGCGGCTGTCCAAACCCCTGGTCGCCGCCGTGCAGGGACGCGTCGGCGCGATGGCGCACGAGCTGATGCTCGCCGCCGACATCCGCGTCGCCGCGTCGGACACCAGCTTCAGCCAGGGGGAGGTGAGCCGGGGGACCACGCCCGCGGGAGGCGGCGGCCTGCGCATGCCGCTGGAGGTGGGCTGGGGCAACGCGATGCGCTGGATCCTCACCGGCGAGCCGTGGGACGCCGCCGAGGCGCTACGGCTCGGCCTGGTCCAGGAGGTCGTCGAGCCGGGGCGGCAGCTCGCCAGGGCCGTGGCGCTCGCCGAGACGATCGCCGCGCACCCGCCGCTGGCGCTGCGCGAGACGCTGCGGGTGGGCCGCCTGGCCTTGGAGGGCCACGCGCACCAGGTCTTCGCCGAACTGGTGCCCGCCCTCTACCGGTTGCTCGGCACCCAGGACTTCGCCGAGCGGCTGGCCGCGCTGCGCGAGGGGCGCGACCCGGTGTACGTGGGCAGGTGACCGCAGGCCGTGCGTGGCGGGGCGGGCGGCCCGCCACGCCGGGTGCTCAGCGCCGGAAGCCGTCGAAGGCCATCGTGCGGATGGCCTCGGCCAGCTCGGCCGCGCTGGTCGCCTCGTTCGGCCGGTACCACTCCACCACGGAGTTGACCATGCCGAACAGCAGCCGGCCGGCGATCGCGGGATCGACGTCGGGGCGGATGTCGCCGTCGGCCTTGGCCTCGGCGACCAGCCCGGCCACCAGCCGGTCGAACTGCCGCCGCCGGTCGAGCGCGCGTTGCTCCACCTCGGTGTTGCCCCGGACCCTGAGCAGCAGGGTGACGTACGGCAGCCGCTCGACCAGCACCGTGACGCTGGCCCGGATGAGCTGTGCGAGGCGGTCGATCGCGGGGACCTCGGCGGCGGTCGCGTCGGCCGCCGCCGCGAAGAGCCCGTCGAGAGCGCGGTTGACGCCCAGCTCCAGCAGCTCGTCCTTGCTGGAGACGTGGTGGTAGATGGCGGCCTTGCTGATGCCGAGCTTCTTGGACAGGTCGTCCATGCTCGTGCCGTCATAGCCGCGCTCGTTGAAGACCTGGACCGCCACCTGGAGCAGGCTCTCCCTGTTGTAGCCCGGGCGTCCCCGCCGTGGCCGGCTTCGGTCCAACGTCGTCACCTTGTTCATTATGGGGCATGTCCGGATCCAGCTAACCAACCGAACGTACGGTAAGTATATGGTGGGCCCAGGTCGCAAGGATGGAGCACGCATGAGCCACCGGACGCTACTGGTCGAAGAACGGGACGACCGGGTCGTCGTCACGCTGAACAGACCTGAGGCGCGTAACGCCATCGACGCCGCGATGGTCGACGAACTGCACACGCTGTGCGGCGAGCTGGAGCGGCGTCCCCGCCTGCTGCTGCTGACCGGGGCGGGTGGAGTGTTCGCGGCCGGCGCGGACATCCGGGAACTGCTGGAGCGCGGCCGGGAGGAGGCGCTGGCGGGCATCAACAGCAGGCTGTTCGACCGGATCGCCCGGCTCCCGATGCCCACCGTGGCCGCGGTGGACGGCTACGCGCTCGGCGGCGGCGCCGAACTGGCCTACGCCTGCGACATCAGGCTGGCGAGCGAGTCGGCGGTGTTCGGCAACCCCGAGCCGGGCCTCGGCATCCTCGCCGCGGCGGGGGCGTGCTGGCGGCTGGCGGAGCTGGCCGGCCGGTCGGTCGCCAAACAGGTGCTGCTCGGCGGCAGGCGGCTGGACGCCGCCGCGGCGCACGGGTCCGGGCTGGTCGCCGAGGTCGTACCGGCCGACCGGCTGCTGGAGCGCGCGCACGCGCTGCTGGACCGGATGGCGTCCTCCTCCCCGGTGGCGCTGCGGCTGACCAAGCTGGTGCTGGACGCCCGCGGCCCGCACCCGGTGGCCGACGACCTGGCCCAGGCCGTGCTCTTCGAGGGGCAGGACAAGGCGGAACGCATGCGGGCCTTCCTGGACAGGAGGTCGTCATGACGGGGATCCCGGCCGAGGTCGGGGTGATCGGCGGCGGGCGGATGGGCGCGGGCATCGCCCAGTGTTTCGCGGCGCTCGGTTCCCGGGTGGTCGTGGCGGAGCCGGTCGCCGCAGAGGCCGCCGCCGAGCGGATCGCCGAAGGCGTGCGGACCGCCGCGGGCAAGGGCAGGCTGGCCGAGGACGCGGTGGTGGTGCTCGGCCGGGTGCGCGTGGTCACCGCCGTGGCCGAACTGCCCGCCACGGCGGAACTCGTCGTGGAGGCGGTGCCCGAGCAGGCCGCCCTGAAGGCGGAGGTGCTGGCCGCGGCCGAACGGGTCGTGACCGAGGACACCGTGATCGCCAGCAACACCAGCTCGCTGTCGATCGGCGAGCTGGCCGCCGTGCTCCGCCGCCCCGGGCGCTTCCTCGGCATGCACTTCTTCAACCCGGTCCCCGCCTCCCGCCTGGTGGAGGTGGTGATGGGCGCCGCCACCGAGGAGCGGACCCGGGACCGGGCGCTGGGCTGGGTGCGCGCGCTGGGCAAGTCCGAGGTGGTGGTGGCGGACTCCCCGGGATTCGCCACCAGCCGGCTCGGCGTGCTGCTCGGCCTGGAGGCCATCAGGATGCTCGAAGAGGGCGTGGCCGACGCCGAGTCCATCGACCGGGCGATGGAACTCGGCTACCGGCACCCGATGGGGCCGCTGCGCTCAACCGACCTGGTCGGCCTCGACGTTCGCCTGGCCATCGCCGAGTACCTGCACCGCACGCTGGGCGAGCGGTTCGCGCCGCCGCGACTGCTGCGCGACAAGGTGGCCCGCGGCGAGCTGGGCCGCAAGACCGGCCGGGGCTTTCACGACTGGAGCTGATCGGCGCGGCCGGTGAACACCGGCCGGCGCTTGTCCAGGAAGGCCCGCACGGCGTCGCGATGGTCGGTGGTCCGCCCCAGCCGGGCCTGGGCCGCCGCCTCCCGCTCAAGGATCTCCGGCAGCGGCGGGGTGGCGGCGGCGGCCATGGCCCGCTTGGCCTCGGCGAAGGCCAGGGTCGGCCCGGCGGCCAGCCGAGCCGCCAGTTCCGCCGCCGCGGCGGTCAGCTCGCCCGCCGGTACGACGCGGGTCACCAGGCCCCACTCCGCGGCCTGCCCGGCGGTGAACGGCTCGCCGAGCAGCACCAGTTCGGCCGCGCGGGCCGTGCCCACCGCCCGGACCAGGCTCGCCGACAGCCCGGAGTCACAGGTCAGGCCGATGCCGGTGAAGGCGGTGGCGAACCGTGCCCCCTCCGCCGCGATCCGCAGGTCGCACGCCAGGGCGATGCTGAGCCCCGCCCCCGCGCAGGAGCCGTTCACCGCGGCGATCACCGGCTTGGGCATCGTGGCCAGCGCCTGGACGATGGGGTGATAGTGCTCGCGCAGCGTGTCGAAGGCGTGCTCCGGATCGGCGTCCAGCGCGGCGGCGTGCTCGGCCAGGTCCTGGCCCACGCAGAAGGCCCTTCCCGTGCCGGTGAGGACCACCGCCCGCACCTCGGGGTCGCGCCCCAGCGTGTCGGCGGCGTCGCGCAGTTCGTCCTTCAGCGGGGCGGTGAGCGCGGGACGGGTCAGCGTGACCGTGGCCACCGGCCCCTCGGTGGAGACCGCGATGAGGCTTCCATCTGTCATGTGGCTACGTTACATTACTAACTGAACGTCCGGTAGGTTAATCAAGGAGGCCACGTTGACCGCACTGCGTAGCTTCGTGTCAGGCCGATGGCACGTCCCGCCGGATGAGGGACGCCCGGTTCTGGACGCGGTGACCGGGGAGGAGGTGGCCCGGATCTCCGCCACCGGCGTGGACCGGGCGGCGGCGCTCGCGTACGGGCGCTCGACCGGCGGCCCCGCGCTGCGCGAGCTGACCTTCCACCAGCGCGCCCTGCTGCTCAAGCAGCTCGCCCTGTACCTGCGCGAGCACCGCAAGGAGCTGTACACGCTGTCGGCGCGCACCGGCGCGACCCTCGCCGACTCCCGCATCGACGTGGACGGCGGCATCGGCGTGCTGCTCTCCTACGGCAGCAAGGGCCGCCGCGAGCTGCCCAACGACACCGTGCTGGTCGAAGGCGAGGTGGAGCCGCTGGGCAAGGGCGGCACCTTCGTCGGCCGGCACCTGTGCACGCCGCTGCCGGGCGTCGCGGTGCAGATCAACGCCTTCAACTTCCCGATGTGGGGGCCGCTGGAGAAGCTCGCGCCCGCCTTCCTGGCCGGGATGCCGAGCCTGATCAAGCCCGCCACCCCGACGGCGTACCTCACCCACAAGCTGGTCGAGCTGATCGTTGCGTCCGGTCTGCTGCCCGAGGGGACCGTGCAACTGCTCTGCGGCGAGGCGGGCGACCTGCTCGACCACCTCACCGAGCAGGACGTCGTGGGGTTCACCGGCTCGGCCGCCACGGCGGCCCGGCTGCGCCACCACCCCACGGTCGCGGCCCGTTCGGTGCGTTTCAACGCCGAGGCCGACTCGCTGAACTGCTCCGTGCTCGGCCCCGACGCCCGGCCCGGCACGCCGGAGTTCGACCTGTACGTCCAGCAGCTCGTCACCGAGATGACCGCCAAGGCCGGGCAGAAGTGCACCGCGATCCGCCGCGCCATCGTCCCGGCCGGCCTGCTCGCCGCGGTGGCCGAGGCCACCGCGGAACGCCTGGCCGCCGTGAAGATCGGAAACCCGGCCGGCGACGGGGTCACCATGGGCCCGCTGGCCGCCCGCGAGCAGCGCGACGAGGTCCGCCGCGCGGTCAAGGCCCTGATGGGCGCGGCCGACACGATCTACGGCGACCCCGGCCGGGTGGCGGTGATCGACGCCGACGCCGAGCGGGGGGCGTTCCTGTCGCCGATCCTGCTGCGGGCGGACGACCCCGGGCGCGGCGAGGTCCACGAGGTGGAGGCGTTCGGACCGGTCGCCACGCTGATCCCGTACAACTCGACGCGGGAGGCGGTCGAACTGGCGGCGCGCGGCCGGGGCAGCCTGGTCGGCTCGGTCGTGACCGCCGACACCGGCTTCGCCCGCGAGGTGGTGTTCGGGGTCGCGCCCTGGCACGGCCGCATCCTGGTGCTCAACGCCGAGGACGCCGCGGAGTCCACCGGTCACGGCTCGCCGCTGCCGATGCTCGTGCACGGCGGTCCCGGCAGGGCCGGGGGCGGCGAGGAACTGGGCGGCATCCGGGGCGTGCTGCACCACATGCAGCGCACGGCGGTGCAGGCCGGACCGGCCATGATGAGCGCCCTCACCGGGCGGTGGACCCAGGGCGCGCCGCGCGCCGAGGGCGTCCACCCCTTCCGCAAGCACCTCGGCGAACTCCGGGTGGGCGACTCGGTGACCGCGGGCCCGCGCACCGTGACGCTCGCGGACGTCGAGCACTTCGCGGAGTTCACCGGCGACACCTTCTACGCGCACATGAACCAGGAGGCCGCCGCCGCCAACCCGTTCTTCGAGGGCCGGGTGGCGCACGGCTACCTGATCGTCTCGCTGGCCGCGGGCCTGTTCGTGGACCCCGACCCCGGTCCGGTGCTGGCCAACTACGGCCTGGAGAACCTGCGCTTCCTGACGCCCGTCTACCCCGGCGACGACCTGAGCGTGACCCTGACCGCCAAGCAGATCACCCCCCGCGAGGACGCCGACTACGGCGAGGTGCGCTGGGACACCCGGGTGACCAACCAGGACGGGGCCGTGGTGGCCGCCTACGACGTGCTCACCATGGTCGGAAAGGAGGGGACGGAATGACCGACTTCGACGCGATCATCGCCCGCGACCAGCGGATCGAGCCCCGTGACCGGATGCCGGACGCCTACCGCACCACGATGGTCCGGCAGATCGCCCAGCACGCCCACTCCGAGATCATCGGCATGCAGCCGGAGGGCCGCTGGATCACCCGGGCCCCCTCGCTGCGGCGCAAGGCGATCCTGCTGGCCAAGGTCCAGGACGAGGCCGGCCACGGCCTGTACCTGTACGCGGCGGCCGAGACCCTCGGCGCGGACCGGGCCGACCTCACCGCCAAGCTGATCTCCGGCGCGCAGAAGTACTCCTCCATCTTCAACTACCCGTCCCTGACCTTCGCCGACGTCGGGGTGATCGGCTGGCTGGTGGACGGGGCGGCGATCTGCAACCAGGTGCCGCTGTGCCGTACCTCCTACGGCCCCTACGCGCGGGCGATGATCCGCATCTGCAAGGAGGAGTCCTTCCACCAGCGGCAGGGCTATGAGCTGCTGATGACGATGATGCGCGGCACCCCGGCGCAGCGCGAGATGGTCCAGGACGCGGTGGACCGGTGGTGGTGGCCGTCGCTGATGATGTTCGGCCCGCCGGACGCCGAGTCGCCCAACACCGCCCGGTCGATGGCCTGGAAGATCAAGCGGCACTCCAACGACGAGCTGCGGCAGCGGTTCGTGGACATGAGCGTGCCGCAGGCCGGCGCCCTCGGGATCCGGCTGCCCGACCCGGAGCTGCGCTGGAACGAAGAGCGCGGGCACTACGACTTCGGCGAGGTGGACTGGGAGGAGTTCCGCCGCGTGATCGCCGGCGACGGGCCGTGCAACGCCGAGCGGATCGCCGTACGGCGATCCGCGCACGAGGAGGGCGCCTGGGTGCGCGAGGCGGCCTCGGCGCACGCCGCCAAGCAGGTAGGGCGGGCGGCATGAGCTGGCCGCTGTGGGAGGTGTTCGTCCGCGCCAGGCGCGGCCTGAACCACGTGCACGCCGGCTCGCTGCGCGCCGCCGACGAGGCCATGGCCCTGCACAACGCGCGCGACCTCTACACCCGCAGGGGCGAGGGCGTGAGCATCTGGGTGGTGCGCAGCGAGCACATCACCGCCTCCAGCCCAGAGGAGCGCGACCCGTTCTTCGCCCCGAACGCCGACAAGATCTACCGTCACCCCACGTTCTACGAGATCCCCGATGACGTCCCTCACATCTGAGTCCACAGAGCCCGTCGAGTCCGCGGACCTGGCGGCGTACTGCCTGATGCTCGGCGACGACGCGCTGATCATGTCGCACCGCCTTCAGGAGTGGTGCGCCCGCGCCCCGGAGATCGAAGAAGAGGTCGCGCTCGCCAACATCGCGCTCGACCTGCTCGGCCAGGCCCGCCTGCTGCTCACCATGGCGGGCGAGGCCGAAGGGGCCGGGCGGGACGAGGACCGGCTGGCGTTCTTCCGGGAGGCCGCGGAGTTCCGCAACGTGCGGTTCACCGAGACGACCGGCGACTTCGCGGTGGCCATGACCGGGCTGCTGGTGTTCGCCACCTGGCGGCTGACCGTGTTCGGCGGGCTGACCCGCTCGCGGGACGCCGGCCTGGCGGCCGTGGCCAAGAAGGCCGTCAAGGAACTGGCCTACCACCGCGACCATGCCGCGCAGTGGGTCGTCAGGCTCGGCGACGGCACCGACGTCTCCCACCGGCGCGCCCAGCTCGCCTGGGACTCCATCCTGGACGGCGCCGCCGAACTGCTGCACGCCCACCCCGTCGAACTCCGGATGGCGGTCGCCGGGATCGGCGTCGACCCGGCCACCGCGCGCCCCGAACTGGAACAGGTGCTGGCCCAGGTCGCCGCGGCGGCCACGCTGCGCCATCGGCCGCTGCCCGAGCCGCCGCGCGGTGGCACCGGCCGGTACGGCGAGCACTCGGCCGCCATGCCCGCGCTGCTCGGCGAGCTGCAGAGCGTGGCCCGTGCCCACCCGGAGGCGACATGGTGACCGCCAGGCAGGCCGCGGAGACCGTGATGGACCCCGAACTGCCCGTGCTGACCCTGGCCGAGCTGGGCGTGCTGCGCGACGTGCGCGAGACGGACGGCGTGGTGGTGGTGTCCATCACGCCCACCTACACCGGCTGCCCCGCGATCGAGGCGATGCGGGAGGACCTGCGCGCCCGGCTGCGCGAGGAGGGCTACCCCAGGGTCGAGGTGCGCACGGTACTGGACCCGCCGTGGACCACCGACTGGATCTCCGCGGCGGGCCGGGAGAAGCTGCACGCGGCCGGGATAGCGCCCCCCGGCGCGGCCCGCCGCCCGGGGGCGGTCGAGCTGGGGCCGATCAGGCGGGTGGTGCGCTGCCCGCGCTGCGACTCGGCCGACACCATCGAGCTGTCGCCGTTCGGCTCCACCGCCTGCAAGGCGCTGCACCGCTGCCGCCGCTGTCTCGAACCGTTCGAACGCGTCAAGGAGATCTGAAGCCGTGAGCCGCTTTCACCCGCTGCCCGTCCAGGAGGTCGAGCGGTTGTGCGACGACGCCGTCGCGATCACCTTCGACGTCCCCGCGGCAGCGTCCGGGGCGTTCGCCTTCGCGCCCGGGCAGTTCCTGACTCTGCGGCGGCTGGTCGAAGGCCGGGAGGAACGCCGCTCCTACTCGATCTGCGCCCCCGGCGGGGAGGCCCTGCGGATCGGGGTGCGCGAGGTGCCCTCCGGCCTGTTCTCCTCCTGGCTGGTCCACGAGGTCCGCCCCGGCGACGTGATCGAGGCACTGCCGCCTTCCGGGAACTTCACCCCGCCCCTGGACCGGCCGCAGCACCACGTCCTGATCGCCGCCGGGTCCGGCATCACGCCGATCATGTCCATCGCCGGGGCCGTCCTGCGCGACCCCGGCGCGCGAGTCTCCCTGCTGTACGCCAACCGCCGCGGCCAGACGGTGATGTTCGCCGACGAGCTGGCCGACCTGAAGGACGCCCACCTGGACCGGTTCGACGTGGCGCACGTGCTGTCGCGGGAGCCGAGGGAGGCCGGGCTCGGCGGCAGGCTCGACCACGCCGCCCTGGCGGGTCTGCTGCCCAGGCTGTACCCGGTGGCCGAGGTGGGGCACTGGTGGCTGTGCGGGCCGCTGGACCTGGTCATGGAGACCCGCCGGGTGCTCGCCGATCTCGGCGTGCCGCGCGAGCGCGTCCACCAGGAGCTGTTCTACGTCGAGGACGAGGCCCCCGCCCCGCGGCGGCACGACGAGCCGGCCGAGGAGGCGCAGGGCAGCGAGGTGACGATCGTGCTGGACGGCCGGGCCACCACGCTGCGCGCCACGCGCGAGACCCGGCTGCTGGACGCCGCGCGGCGGGTCCGTCCCGACGCGCCGTACGCGTGCCGCAGCGGCGTCTGCGGCACCTGCCGGGCCCGGCTGGTCAGCGGCGAGGTGGACATGCGGCGCAACTTCGCGCTGGAACCCGAAGAGCTGGCCGCCGGATTCGTCCTCACCTGCCAGGCCGTCCCGGCCTCCGACGAGCTGACCCTGGACTACGACGGCTGACCCCGCAGGGTACGGCGGCGCGCGCCGCCGTACCCGTCACAGGTGGGTGACCAGTACCTCGGGCCGCTCCACGCAGTCGGCGACGAACCGCAGGAAGCCTCCCGCGACGGCGCCGTCGCAGACCCGGTGGTCGAAGGTGAGCGAGAGCTGCGCCACCTTGCGCAGGCGGACCTCGCCCTCGAACGCCCATGGTTTGTCGGCGATCCGGCCGACGCCCAGCATGGCCGCCTCGGGGTGGTTGATGATCGGAGTGGAGCCGTCCACCCCGAACACCCCGTAGTTGTTGAGCGTGAACGTGCCCCCGGTGAGGTCGGCCGGCGCGAGCCGCGCCTCGCGCGCCCGGTCGGTGCGCTCGCGCAGCGCGGCGGCGAGTTCGGCGAGCGTCAGCCGGTGGGCGTCGCGGACGACCGGCACCACCAGGCCCCGGTCGGTCTGCGCGGCGAACCCCAGGTGGACCCGCGACATCCGGACGATCTCCTGCCGCTCGGTGTCCACCGTGGCGTTCAGCTCGGGGAAGCGGCGCAGCCCGGCCAGGCAGATCCGGGCGAACAGGGCCAGCATGCCGACCCGCGCGTCGGGGTCGGCGCGCTTGATGTCGTCCTTCAGCCGCACCAGGGGGGTGGCGTCCACCTCGACCCAGGTGGTCGCGTCCGGGATCTCCCGGCGGCTGCGGGACATCTTGTCGGCGATCGTCCGCCGTATCCCGGTCAGGGGCACGCGTACCACGTCGGTGTCGTCCTGCCGGGGGGCCTGCCCGGCGGCGATGGCCGCCTCGACGTCCTGGCGCAGCACCACGCCGCCCGGGCCGCTCGCGGGGAGCGCGCCGACGTCGACGCCGCCCTCCTTGGCCAGCCGGCGCACCACGGGCGAGATCACCCGGGGGGCCTCGCCGCGCGCCCGCGCCACGGCGGGCTCTGGGGTGGTCACTGGGGCGGTCTCTGTGGGCGGCGCCTTGCGGGCCGCGCGCCTGCGCGACCGCCTGCCCTCCTTCGTGCCGTACCCGACCAGCACATTGCCGGAACCGGCCCGCTCCTCCTCGCGGTACCGGGCCGCCGCCGGGTCCGGCCCCTCGCCGGGCCCGCTCACCGCGATGAGCGGCGAGCCCACCGCCACGACCTTGCCCACCTCGGCGTACAGCTCGGCCACGGTGCCCGCGAGCGGGACCGGGACGTCCACCGCGGCCTTGGCCGTCTCCACCTCCACCACGATCTGGTCGATCGCCACGGTGTCGCCGACCGACACCTTCCACTCCAGGATCTCGGCCTCGGTGAGGCCCTCGCCCAGGTCGGGCAGCCGGAAGACCGTCGCGCTCACGCCGCGCCGCCCAGGGCCAGGAACCGCGTGTCGGGCAGGTCGTCGCGCTGGAGCCGGTCGAGGGTGTCCAGAATGCGATCGACGCTCGGCAGGTGGTGGTGTTCCAGCATGGGAGGCGGATAGGGCACGTCGAAGCCGGTGACCCGCAGCACCGGGGCGGCCAGGCTGTGGAAACAGCGCTCCTGCACCCGGGCGGCGATCTCCGCGCCGACGCCCGCGAAGCCCGCGGCCTCGCCCACCACCACGCAACGGCCCGTACGGCGGACCGACGCGGTGACGGTCGCGTCGTCGAACGGCACGATCGTGCGCAGGTCGATCACCTCCAGGTCCCAGCCCTCCTGGGCGGCGGCCTCGGCGGTCTCCAGGGCGACGGGGACGCTCGGGCCGTACGCGATGAGCGTGGCGTCACTCCCGGCCCGCCGGACGGCGGCGCGCCCGAACGGCTCGGTCCGCGTGAGCCGCCCGATGTCCGCCTTGGACCAGTACAGCTTCTTGGGTTCCATGAAGACGACCGGGTCGGGATCGTCGATCGCCTCGCGCAGCAGCGAGTACGCGTCCTGGACGGTCGCGGGCGTGACGACCTTCAGGCCGGGCGTGTGCGCGTAGTACGCCTCACTGGAGTCGCAGTGGTGCTCCACGCCGCCGATCCCGCCCCCGTAGGGGATGCGGATGACCAGCGGCAGCCCGACCCGCCCGCGCGTGCGGTTGCGGGTCTTGGCCACGTGCGAGGCGATCTGCTCGAAGGCCGGATAGGCGAACGCGTCGAACTGCATCTCCACCACGGGCCGGAAGCCGCCCATGGCCATGCCGACGGCGAACCCCACGATCCCCGACTCGGCGAGCGGCGTGTCGAAACAGCGGTCCTCGCCGTACTTCGCGGTCAGCCCGTCGGTGATGCGGAACACCCCGCCGAGCGCGCCGACGTCCTCGCCGAAGACCACGACCTGCTCGTCTTCGGCCATGGCCTCGCCGAGGGCCGCGTTGAGCGCCTGGGCCATTGTGATCACGTCAGTGCCTCCTCGGCCTCTTCGGCGGCCCGCTCGGCCGAAAGTTCGGCCCGCAGGACCTCGCGCTGCTCGGTGAGCTGCGGGGTCGGTGCGCTGTAGACATGGTCGAACAGCCCGAGCGGGGCGAGTTCGGGATCGGCGTTCATCCGCGCCCGCAGGCCGGCGGCCAGTTCCTCCGCCTCGGCGGACCACGCGTCGGCGTCGGCGTCGGTGAGGTGACCGCGCCGCCGCAGGTACCGGCCCAGGCGGGCGATCGGGTCGCGCCGCCGCCACTTCTCGGCCTCGTCGTCGGTGCGGTAGCGGGAGGCGTCGTCGGCGTTGGTGTGCGATTCCAGCCGGTAGGTGTGCGCCTCCACCAGGTAGGGCCCCTGCCCGGCGCGGGCGTGCTCGACGGCCGAGGTGAGCACGGCGAGCACCGCGACCGGGTCGTTGCCGTCCACCCGCTCGGACGGCACGCCGTACCCGATGCCCTTGTACGCCAGCGACGGGGCGGCGGTCTGGCGCTCCAGCGGCACCGAGATGGCGTAGTGGTTGTTCTGCACCAGGAAGACCACCGGCGCCTTGAACACCGCCGCGAAGTTGAGCGCCTCGTGGAAGTCGCCCTCGCTGGTCGCGCCGTCGCCCACGCAGACCAGCGCGACGCGCCCGGTGCCCTTGCGCCGCTCAGCGTACGCGAGCCCGGCCGCGTGCACGGACTGGGTGGCCAGCGGGGTGCACTGCGGGGCCACGTGATGGCGCACCGGGTCGTACCCGCAGTGCGCGTCGCCGCGGAGCAGGGACAGCACCTCCACCGGGTCGATGCCCCGGGTCACCAGCGCGACCGACTCCCGGTAGGTGGGGAAGAACCAGTCGCCTTCGGAAAGGACGAGGACCGAGCCGACCTGGCACGCCTCCTGCCCGTGGCTGGACGGATATACCGCCAGCCGTCCCTGCTTGGTCAGCGCGGTCGCCTGCGCGTCGAACCGGCGGCCGACGACCATCGCCCGATACGCCCGGCGCAGCAGCCCGGGATCGGGGAGCGGGTGCCGATGACGGCCTTTGGCCACGGCCCCCTCGTCGGTCAGGAACCGTACCGGTTCCGCCGAGGGAAGCAGGGCTTGCGCTGGACCCGTCATGTGACTTCACCTCCGCACTACATCAGTGTTAGGAATATGAAGCAGTTCGGCCATAAGTCTCAACACTCGGCCGAAAGCAAGGACATATGGCCGTCGAGCGGAGCTTTCATGGACCAGTTGCACACCCCAGGCCCACCTGCCCCGGTTCCGGCAGGACGAACTGCGGCCGTCCTGGACGACATCGACAGGGCGATCATCCGCGAGTTGCAGACCGACGGCCGGCTGTCCATCCGCGCGCTCGCCGAACGGGTCAACGTGTCGCGTTCCAACGCCTACGCGCGGCTGGAGCGCCTGCTCGGCGAGGGCGTGATCACCGGGTTCACGGCCAGGGTGGACCCGGTCCGCGCGGGGCTCGGCACCGGGGCGTACGTGCTGGTCACCATCGACCAGCACGCCTGGCGGGCGGTCCTGACCCGGCTGCGCGAGGTCCCGCACATCGAGCACCTGGCCTTCGTCGGCGGTGACTTCGACCTGGTCATGCTGGTCCGCACGCCGGACAACGCCTCACTGCGCGATGTCGTGCTGGCCCGCATCCACGCGGTGCGGGGGGTCCGCTCCACCAGGACCTGGCTGATCTTCGACGACGGTTATCCCACCGAGTCCAGGCGCTGGGTCTCCGGCATGACCGGGAGCCGCTGACCCGGATGTACTAGAAGGGGAACGCGCGGTCCTGGTCGCGCACGGTGACCCACTGGAGTTCACAGAACTCCTCGGCGGCGAACCCCAGCCCGAACCGCCCCCACCCGCTGTCCTTGACCCCGCCGAACGGCATGTGCGGCTCGTCGTTGACCGGCTGGTCGTTCACGTGGACGATGCCGACGTCCAGCATCGTGGCCAGGGCCAGGCCGCGGCGCTGGTCGCCGGTGATGACCGAGGCCGCCAGCCCGAAGTCGGAGCCGTTGGCGCGGGCGACGGCCTGCTCGGCGGAGTCCGCCACCTCCACGATCACCACCGGCCCGAAGGTCTCGCCCTGCGCGATCTCCGCCTCGTCCGGCACGTCGGTGAGCACGGTGGCCGGATAGCACGGCGGCGCGGGCACGCCGCCCGCCACCACGCGGGCGCCGAGTCCTTCGGCCTCCCTGACCCGCCGGTCGAGCAGGGCGAGCGCCCATTCGTTGATCACCGGCCCGACGACAGTCTTCGGGTCCGCGGGGTCTCCGGCGGGCAGCGCCGCCGCCCTCGCCCCGAACCTTTCGATGAACTCGGCGGCGAGCGGGCGCTCGACGTAGATCCGCCGCGCGCACATGCACACCTGCCCCTGGTGGACGAACGCCCCGTACACGGCGGCGTCCACGGCGTAGCCGAGATCGGCGTCCGCGGTGACGATCAGCGGGTTCTGCCCGCTGAGCTGGAGCACCAGCCGTTTGAGGTGCCTGCCGGCCTTCTCGGCCAGCCGCCTTCCGGTCGGCGTCGAGCCGGTGAAGTTGATCCGCTTGACCAGGGGACTCGCCAGCAGGGTGTCGGCGATGCGGCTCGCCTCGCCGGGAGCGTGCGTGACGACGTTGAGCACCCCCGCGGGCAGCCCGGCCTCCGTCAGTATCCGCGCCCACAGCCCGCCTCCGGTGTAGGGCGACTCCTCCGAGGGCTTGAGCACCACGGTGTTGCCGAGGGCGAGCGGCCCGACGATCGCCCGCCCGGAAAGGACGAGCGAGGCGTTCCACGGCACGATCGCGGCCACCACGCCGACGGGCCGCCGCACCGCCATGGCCTGGGTGCCCGCGATGTCGGAGGGCAGCACCTCGCCGATCGGCCGGTACGTGAGCTGCGCGGCCTGGCGCAGCAGCCGGACCGCGAAGTCGGTCTGGACGGCGGCGAAGTGCCGGCCGCAGCCGGTCTCGGCGGCCAGGTCGGCGAGCACTTCGGCCTGGCGCGACTCCAGCAGGTCGGCCGCGCGCAGGAAGACCCGCTGGCGCGCCGCGGGCAGCGCCCGCGACCAGTCGCGAAACGCCTGGTGCGCCGCGGCGACGGCCAGGTTCGCGTCGTCTCCGTCGCCCGCGGCGACCTCGCCCAGCACCGCGCCGGACCACGGCGAGCGGTTCGCATAGCGGCGGCCGGAACCGGCGGGCGTCCATTCGCCGCCGATGAAGTGTCCGGCGCGCGGCTTGACCCCGCCGCCCCAGGTGGGCTCCGCCTCGGCCATCGGGTCGGGTCTCCTCGCTCGGGTCGTCGTCTCGTACGGCTGTGTCGGCCAGCAGCGTTCACGCGATCGGCACGGCAGTCAAAAGCGTTTGAATATCTGAAACCAACAGACCGTATCCTGACGATGTGAGCGACGACGAGCCTCCCCGTCCCCGCGGCCGTGCCAAGGGCGACTCCAGCGCCTTCTCGGTGTCCCTGGAGCGCGGCCTGCGCATCCTGTCGGCCTTCGGCGGCGACCGCTCCGTGCTCGGGATCGCCGACCTCGCGCGGGCGGTCGGGCTCAACAAGAGCACCACCTACCGCTACGTCGCCACGCTGACCAAGCTGGAGTACATCCGCCAGGACCCGGAGACCAGGAAGTACTTCCTCGGCCCTCGGGTGGTCGACCTCGGCTTCGCGGCGATCGACTCCATGGAGCTGACCCGGGTCGCCGGCCCGGTGCTCCAGGCCCTGGCCGATGAGACCGGCTTCACTGTGAGCATGGCGCTGTGCGACGGCCCCGACGTCGTCTACGTCGACCGCAGGCGCAGCAGCCGGCGAAACGCCCTGGCCATGGACCTCAACCTGCACGTCGGCTCCCGGCTGCCCGCCTACTGCACCTCGATGGGCAAGGTCTTGCTGGCGCACAAGAACCCGGCGGCGCTCCGGCAGATCCTGGACCGCACCGACCTGGCCCGGCGCGGCCCCAAGACGATCACCAACCGGGAGCAGTTGCTCGCGGCCCTGGCCAAGGTGCGCCAGAGCGCCGTGGCGGTCAACGACGAGGAGCTGGCCCCGGGCCTGCGCTCGTTCGCCGCGCCGGTCCGCGACCGCGTGGGCGAGGTCGTCGCCGCGGTCAACGTCGCGGTCCACCTGACCAGCGCGCCGGCCACCATGGAGGCGCTGGCCGCCCGGCTGGAGCCACCGTTGCGGCGCACGGCCGCCGAGATCTCCAAGCGACTCGGCTACCGCCCGCGCGGCCAGCAGTCGTTCCAATAGCACAAATCGCGTTTCACTCACCGAAACCCACCGTTGCTCTGGCGCTGGCCGGACCATACGGTCAGGGCAACTTCCCGCCACCCGAGATCCGGTCTTCCCTGGGGGTGGACGAGCGAGTTGTGCCCTCGAAGAGCGACCGCGGTGTCCCGGGGACGAGCGATGCCCGCCAACACCGTCGACTAAGGAGTTTGCCGTGCGCGACATTCCCACGGGCGGCCTGGGCCGCCGTTCCTTCCTCGGCGCGGCGGCCGCCCTCGGCGGCGCCTCCCTGGTGAGCGCCTGCGGCGGCCTGAAGGGCACCGGCGGCTCGTCGTCGGACGTGCTCAAGATCGGCTACGTCAGCCCCCAGACCGGGCCGCTGGCCGGATTCGCCACCGCGGACAACTTCGTGGTCAAGCAGATCCAGCAGGCGGTGCGCGGCGGCTTCACGGCGGGCGGCGTCAAGCGGCGGATCGAGATCGTCGTCAAGGACACCCAGTCCAACCCCAACCGCGCCACCGAGGTCACCCGGCAACTGATCAACAGCGACAAGGTGGACCTCATCGTCGGGTCCTCCACGCCCGACACCACCAACCCGGTGGCCGACCAGTGCGAGGCCAACGGCATCCCGAACGTCACCACGATCGCCCCGTGGGAGGCGTGGTTCCACGGCCGGGGTGGCAAGCCGGGCGAGGGCTTCAAGTACACGACGCTGTTCTTCTTCGGCATGCAGGAGTTCGCCGACTGCTTCTTCCCGATGTGGGACCGCGCCGACGTCTCCTCCAAGAACGTGGCCGCGCTGTGGCCCAACGACACCGACGCCAACGCCTTCAGGCAGGGGCTCGGGCCGATGATGAAGAAGTCCGGCTACACCCCGGTGGACGGCGGCGCCTACCAGAACGGCGCCACCGACTTCACCGCGCAGATCGCCACCTTCAAGGAGTCCGGCGCCGACCTGTTCACCTGCACCCCGATCCCGCCGGACTTCCAGACCTTCTGGAAGCAGGCCCGCCAGCAGGGTTTCAAGCCCAAGCTGGCCACCGTCGCCAAGGTCATGCTGTTCCCCTCCGAGGCCGAGGCGCTGGGCGGGCTCGCCGCCAACATCGCCACCGACTTCTGGTGGAGCCCGGCCCACCCCTACAAGTCCGTCCTGGACGGCAAGTCCGCCAAGCAGCTCGCCGACGACTTCGCCGCCGAGACCGGCAAGCAGTGGACCCAGGCCCTCGGATCGGTGTACTCGCTGTTCGAGATCGCCATCCAGGCGTTCAAGGAGGCGAGCGACCCCAAGGACCGCGACGAGGTGGCCGCCAAGCTGCGCGGCATGAAGATCAGGTGCATGAGCGGCGACCTCGACTTCACCGCGGGCCCGCAGCCCGGCATCGCGCTCCAGCACCCGGTCGGCGGCCAGTGGCGCAAGGGCGAGCGGTTCCCGTGGGACGTGGTGATCGTGGACAACTCCGCCAACAAGGCCGTCCCGGTCGGCGGCGACCTGCTGCCCACCAACGCCCGATGACCGAGCCACTGCTGCGCCTTACCGGCATCACCAAGAGCTTCGGCAAGGTGACCGTCGCCGGCGACCTCTCCCTGTCGGTGCGGGCCGGGGAGGCGCTGGGGATCGTGGGCCCGAACGGGGCGGGCAAGTCCAGCCTGTTCGGGATGATCTCCGGTGACCTCCGGCCGGACCGGGGGACGGTGTGGTTCGCCGGGCGGGAGATCACCGGCGCCCCGCCGCACGCCCGCACGAGGGCCGGGATCGGGCGCACCTACCAGGTGCCGCGGCCCTTCTCGCACCTGACCGTCTTCGAGAACGTGCTGGTCTGCGGCCACCAGGGGGCGGGCCTCAAAGGCCGGCAGGCGTGGGCGCACGCGATGGACGTACTTGAGCGCACCGGCCTGGCCGCCCTCGCCAACACCCCGGCGGGCCGGCTCACGCTGTTGCAGCGCAAACGCCTGGAGATGGCCCGCGCGCTCGGCACCGGCCCCCGGCTGCTCCTGCTGGACGAGGTCGCCGGCGGGCTGACCGAGCCCGAGGTGCACGAACTCGTCGAGGTCGTCGGGCGGCTGCACGCCGAAGGGCTGGGCGTGGTGTGGATCGAGCACGTCGTCCACGCGCTGGTCAGCACCGTCGAGCGGATGATCTGCCTGGCCGGCGGCGACGTGGTCGCCGACGGCGAGCCGATGCACGTGCTCGCCGACCGCAAGGTGCGCGAACTGTACCTCGGGGCCGGTCCCGAGACCGGTTCCGGGACGAGCGCGCCGGAGGAGGGGGCATGACGCTGCTGTCGATCCGCGACCTCACCGTGTACCACGGGCAACTGCGCGCGGTGGACGGGCTCAGCCTGGAGGTGGAGCGCGGCGAGGTACTGGCGATCATCGGCGCCAACGGCGCGGGCAAGTCCACCCTGCTGCGGGCCGTGGCCGGGCTCAACCCGCCCGCGTCCGGGTCCATCACCTTCGACGGCACCGACATCACCAGGATGCCCGCCCACAAACGGGTGCCGGCGGGCATCGCGCTGGTGCCGGAGGGGCGGCGGCTGTTCCGGTCCCTGACGGTGGAGGAGAACCTGCTGGCCGGCGCGTACCGCAGGCGCCCCGGCGCCTGGAACCTCGCCCGCGTGTACGAGCTGTTCCCCTGGATGGCCGACCGGCGCGCGCAGAACGCCGCCCAGCTCTCCGGCGGCGAGCAGCAGGCGGTGGCGATCGGCAGGGCGTTGCTGTCCAACCCCGCGCTGCTGCTCATCGACGAGTTGTCACTCGGGCTCGCGCCGGTGGTGGTCCGCCGCATCTACGAGGTGCTGCCGGACATCGTCACAGCCGGTACCACCGCGCTGCTCGTCGAGCAGGACGTCTCGCAGGCCATGCGCGTCGCCGACCGGCTGCACTGCCTGCTGGAAGGCCGGTCCGTGCTGCGCGGGCGGCCCAGGGAGCTGACCCCCGAGCAGGTCGAGCACGCCTACTTCGGCATCGGGACGGCGTACGCCGGGGGGACCCCGGGAAAGGGAGGCGACTGACATGGGCTGGCTCAACGCCGTCGTCCAGGGGCTGCTGCTCGGCGGCCTGTACGCGCTGTTCGCGACCGGCCTGTCGCTGATGTTCGGCGTCATGCGGATCGTCAACCTCGCGCACGGCGACCTCGCGGTGGTCGCCTCGTTCCTGGCGCTCGCGATGGTCAGCGGGACCGGCCTGCCGCTGTGGGTCGTGGTGGTGGTGACCGTGCCGCTGTTCGCCCTGCTCGGCTACCTGACCCAGCGGGTACTGCTGCAACGCAGCCTGGGCGCGGGCCCGCTGGCCACCCTGCTGGTCACCTTCGGCCTGTCCATCGTGCTGCAGAACCTCCTGCTTGAGGTCTTCTCGGCGGACACCCGCACGCTCGACGGCGGCTCCTTCGCCACCGCCTCCTTCCACCTCACCGACTCCACCTCGGTCGGTTACCTGTCGCTGACGACGTTCCTGCTGGCCTGCGCCGCCCTGGCGGGCATCCAGATGTTCCTGTCGCGCACCGGGCTCGGCCGGATGCTGCGCGCCTCCGCCGACGACCGGGAGACCGCGAGCCTGATGGGCGCCGACAGCAGGCACGTGTACGGCATCGCCACCGCCATCGCGTTCGCCACCGTCGCGCTGGCCGGGCTGATGTTCGCGATGCGCTCGTCGTTCGACCCGTCCATCGGACCCTCCCGGCTGATCTTCGCCTTCGAGGCCGTCGTCATCGGCGGGCTCGGCTCCCTGTGGGGAACGCTGCTCGGCGGGATGGTCCTGGGCGTCGCCCAGTCGCTGAGCGCGCAGGTCGACCCGGCGCTGACCCTGCTGGCCGGGCATCTCATCTTCCTCGCCGTGCTGGCCTTCCGGCCGCAGGGCCTGCTCGCGGGAAGGGCCGCATGACACTGTCACAGACGCTGATCGCGCGGGCGGCGCAGGTCCGGGTGAGCCGCGCGGCCAGGTCCTCCAAGGTGTCGGCCGCGGCCATGGCGCTGAGCGCGGTGGTCTTGGCGGCGCTGCCGTTCCTGGTGTTCAGCACGGTCACCGACACGCTGGTCAACCTGTTCGTGCTGATCGCGCTGGCGAGCATGTGGAACCTGCTGGCCGGGTTCGGCGGGCTGGTGTCGGTGGGGCAGCAGGCCTACATCGGCATCGGCGCCTACAGCGTCATCGCACTGGCCGACCAGGGCGTGCAGCCGTACCTGGCGGTCCCGCTCGGCGCGCTCACCTGCGCGTTGTTCGCGGTGCCCACCTCCTGGCTGGCGTTCCGGCTGCGCGGCGACTACTTCGCGGTCGGGACCTGGGTGATCGCCGAGGTGTACCGGCTGCTGGTGGTGCGGATCGACGGCGTGGGCGGCGGCAGTGGGAAGGGCCTATCCGGAATGTCCGGCATCGACCAGACCCTCCGTGGCGCGCTCACGTACTGGATCGCGCTCGCCCTCGCACTGGCCACCATCGGCGGGTGCTACCTGCTGCTGCGCGGCCGGGCCGGCCTGTCGCTGATGGCCGTGCGGGACGAGGAGACCGCGGCCAGCTCGGCCGGGATCGACGTGACGCGGGCCAAGCGGCTGGTCTACCTCATCTCGGCGGCGGGCTGCGGCGCGGCCGGCGGCGTGATCACGATCAGCTCGCTCAGCGTCAATCCCGACGCCATCTTCAGCGTGCAGTGGTCCGCGTACATGATCTTCATCGTGGTGATCGGCGGGATCGGCTACATCGAGGGCCCGCTGCTCGGGGCGCTGGTGTTCTTCGCGTTGCAGCAGGTGCTCTCCGACTACGGCTCGTGGTACCTGGTGCTGCTCGGCGCGGTCGGCGTCGCGGCGGCGCTCTGGCTGCCCGGCGGGCTGTGGGGCCTGGTACGCGACCGGACCGGGCTGAGCCTGTTCCCGGTCGGCTACCACGTCAGGGAGGGGGGCGGCGATGCCGCTTCCCGCTGAGACGGCCACGGCGGCGATCGCCGCCATCGCCCGCGGCGAGATCACGCCCGCGGAGCTGACCGAGCACCTGCTGAGCCGGATCGAGGCCACCGAGCCGGACCTGCACGCCTACGCCACGGTGACCGCCGAGCGGGCCCGCGCCGAGGCGGCCGCGCTGAGCGCGGAGGCGGCCCGCGGCGTACGGCGGGGCCCGCTGCACGGCCTGCCCATCGGCATCAAGGACCTGATCGACACGGCGGGCGTCCCCACCCGCTACGGTTCGCCCAGATTCGGCGACCACGTGCCGCAGCGGGACGCGAGCGCGGTACGCGGCCTGCGCCGCGCCGGCGCGGTGCTCCTCGGCAAGCACACCACCCACGAACTGGCCTGGGGCGGGCGCACCGACAGCCCGTTCTTCGGCCCCACGCACAACCCCTACCGGCGGGGCCGCATCCCCGGCGGGTCCTCCGGCGGGTCGGCGGCCTCCGTGGCGGCGGGCAGTTCGCTGGGGGCGCTCGGCTCCGACACGGCCGGCAGCGTGCGCATCCCGGCCGCGCTGAGCGGCTGCGTCGGCTTCAAGCCGACCCGCGGCCGGATTCCGCTGGACGGCGTGCTGCCGCTGGCCCCTTCGCTGGACCACCTCGGGGTGCTGGCGCGCACGGTGGACGACGCCGCCGCGCTGACCGCCGCCCTGGCCGGCCCGCTGCCGCGGGACCACCCCGACGAGCCGCGGGTGGGCTGGCTGGGCGGCTGGTACGACGCGGTGCTCGCGCCCGAGGTGCGGGCCGTGCTCGCGGACGTCCGCGCCCTGCTGGACGGGCACGGCGTGCGGGTGACGGACGTCGTCGTCCCCGACCAGCCGCTCATGCCGTACGCGGCGCTGGAGCGGATCGTCCGCGAGGCGGGCGCGTTCCACAGGGAGGCGTTCGAGCGCGACCCCGCGCTGTTCGGGCCGGACATCGCCGAGCTGATGCGCAAGGTCCCGCCCTCGGCCGCGGAGACCGAGCGGCACGAGGCGGCGCTGCGCCGCTCCACCGCCGCCCTGCGCGACGCGCTGGCCGCCCACGACGTGCTGGTCAGCGCCACGGTACCGATCCTCGCCCCGCCCATCGGCGCGATGACCGTCACGATCGAGGGGCGCGAATGGCCCATCGAGCCGATGCTGACCCGGCTCACCTCGCCCTGCAACGTCGCCGGGCTCCCGGCGATCTCCGTGCCGGTGGCGCTCGCCGACGGCCTGCCGGTCGGCCTGCAGATCATCGGCGCGGCGATGCGCGACGAGGCCGTACTGCGCGTGGCCCGCCTGGTGGAGAGCCTGACTCCGCCACTGCCGTCCCCCTTCGCAGCCGGGAGGAGCCCCCGATGAAGGTGTCCGCCGCCGTCGTGGAAGAGCTCGGCGCGCCGTTCCGCGTCGAGGAACTGGAACTCGACGAACCAGGGCCGGGGGAGGCGCTGGTACGGATCGTCGCCTCCGGGATCTGCCACACCGACGAGATCACCCGGCACGGTGACCTGCCGATGCCGTTCCCCGGCGTGCTCGGGCACGAAGGCGCGGGGGTGGTCGTCGCGGTGGGCGACGGCGTCACCGCGGTACGGCCGGGCGACCACGTGGTCATCGGCTGGCCCTCCTGCGGCACATGCCGCAACTGCCGGGACGGCGAGCCGCGGTACTGCGCCCGGCTCGGCGAGGCGCTGTGCGGGGGCGGGCGGCTGCTCGGCCCGCACGCCGGGCGGCCGGCGCTGCGCCGCCCCGGCGGGACCCCGGTGCACAGCCACTTCTTCGGCCAGTCCTCGTTCGCGACCTACTCGCTCACCTGGGCCGAGGCCCTGGTCGTCGTGCCCAAGGACGCGCCGCTGGCCCTGCTGGGGCCGCTGGCCTGCGGGTTCTCCACCGGCGCCGGGGCCGTGCTGAACACCCTGCGCCCCGCCCCCGGCGCGAGCCTGGTCGTGTACGGCGTCGGCGCGGTCGGCCTGGCCGCGGTGATGGCCGCCCGGCTCACCCCGGCCACCACGATCATCGCGGTGGACCGGCACCCCGCCCGGCTGGCGCTGGCCGCCGAACTGGGGGCCACGCACACCGTGGACGCCCGCGCGGCCGACCCCGTCGCCGAGGTGCGCCGCCTGTGCGACGGGCCCACCGACCACGCCCTGGAATGCACCGGCGTGATCTCGGTCGTCCGGCAGGCGGCCGACAGCGTCGGGATGCTCGGCACCTGCGTGCTGATCGGCGGCGCCCCGGCCGGGGCGGAGTTCGGCCTGGACCACCTGTCCACCCTGTGGGGCAAGCGGATCGTCGGCACGCTCGGCGGCAGTGGCCGCGCGCAGCCCCTGATCGGCGCGCTGATCGAGCTGCACCGGCAGGGCCGCTTCCCGTTCGACCGGCTGGCCCGCTTCTATGAGCTGGGGGAGATCGGCGAGGCGCTCGCGGCGAGCCGCCGCGGCGAAGTGATCAAACCGATCCTCCGCATGGACCATTGAGACACGAGCGACATGAGACAAGGGAGAGGGAGCTCAGTGACACTGCTCGACGGCGTCGACTGGCAGGGGAACATCTTCAAGAAGGGCGAGTGGACGGCCGGGCGCGGCGGCGACTATCCCGTCATCGAGCCCGCCACCGGGGCCGAACTCGGCCGGATGGGAATGGCCGGGGCCGAGGACGTCGCCGAGGCCGCCACCGCCGCGGCCGAGGCCCAGCGCGAGTGGGCGGCGATGCCGCACACGGCCCGCGCCGCCGTCCTGCGCAGGGCCGGAGACCTGTGGCAGCGGCACGCCGAGGAGATCCGCGGCTGGAACATCCGCGAGGTCGGCGCGGTCCCCGGCATGGCCGAATTCTCGCTGCACGTGGCGGCGGAGGAGTGCTACGAGGCCGCCGGGCTGCCCGGGCGGGCGATCGGTGAGATCCTGCCCTCGGAGCAGCCCCGCCTGTCCATGGCCCGGCGGATGCCGGCCGGGGTGGTCGTGGTGATCTCACCCTTCAACGTGCCCATCATCCTCGGCATCCGCTCGGTGGCCCCGGCGCTCGCGCTCGGCAACGCGGTCATCCTCAAGCCCGACCCGCGTACCGCGGTGACCGGCGGAACCCTGATGGCCCGCGTGTTCGAGGAGGCCGGCCTGCCCCCGGGCGTGCTCCAGATGCTGCCCGGCGGCCCGGAGGTCGGGGAGGCCCTGATCACCCATCCGAGCGTACGGGTCATCTCCTTCACCGGCTCCACCGCCGTCGGCCGCCGGATCGGCGAGCTCGCCGGCCGGCACCTCAAGCGCGCGCACCTCGAACTCGGCGGCAACTCCGCGCTGCTGATCCTCGACGACGCGGACGTGGACCAGGCCGCCACCCTGGCCGCCTGGGGCTCGTTCTTCCACCAGGGGCAGATCTGCATGACCACGGGCCGTCACCTGGTCGCCGACGGGCTGTACGACGCGTTCGTCGAACGCCTCGCGGACAAGGCCGCCGCGCTCACGGTCGGCGACCCGGCGGCCGGCGAGGTCGCGCTCGGCCCCGTCATCGACGCGGGACAGCGCGACAAGATCCACCGCCTGGTCACCGCCAGCGTCGAGCAGGGCGCCCGGCTCGCCGGCGGCGGGGCCTACCAGGAGCTGTTCTACCGGCCCACCGTGCTGGCCGACGTCCCGCTGACCGCGCCCGCGTTCGCCGACGAGGTGTTCGGCCCGGTCGCGCCCGTCACCCGCGTCACCTCGACCGAGGAGGCGGTACGGCTGGCGTCCGCGAGCGAATACGGACTGGCCCTGGGCATCGTGACCCGCGACGTGATGCGCGGCCTCGCCGCCGCCGAACGCATCCCGACCGGCATCGTCCACATCAACGACCAGACGGTGAACGACGAGGCCAACGCCCCGTTCGGCGGCGTCCTCGCCTCCGGCACCGGCTCCCGCTTCGGCGGCGCCCAGGCCAACATCGAGGCGTTCACCGAGACCCGCTGGATCACCATGCGCGGCGAACCCCCGGCCTACCCCTTCTGACCCGCCCGGCCCGGCCCGGCCCGGCCCCGGCAAGCTCCGGGGCCGGTTCCCGCCACACAGCGAAGATCACGAATGTGCCGGCGGTGACCAGGCAGGACGCCGCGTAGAGCGCCAGCAGCGCCGAACGCGGCGAGCCCACCACATGGCTCGCCACCATGGCGAGCACCGAGGTCACCGGGAACACCGACCGCAGCCCCCAGTACGCCAGCAGCCGATGCGGCAGCGGGTGGGTCCGCACGAAGTGCTCCCAGCCGAGATCACCGGGACCGACCCGGCCCTCCACCCTCTCGCGCAGGTAGGCCGCGATCCTGGTGATCAGATGCGCCTTGTAGAGCCACGCGATCCCGAGCACCAGGGACAGCAGCGGGTAGACGAGGACGACGGCCGTGTTGCCGGCCTCGAAGCCGACGGAGAGTATGACGCCGAACGCCACCACCGTTCCGCCGATGAGCTGGGTCTGTAACCCGGTGAGCTGGACGATCTCCGCACGCAGGCTGGTGTACTCGGCGACGGCGAGTTGCGTGCGATCCCATGTTGATGAGGTCACTTCGGGCATATACCCCTGGGCGGCGGGCGACCAAGGCGGCGTAGGGCGATCGGCCCCCGCCCTACGCCGCCGACGGGATGTTACTCCTCGGCCGAGTAGTTGACGAGGAAATACCCCGATTCTGGGACAACCGGAACGGTCCCAAATTTCTGGTGGCCGATGGCTGGACTTCGCCGGAGGGCGAAGTGGACAATTTCGATCACCGTGCGTGGAAGGGTGTCGATGTCGCTCCTGAAGAAGATCGGCCTTGGTGTGCTGGCCGTCGTGGTGCTGATGGTCGTCGTTCCGGGGGCCTGGAAGATCGTGCTCGTGGCGCTGGCCGCCGTGGTCTTCGGGGTCTACTGCTGGTTCCTCTGGGGGGAGGACAGCAGGTCCAAGCGGAACTGACCGGTACGGCGGCGCGCCGCGTCAGCCTAGCCCGCCGACGATCTCGGCGACCCGGTCCGGCATCGACAGGAACGGTGAGTGGGCGGTGTCCAGTGCGACGGTCAACGTCGGGTTGCCGGGGAAGGCGGCGTCGGCGTCGTCGATGAACTTCCGCTGGAGCGGCGGCCGGATCGTCATGTCCTGCGCGCACCCCACGTACGTCCGGGGGACCGAGCCCCAGCCGTCGCTGGTCAGCGTGGTGGTGCCCAGCGCGATCCCGAGGGGTGCGTCCGGCGTCAGCAGCCCGAGCGCGGCGTCGGCGTCGGCCGGGTCGAGGTCGCCGTAGAACGCCTGGCGGAGTTGGGCGCGGTAGGCGGGCTCGGCCGAGACGGTGTCGAGTCGCAGCGCGCCCACCGCCCCCGGGTCGGCCCGCACCGACGGGCCGATCAGTTCGCCCGCGTTCTCCGGCATCGTGGCGCACTCCATGGCCGAGACGCCGGAGGCGGGCATGAACGCCGCCAGGTACACCGCGTGCGCGATCAGTTCGGGGGCCTGCTCGGCGGCGCGCGTCAGGACGGACCCGCCCATGCTGTGCGCCACGACCGTGACCGGCCCGCCCCGCCCCAGCCGCCTGATCTGGGACACCAGCAGGTCACCGGCCTGGTCGAGATCGACGTCCGCCACCGGTGACTTCTCGGTGGCCAGGCGCTCGGGAGAGAACGGCCGTCCGGTGACCGACTCCGGACGCCGGGCGCGCAGTCCGTGCCCGGCCAGGTCCACGGCCAGGGCCTGCCGGCCGGAGTCGGCGACGTGGGCGAGCACCTCGCTCCAGCACCAGGAGCCGTGCCAGAAGCCGTGGACGAACAGCAGCGGGGTGGTGGTGGTCATCGGCGCTCCTTGGAAGATCTCGGGGCCGCCGCCGCGGTTCGGGACGGCCGGCGATACGGCCATGGAGATGACCTCCGCCGGGCCGCTGTGACGATTCACAAGGTGATCTCGGTCACTGTGGTGTCCCCGGCCGGACGGCCCTGGAAATCGGTTTCGCCCGCCATGTCACAGTGAGGCCCTGTCGACTTGTCGTAAGGGGTGCCATCAAATCCGGTAAGTCAGACATGGAGGTCGTCATGGCACGGGCCATCGCGAACGTGGTCGTGGCCTCAAAGGCGCCCGATCCGCCCGGCGTCACCCTTTCGCTGGGGAGGCGGGCGCGATGAGGGTTCTGCTGGCAGGAGCCACCGGCGCGGTCGGGGTTCCGCTGCTGTCCGCGCTGGCCGACGCGGGGCACAAGGTGATCGCGATCATCCGCGATCCGGCCAAACGGCAGCTCATCACCAATTACGGGGCGATTCCCGTCATCGCCGACGTACTGGATCGCGAAGCGCTGCTCCGCGCGGTCGACGGCCAGGGCGCCGACGTGGTCATGCACCAGGCCACGGCGCTGCGCGGCGCCCCGCGCAAGCTGCGGCCCGATGACCTGACCATCGCCCTGCGCGGCAAGGGGACGGAGAACCTCCTGCACGCGGCCCGCGTGGTCGGCGCGCGGCGGTTCGTCACCCAGTCGCTGATCACCGGGTACGGCTACTGCGACCACGGCGAGCGGCTGCTCACCGAGGACGACGAGTTCGGCAGGCACGTCGGCACGGTGGCCGACCTGGTCACCGACTCCAGCGTGGCGACCGAGCGGCAGGTGTTCGCGGCGGACGGCATCGAGGGCATCGCGCTGCGGTACGGGATGTTCTACGGTAAGAACGCGTTCAGCGACATGTTCGCCGACATGATGCGCAAGCACGCGCCGGTGCTGCCACGGGGCAGGACGGGGGTCACCTCCTTCATCCACGTGGACGACGCCGCTTCGGCCGCGGTCGCCGCGATGGAACGGGGCAAGGCCGGCGAGGCGTACAACATCGTGGACGACGAACCGATGAGCTGGCGCGACTTCCTGACCACGGTCGCCCGCGTACACGGCACTCCGCGCCCGGTGGTGACCCCGCAGTGGATGATCCGCCTGGCCGTGCCGTACCTCGGCTGCCTCCTGATCGACACGAAGATGCGCATCTCCCACGCCAAGGCCACCCGCGACCTCGCCTGGACCCCGGCCTACCGCAACCTCCACGAGGGCCTGGCCGCCCACGCCGGGTAGCTCCGACCTCGGGCCGGCGCACCCCGCCGGCCCGTGATCACTTCCTGTCCAGCGCGTCGCGTACGGTGGCGAGGGCGGCGGCCAGCTCCGCCCGCTGCTCGGTGGTCAACCCGCCGAAGGCGCGGTCCTCCAGCTCGGCCCAGACCTGGCGGATGCGCGGGCACAGGTCCCGGCCGGTGGCGGTGAGCCGTACGAGCATGGCCCGGCGGTGGGCTCGGACGGTGAGCGGGCGATCAGGCCGGCCCGTTCCATCGTGCCGAGGGTCACCGAGACCGTCGAGCGGTCCCGGCCGAGAAAGCGGACCAGCTCCGACTGCTGCACCGGGCGGTGATCCTCCAGGTACAGCAGCACCGGTTCCTGTGGTGGCGTGACCCCGATCCGGGCGAGGAGCTCGTGCGCGAGCGTGGCGTGCCGGCGTACGACCTGCAACAGGAGCGAGCCGAGCGGCGCGCCGGGGCGGAGGAGGCCGCCACCATGTTCGGCTGGTTTGAGAACGAGGGGTACCAGGCCGACCTTCCGGCCCTGCGCGAACGGTTCCCCGGCCTGGTGGGCTTCGAGACCTGGCTGCGCGAGACGCGGTAGGCGGGAGCCCGCCGGTCGGTACCGTCGGACGCGGGCCGCCTCCCGCGATGCCGTGGTGTCCTTGACCACCGGCGGCTTCAGGAAGCCGGTGGCCCGGGCCACCGGGATGGCGATCACGGCGATGACCAGGCCGGTGATGATCGCGGCGGAGGTGGTGAAGCCGCCCCCAGGAACAGCGTGGTCAGGACGAGGTTCGCCCTGCTCGGCCGCAGTGCCTTCGGTGGCGCACCCATGATCTAGGACTCGTCGTACTCGTCGGGCAGGCGCAGGCCGGGGCCGCCGACCTCCCGGCCGAGCGGGGTCGCGCGCCCCTTCGGCTCCTCCCACGCCTCCTGACGGCCGAGCACGGTGAGGTCGAGGTAGGGGTAGCCGTTGTGGAACTCCTCGATCCCGCGGCCGAACGTGGAGTAGGTGTGGTACACGACGCCGTCGACCTGGAGGAACGCGCTGATGCCCGGCCAGTCGCCGCGCAGGTCCGGCGACCACGGCATGCCGGCCTCGGCCAGCTCGGCCTCGTCCCGGAAGTAGATCTGCACCGGAGCGACCCGGTCGTCCACGGTCGCGTGGAAGTCGTAGTTGAAGTCGCTGCCGTATGAGGAGTACCAGGGGAACGTCCAGCCCATCCGCTCGCGGAACGCGGCGATCTTCTCGTACGGGGCCCGGGTCACCGCGGCGAGCGTGGTGTTGCGGACGTGCAGTTGCCTCGGGTCGCCGATGCGGTCGGCGGCGGAGGAACAACTGGGGCAGCCGGTGTCGCGGGGGTGCTCGTTTCCCTCGGCGTCGACGTCGTTGATCCACATGAAGTGGTGGACGACCAACTGGGGCCGCCCCTCGAACAGGTCGAGCAGGCTCACGCTCCCGTTCGGGCCCTCGAACGTGTACGGCTTGTCGATGCGCACCATGGGCAACCGGCGGCGCTCGGCGTTCACCCGGTCATGGGCCCGGGTGAGCTCCTTCTCCTTGACCAGCAGCTCCTTGCGCGCGGCGAGCCATTCCTCGCGCGACACCACCTCGGGCAGATTGTCCAGTGACATCTGTGCCTCCTCGAACTGCTCTCGTTTTGCAACCGCTCTCACCGTAGGAGACAATATTGCGAAACGCAACCGGTTCGGAGATGAGTGCAGTGCGCAAGGACATGCGGTCGACATGCCCGATCAACCTGTCGCTGGAGATCTTCGGGGACCGCTGGACCCTGCTGGTCCTCCGCGACATGATCTTTACCGGCGCACGGCACTTTCGTGAACTGCTCAACGGTCCCGAGCGGATCTCGTCGAACATCCTCGCCGACCGGCTCGCCCAGCTCGTCGAGCACGGGCTGCTGACCAAGGCCGAGGACCCCTCGCACCGGCAGAAGGTCGTCTACAGCCTGACCGAGCAGGCGATCCAGCTGGTGCCCGTCTTCGTCCAGCTCGGCGCCTGGGGGACCCGCTACCTCCCGGTCGGCGATGAGTACGCCGCCCGTGGAGAGGTGCTCGCCACCGGCGGCCCGGCGGCCGTGGCGGCGTTCATGGACGAACTCCGCGAAGCCCACCTCGGCCCCGGGAGCCGCCGGCGGCCGGCCCCCGCCGGGCCCGCCATCGCCGCGCAGATGCAGGCCGCCTACACCGCCGCGCTCGACCGCGCGGGCGGCGGGCGGCCGGCCGCTCGGTGACCGGGTCCCGCACAGACGGCCACCGCGGTCCTGCGGCCGACGTCCTCACCGCCCCGGGGTGTGTTCGTGGCGAGCGGGCACGTCCGTCCCGTGGGCCGGCAGGCCCGGTACGCCCGGCACGAACGCCCCCGCGTCCCGAAGCTCGTGGACGATCTCGACGAACGCCGGCACGGCGGGTGTGGTGGTGTCCCGCCGCCAGGCGATGCGCTGGTCGGCGAGCGGGCACGGGTCGGTGAAGGGCCGGTAGACCACGCCGGCGAACGGCCGGGCCGCGGCGGAGGCGGCGACCGTGATCCCGATGGCCGCGCCCGTGAGCACCAGTGGCAGCAGCCGGTCCAGGCTGGAGATCTCCCGGTGGATCGTCACCACGGCGCCGTGGGCTCGCAGGTGGCCGACGATGTGGTCGTGCAGCCAGGGGTTGAGTTCCCGCTCGTTCACGATGATCGGCTGATGGGAGAGCCGGGCGGGATCGACGGCGTCCTCGGCGGCGAGCGGATGACCGGTGGCCACGGCGACGACGAACGGCTCGCGGACCACCAGCAGGGACGCAAGGCCGGGCCGCGCCTCGGAGTTCCAGCCGAAGCCGATGTCCAGGCGGCCCTCTTCGAGCGCGTTGAGCTGGTCGAAGGTGGTCATCGGAGACGGTGCCAGCCGTACTTCGGGCAGGCGGGCGCGTAACAGGGGAACGGCGAGCTGGAACAGCCGCGGGCCGAGATCCTCGGCGTGACCGATGCGGAGCTCGCCCGCGGGGGCGGCGACGGCCCGGCGGCCGGCGTCGAGCGCGTGCCGGGCCGCCGCCACCGCTCGGCGGGCCTGGGGCAGGAACGCCTCCCCCACCGCGGTCAGGGCCACCCGGCGGCTGGTGCGGGTGAACAGCGGGGCGCCGATCTGATGCTCCAGTCTGCGGATCTGTTCGCTGACCGACTGCTGCGTGACGTGCATCCGGGCCGCAGCCCTGCCGAAGTGCAGTTCTTCTGCGACCGCGATGACGTACTCAAGCTGGCGAAGCTCCACGGCCCCCATGATTCCAGCGCATCGACAGGTTTGGACAGGATCAACAGGCCCGGCCTGTCAGACGTACGCCGATTCATCGTTGATCACCTTGCGGGGGCGCGGTGTCATGTAGACGGGAAATCGCAATGGCCATCCTTGATGAGCACAGAATCATAGGAAATATCGACTCTTTCCATTGGGCGGAGATGGTCATGCGTACCGGAAACCGCTTTCGATCGGAGGATTCATGAATCGGCCCCGGAAATTCGCCACGCTGACCGCGGTGATCGCCGCCGGACTGCTGACCATCACGTCGAGCGCGGTCGGTACGGCGAGTGCCACCCCGTTATCGCCCGATACGGGCGGGCCGGAAAATGAAACCCGGGTTTCGGAGGTCTACCCGGGCTGCGAGGTGTTCTTCGACACTCCTCGGGTCGTGGACGGCAAAGTGCGCTTCACCGGTGGCGCGAAATGCTCCGACTCCGCTCCGGCCGAGGTGCAATGGCTGGTCATCTGGCTGGAGCCGGACAACAACGCGCCTTACGACGAATGGTTCGGCGAGAGGACCGGTTCCGCCAAGTCCCACTCCGCGAGCAGCACCGTGCCGTGCGTCAGCGGGCACTATCAGGGCACGCTCTTCGCCTCCGTGTACGGCAACAAGGGCGTCGACCAGATCTGGGTCGACCGGGAGGCGACCATCACCTGCTGACGCCCACCCCGAGGTCCATAGTGCCGTCGAGGACGGCTAGTACTCCAGTGACATTTCGCGATCATGGTTCGGGTCTGCGCTGGTAGTGGCAGCGTCGTGCGGTGGCCTGGTGCCGTCGGCGCCAGTGCGACCAGCGCAGGACATCGGTGATGGAGCGGTGCCGGATCAACACGAGGACGGCGAGCAAGCGGCGGATCTCGGGCAGTGTCAGCGGGATGTGGTCCTGGTCGCTGGGTGGCTGGGCGGCGGCGATGGCCGCCAGCAGGGCCAGGGCGAGCATGGCCAGGGTGATGTGCCGGTGCCAGGCCGTCCAGCCGCGGACCTGGTAATGATCCAGTCCAGCCTGACCTTTGGCCGCCTGGAAGGACTCCTCCACCGCCCACCTGATTCCGGCGATCTTGACCAGGGCCGTCAGCGGCTGCCTGGTGGACGCATGGCAGCGGTAGAACGCCAACTCTCCGGTGCTCAGGTTGCGCCTGATCAGTAGCCGCCGATACCCGCCGGCTTCGCTTTCGTCGATCCGCGCCCAGGCCCAGGCGTACCAGCGCGGGCCCTTGGCGCCCTGGCCGGCGCGGTAGCGGTGCCAGTGCCGATCGGCCACCCGGGTTGCGACTTCGGCCGCGTTCACTTCGATGCCCTCCAGATCGACCCGCCGGTTACCGGCGATGGCCAGCACATAGCCGATCCCGCGCTCCTCCAGGGCGGCGCGCAGGCGCGGGTCTTGGCCGTAGACCTCATCCCCGCTCACCCAGTTCGCCGGTACCCCGGCATCGATCGCGGCCAGGAGCATCGCGGTGGCCAGGGCGGGCTTGGTGGCGAACTGCGTCTGGTCCGGGACGCCGGCGGTATGGCAGCGGCCGGGGTCGGCCGGCCAGGTGTGCTCGGGCAGGTAGAGGCGACGGTCCAGCAGTGCTCGCCCGGCCGGGGTGGCATAGGCGAGGAACACGCCGATCTGGCAGTTTTCGATCCGGCCTGCGGTGCCGCTGTATTGCCGCTGCACCCCGGGCCGAAGTGGTGCCCTTCTTGACGAACCCGGTCTCGTCCACGATCAGTACGCCGCCGGGGCCGAGCCGGTCGACGATGAAATCGCGTACGTCATCGCGGACGGCGTCGGCGTCCCAGCGGGCGGTGCGCAGTAGCCGTTGCAGCGTCTGTGGTCCGGCCAGTCCGGCGTGTTCGGCCAGGTTCCAGCAGTTCTTGCGGTCGATGTCGGCCAGCAGTCCGCGTACGTAAGCGCCGGTGGCGCGGCGGGGCTCGATGCGGCCGAACCGGCCGGCGATCCGGGCCATCAAGTCGTTGAAGATGACCATCCAGGCGTCTGGGTCTACGCTGTGGCTCGCGGCCACCGCCCGATCTTTCGTTGTCCTCACAAACTCCGAATGATCACGCGGTGGCCGTTGCCATGTGGCCTGAACGGCGCAAGATCGCCAAGTGTCACTGGAGTACTAGGAGACGGCTTCCAGTGGGAGGTGGCTGCCGCGCCAGGTGGCCGCCAGTTCTTCCACCGGCACGTTGAGGGCCTCGCCGAGGGAGACGATCGTGCCGAATCCCGGGGACGGCAGGCGTCCGGTCTCGATCTTGCGCAGGGTTTCCGGTGAGATGCCGGCCGCGTGCGCGATCTCGGTCAGGTCGCGTTCCCCTCGCGCGTGGCGTAGCAGGGCGCCGAGACGCCTGCCGGCTTCGATCTGCTCGGGGGTGAGCGGTTGACGGACCATGCCCCCAGGATAGGGCTGGTATTACTATACCGGCAAGTGTTAGGGTGCCGGTATAGTAATACCGACACCTGTTGAGTGAGGTACTCGTGATCGAGTTCAAGACGCCTGCGGAGATCCAGCGCATGCATGTGGCCGGGCGTTTCGTCGCCGAGGTGCTGTCCGAGGTGGGCCGGCTCGCCGATGTTGGCGTCAATCTCCTCGACCTGGAACACCATGTGCGCGGCATGATCGAGCAGCGCGGGGCGGAGTCGTGCTACTGGGATTATGCGCCGTCCTTCGGGCGCGGCCCGTTCCGCAATGTCATCTGCCTGTCGGTCAACGATGCCGTCCTGCACGGCCTGCCCCACGACTACACGCTGCGCGACGGCGACGTGCTCAGCGCGGACATCGCGGTCGGCATCGACGGCTGGGTGGCCGACTCGGCGCGCACGATCATCGTGGGGACCGCCGCCGAGGAGGACCTGCGGATCATCCGCGCCACCGAGGAGGCGTTGGAGGCGGCGATCGAGATGGCCCGTCCGGGCAACCGCGTCGGCGACATCTCTGCGGCCATCTGGGCGGTGGCGCGCGACTACGGCTACCCGGTCAACACCGAGTTCGGCGGCCACGGCATCGGCCGCACCATGCACGAGGGCCCGCACGTCTCCAACAAGGGCCGGGCGGGGCGCGGCCTCACGCTCCGGCCAGGGCTGGCCCTCGCGCTCGAACCTTGGTTCGCCCGTACGACCGACCAGATCATCTACGACGCCGACGGCTGGACCATCCGCTCGGCGGACGGCTCGCGCACGGCCCACTCCGAGCACACGGTGGCCATCACCGAGGACGCCCCCCTCGTGCTCACCCGACGCGCATCAGAGACACCTGCGGAGCGGGCCGGTTCCACCGGCCGCCTGTCCGCACAGGACGCCTGACGCAGCCCCGGTTCGCCCCGCACCGGCCCGATCCACCCTTGGCCGTGTCCGAGTAGCCCCCTCCCACCGCCCCAATGGGCGTCTGTGCGCACGGGCCGCTTGACGCGGCCCCCCGTTCGCTCCACGCCGGTCCGATCGGACGGTTTCCTGCCCGATCGGCTTTCTGGTGGTGTCCGCGTACCTTCATCCGCCGGTGAGGTGTCACAGAGCGGAGGGCGGGGGCGTCTGGTGGGTGACGGACGACGGGGGAGGGGTGTGGCGTTGATCCTTGCTCATGGCATCGGCGGGCGGGCGGATCTGCCGATACCGATGTGGCTGGCGCTCTATACGGGGGCGGGGGCGGTGCTGATCGCGTTCTTCGCGGTGTCGGTGCTGCGGCCCCGGCCGCGGTCGGCGTCGGCGGGGGTGTCGCTGCCGGGCGTCGTGCGGAAGGCGGTGGACGCGCGTGGGATTCGCCTGGCGCTGCGGGCCTGCGGGCTCGCCGGATTCGGCCTGCTGCTGGCCACGGCGTGGCTGGGCGTGGACGACCCGGCGGCCAATCCGGCGCCCGCGTGGTTCTACGTGTGGTTCTGGGTCGGTCTGATACCGGCCTCACTGCTGTTCGGGCCGATCTGGCGGCTGGTCAACCCGCTGCGCTCACTGTCCGCCCGCGCGCGCCGGTGCCTGCCGAAGGCCCTGCGCCGGCAGGGGCCGCCGGCGCGGCTCGGTCACCTGCCCGCGCCGGCCGGCATGGTCGCCTTCCTGTGGCTGGAACTGGCCTCCCCGCACCCCGGCTCCCCGCGCGCGGTGGCGCTGTTCGTGACCGTCTACGCGGTGGCGCACACGGTGGGCGGGGCGGTGTACGGCCCGCGGTGGTTCGACCGCGCGGACACCTTCGAGGTGTACTCCGGCCTGCTCGCGACCCTCGCCCCGCTCGGCCGGGACCCCGGCGGGCGGCTGGTGCTGCGCACCCCGGCGGCCGGGCTGCGGGCCGGCCGCGCCGACGCGGGGCACACCGCGCTCGCGCTCGTGGTGCTCGGCGGGACCATGTACGACGGCCTCAGCAGGCTGTCACTGTGGATCGACCTCACCCGCGCGGTCGGCCGCCCGGCCGCCACGCTGCTCGGCACCGCCGCGCTCGGGCTGGTCATCGCGCTCAACTTCCTGGCCTACCGGGACGCCCTGCGGATGACCCGCCCCTATCTGCGGCCGTCGGCGACCGCTCCGGACCACCAGTTCACCCACTCACTGGTGCCGCTCATGGTCGGGTACGGCGTGGCGCACTACTTCTCCTTCGCCGTCTTCGAGGGCCAGCGCGGCTGGCTGCTGGCCACCGATCCGTTCGGCCGCGGCTGGGACCTGCTCGGCGTCGGCGGCGCCGGGGTCGACTACACGGTGCTGGCGCCGTCGCTGATCGTCGTCGTCCAGATCACCGCGATCGTTCTCGGCCACATCGCCGGGGTAGTGTCCGCCCACGACCGGGCGCTCGCCGTGGTCCGCCCCGGCGACCTGCGCACCGGGCAGTACCCGATGCTCACGCTCATGGTGGTCTACACCGGCATCGGCATCACGCTGATGTCCGCGGGCTGAGGAGCGGTACGCCCCCCGCCCGTCACCCGCCGGACTTGAGCCGGGCCGCGAGGCGGCCGGCGAGCGGATGGTCGCCCAGGCCGTCGCGGACCCACCTTTCCCCGGCCACGGCGCCCAGCGCCTTCGGGGCCCTGTCCCAGTCCAGCCCGCCGAGCGGCGGCGCCGGGTCGTACTCGATGAAGAACTGCACGGACCTGGCCACCTCCTCGCCGGCCAGTTCCTGGGTCAGGTGCAGCGCCATGTCGATCCCGGCCGCCACACCGGCCGCCGTCAGGACCGGGCCGTCCGCGACCCAGCGCTCGCGGACCGGGGTCGCGCCGAACTCCGGCAGCGCGTCGAGCATCGCCCAGTGCGTGGTGGCCCGCCGTCCCGCAAGCAGCCCCGCCGCCCCCAGGATGAGCGCGCCGGTGCACACCGAGGCCGCGGGACGCGCCTCGGGCGCGGCCCCGCGCAGGTAGGAGAGCAGCGTCTCGTCGGTCAGGGCGCGCAGCGTGGGCCCGCCGCCGCCGGGCACCACCACCACGTCGGGGGCGGGCACGTCGGCGAAGGTGTGGCTCGCCCGCACGTGGAGCGGGGTGTCGGTCTCCAGGACCTCCAGCCGTTCGGCCACCACGACCGTCCGGTAGTCCGGGCGGAGCGCGGAGAGCGCGGAGAGCACCTGGAGCGGGCCGACCACGTCGAGAATGGTGCAGCCGGGGTAGAGCACGAACGCGATCGTCTTCTCGGTTGCCATGCCCTCATCCTGAGCCCTCGTACCAGAGGCCGCCGGATCTTGACCGGAATCCTGCGTTTTATGGCCCTATCGAGGTGGTCCGGCCGCCCGCACGATGTCACAGGCTGCCCCCGCCTGGTCGTCCTATCGGGCGAAGAGATCGATGGTCGCGCGAACGCGGCGGTGGCGGCGGCGCGCCGCGCGGCGGAAGGGAGAACAGGAATGCTGAAGGGCCACAACGGTCCCGCAAAGTTCTTCATCGGGCTGGCCACGGTGGTCAGTGCCATGATGATGCTGGTCTTCGGTGTGTGGATGCGCATCGACCCGGCGAGTTTCGCGGAGTTCGCCCAGTTCCCCAATCATGTCCATTTCCTGCATGACGCCGGGGTGTTCCAAATCGGCATCGGCCTGATGCTGCTGTGCGCGCTGGTGTGGCGGGACGTGCTCTCGATCGTGCTGGTCGGGTTCTTCGTCACCAACAGCCTGCACGCGGTGAACCACGCCACCGACCTCGAACTCGGTGGCAGCCCGCAGACCTGGTGGCAGCTCGGGCTCGTGTCCCTGCTCTCACTGGCCGGGCTGGTGGTCCACCGCAGGCAGGTCGGCGCGGCGCGGGAGCGGGCCAAGGCCGAGGCTCGCGCGGAAACCCGCGCCACCACCCCCTCCGCGGCGCACCGGACCGGCGTCCGGATGTGAGCCGGTGCGGGAATCCCGCGCGGCCCGGCTTCCGGTTCTCCGGAGGCCGGGCCGCGCGGTCATTGCCGCACCCGCAGCCGGGTCAGCAGCAGCCCGTTCTCGTGGACCTCGACCTCGAAGACGCCGGGGATGCCGGCCGTGAGGGTCAGCGTCGAGGGGCGTCCGGCGACCAGTTCGGCCGTGCGGTCGTAGCCGTGTACGTGCAGTTCGTCGGCGACGTCCGAGGTCACCACGATCTGGACGGTCTCGCCGGTGCGCGCCTCGACCAGGTCGGGCCCGGTCACCTTGTCACCGCCCACCACGACGAACAGATGCCGCTGAGCCGCGTGCTGCGAACTGCCCGCGGTCTCGGGCGCGGCACTTCGCCCGCACCCCGCCGTCACCAGCAGCCCGGCCGCCAGCACCGCCGCACCCACGGCGCGCAGACGGTTCCCGCGCCGGGCGTTCGCCCATGTCAAGGCCATTCCACCTGCTCCCTCCTGCGTCCCCGGCGGAGTACCGGGCCGCGCCACGATCAGACGCCCTCCCGCCGCCCGCTGTGACACGCGGGCCGCGGCACCGGATTCGGCCGGGAGATCGGGCCCCGGATGTCACACCGTGGGCCGCCTTTCTGTCTCATGAGCGAACGCCCGCGTGAGCGGAAGGCAGGGGGACGGAAGTGAACGCAGCATGACCTCGTACGACGCGATGACCGAACGGCCCGCCGGAGGAGCCGCGGAAGAGCGCGGCGGCCGGGAACCGGGGAGGGGACACGTGGTGGGCGGCGACATCGCGAACCAGCCGCCGGCCGTGGCCGTCTTCGCGGCCAATCGCAACCTGCTGTTCGCCGCGGCCTACGACATCCTCGGCAGCGTGGCCGACGCCGAGGACGTCGTCCAGGACACCTGGTTGCGCTGGGAGAAGGTGGACCACGCCAAGATCGAGCATCCGCGGGCCTACCTGATGCGGATCGCGGTGCACCGCGCGGTGGAGCACCTGCGCAAGGTACGCAGGCTCCGGGAGGACTACATCGGCCCGTGGCTGCCGGAACCGCTGTGGACCGAGGAGGACGCGGCCGAGCGGCTGGAACGCCGTGGCGGCCTCGCGCTCGGCCTGCTCGTCGTGCTGGAGACGCTGTCGCCGCTGGAGCGGGCGGCGTTCGTGCTCAGGGAGGCGTTCGCCTACGAGTACGACGAGATCGCGGGGATCCTGGACAGGACGCCCGCCGCCATCCGCCAGTTGGTGCACCGGGCGCGGGGGCACGTCCACGCGCGGCGGCCGCGTTTCAGCGCCGATCAGCAGGACGCCCAGGTGGCGGCCGAGCGGTTCGTGGACGCGGCCGTCGGGGGCAGCATGTCCGGCCTGCTCGGCGTGCTGGCGCCCGAGGTGACCCTGTGGAACGACGGCGGCGGCCGGGCCCGCGCCGCGCTGCGGCCGGTACTGGGCGCGCCCAAGGTGGCCCGGCTGCTCGCCGCGGTCGGCCCTCGGTTCGCCGGGTACGAGGTGCGCTGGGCGCGTCCGGGCGGGAGCCCGACCGCGCTGGTGATCGACGGCGGCAGGCCCATCGTGGTGGTCACCATCGACACCGACCCGTCCGGAAGGGTGCGCGACATCTACGGCATGGCCAACCCGGACAAGCTCGCCCACTTGGCCCGTAACTAAGCAATTGGAAGAGGGATGCAGAGATGCCGAAGGTCCTGGAGAGCTTCATACCCCGGCCACTGGCCGGTGAGCGCCATGAGCTGCACATCAGGCAATCGCCGGAGTCGGTCTGGCGGGCGCTGAACACCCTGTCTCCGGGGGATCTTCCGCTGGTAGGGATGCTCATGGGCATCCGGTCGTTACCGGCGAAAGGCGCCGCCGCCTTCGCCAACGAGGCGCCGAGCATGATCAACACCATGATCCGGCGGGGCTGGTTCCAACTGGCCGACGAGCCACAGCGGTACGTCGTGCTCGGCTCGATCAGCCAGTTCTGGCGGCTGCGCTCGGAGAACCACCGGCGATCGTGCCCGCCGGAGCGGTTCCGGGACTACACACTGCCGGGCTTCGCCAAGTCGGCGTCGGTGTTCGAGGTGATTCCCGCCGGGGAGGGCACCCTGCTGCGCACCGAGACCTGGATTTCGGCCGACGACGCCACCGCCCGGCGCAGGATGCTGGCGTACTGGCGGCTGATCCGCCCCTTCAGCGGCGCGATCCGCCGCCTCATGCTGCACGCCATCGCGAAGAAGGCGGCCACCTCGTAGCCCTCGGCTTCAGGTGGGGGCCGGGGAGGCGAGCGAGGTCCCGATCACCTGGGCGACCTCGGGGTGGGCCAGGTACTCCTCGATGTCGTGGGCCCGGCTCGCCGGGTTGGCGACCGGGATCTCGGCCGGCTCGCCTGGCCAGTGGCCGCGCAGCGGGCAGGCGATGGCGACCGGATCGAGCGGGCACCAGGTGTTGACCCAGCGGGCCACCCGCTCCGGACGCCTCGGGCCGCCGGCGAGCAGCCGCCGGTTGACGGCGTCCATGCCGAGCGGGCTGCCCGCCGTGACCAGGAGTTCGACGTCGGCGCGCGGGCCGAGGCGGGTGAGCAGGTCCATCGCGACCACCGTGCCGAGGCTGTGGCTGACCAGGACCAGCCGGCCGTCCTGCGGCATCGCCTGGAGCACGCAGTCCAGGACGGCCTCGCGGATCCGCTGGTCGTCGAGGTAGGCGGCCACGTCCCCGAAGATCCCGGCGATCACCAGCCGGTCCAGGCCGGTGGTGCCGGCCAGCCAGCTCAACCCCTGGTGCACGGCGTCGGCGAGCCCTTCCGCCGTGGCGGGCCCTTCCGGGGGCATCCCGGCCCTGGCCGACGCCTCGACGATCAGCTCCCCGTACAGCCGCCGCGCGGCGGCGGAACCCGGCGCCCCGGCCGCGACGGCATCGCCGGAGACCTCCCATACCGGGTGCGGGCGGGACTCCTGGGCGCGCATGGCCTCGGCGAGCCGCGGCGCGTAGTAGGGGAACCAGACGTCTTCCGGGGCGACGGGAGCCAGGCCCGCCCGGGTGAGCCCGCCGTTCAGCCCGGCGGCCCAGTACCGGCGAAGCCGCGCGGGGTCCTGCCCCGGCTGATCCCGGCCATGCAGGAACACCAGCCGCCGCCCCTCACCCGACCCACTGCGCCCCACGGCCGGCCCGATCCCGCTTTGTTGCGCCCTCGGTGCGCTGCTCACCTTGACGGGCGGGGCGGCGGTGGTGTGCTGGAGGCCGGACTCCGGGCCCATTTCGGCGAGGAAGGCCCGGGTGGCGTCGTCCAGGGGCAGAGCGGCGAGGTGTTTGAGGATGGCGCTGATCCGGACGCCCTCGTTGGAGATCCAGTGGACGGCGTCGTCGCCGTCCCCCTCCTCCCAGACGCGCCCGTCGCGGCGCAGGATCCGCCCCTTGTCGTCGGTCTCCGGCACGCCGCTGTGGTGCAGCGCCGTAACCTCCCACTGGTCGTTGAACACCGGGGAACCCGAGCTGCCCGGCTCGGTGTCGGCCTGGTACTGGACGAACGCGTCCAGCCGTACCTCAAGCCGGTTCTCCCGGATGGAGATCTCCTTCAGCCGGCCGTTGGGATGTCCGATGATGTTGACCGGCTCTCCGATGACCAGCTTGCCGGTCTGGACGCTGAGCCTGTTCCAGCCGAAGGTCTCGCCCGCCGGGCGGCCGTCGGCGCCCGGGGCCACCAGGACCAGCGCGAAGTCGAGGTCGGGGTGGGCGATGAAGAACGCGCCGGGGTCGAGGGCGAACCGTGTCGACACACCCGGCACGTTGTCGATGGTGACCTGCGCGTCGAACTCCGCGATCGCCTGCCGCGCCGCCGCGGCGTCGGGGAACACGTGGTGGTTGGTCAGCAGCAGCCGCGGTGACACCAGGAAGCCGGTGCCGATCGGGAGTTCGCGGCCGGACTCGCAAGCCGAGATCCGCGCGACGGTCCGCGCGGCCCGCACGCCGCGCGGCAGGAAGCTCCACGCCTGCAGATCCTTGGCCACCCCGACGATGCGCTCGTGCATTCTGGGCCGGTCCAGGCTGTCGCCCCTGGTGGCATCCAGTGCCGCCTCGACCGGCACGCTGTTGCGCTGGATGAGGCGGGTGGCGCGGGCGGCGAGCATGTCGGGGGAGTCGGGGAAGGTCTCGCCGCGCTCCCGCCGCCGGCGCGCCTCGTGGCGTTCGGGATCACTGCGACGGTACCGCTCGGCGGCCGCCCTGCTGTGCCCCACCCTGTTTTCCCGGACTTCTGGTGAAATATCCATGACGGTCCGCCGCTTCGAGTATCCGTCGCCTCCCCTAATACCCGCCCAGGTTTCCTCGCACGCCCAGCGTCCAGCAAATTCCTCGCTAAATCCTGTTAACTCGTAATAGAGGGATAGAATGGTAGGCGAAATACAGGGGGAGGGTCTCATGGGAAAAGTAGTCGATTACATCCCGGCCGAGTCTCTGGACCGGCGGACTCAGCACCTGACCCAGGCCGAGATCGACATACTGGCCGATCTGCTCGCGGCGCCGGAGCGGGAAACCGAGCCGGCCGCGACGAGCCGCGATGCCGCGCGCTAGACGCGACCTGGATTCCGCGGCCCGCCGTACCGCCTGGGAGGACGCCGTTCTCACCGGCGCGCACGAGCGGGCCGTGCCGCCGGCCGAGGCCGCCCGCAGAGTCGCGGCGGCCTCGGCCGCGCTGGGCCTGCGGGCCGAACTGGTGGACGTGGGCGAGGGCCGCGATCCCACCGCGTGGTGGTGCGGGCTGCTCGCCCGTACCGCGGACGGCCCGCCGGTCGCGTCCGGAATGGGAAAGGGACACCCGGAGCAGGCCCGGGTGGGCGCGAGCTTCGAGGCGGTCGAGCACTACCTGACCGGCCCGGCCGGGTTCGACCCCGCCGCACTGACGCCGGTCGCGCCCGCTCGCGCCGCCGCCGGGCCGCTGCGCGCGGAGTCCTGCGCGCCGCTGCTGGCCCGCATGCCCGGCAGCCGCATGGCCTGCCTGCGCTACCGCGCCTTCGGCGGGGGAGCGGCGCTGCCGGTGCCGTTGTTCCTGTCCGCCCCCTGGTACACCGAGACCGGCGCGGCCGGGCTGCGCGACCTGGCCGGCGACGACTGCGACTACACCCACCTGATGCGCTACGCCTGCAACAGCGGCTCGGCCGCCGGGGTGAACGCGGCCGAGGCGCTGCTGCACGCGCTCAACGAGGTGATCGAGCGCGACGCGCTGTCCCTGCTCCTGGTGCGGGCCTTCCTCTGCCAGGCGGGCCCCGCGCTCAGGCTCATCGACCCGGCGACGCTTCCGTACGGCCTGGCGCGGGCGCACGCGACGGCGGAGGACCTCACCGGATCACCGGTGTACCTGCTGGACATCACCAGCGACGTCGCGGTGCCGACGATGCTGGCCTACACCGTCCCGACCGGCCGCCGTCCGCACCGGCGCGGCAGCGGGACCTCGCTCAGCCCGGGCCACGCGGCCTGGCGCGCGCTCACCGAACTCGTCCAGACCACCCTGGGCGAGACCTGGTCGCGCCCCGCCACCCCGCCGCGTACCGATCTGGCCGGACTGGCGGCGTATCCGGCGCTGCGCGCCTGCGGCCGGTTCGACCTCACCGGCCCGCTGCGCGCGGCACGCCCGGTGCCCTTCCCACAGGCGGCCGGGCCGCCCCCGCCGATCCGGGCCCAGATCCGCACGGTGGTCGCGACGCTGGCCGCCCGGGGCCGCCCGGCCTACCGGCGCACGGTCCGCGCGCCGGCGTGCGGCGTCACCGCCGTCCATGTGATCGTGCCGGGGCTGGAGCGGTTCATGCTGGTCACCGACGGCAACCTGGTGGTGCCCGGTCCCCGGGGACGGGCCGCCGTGTCCGTCGCGGAAAACTCCGGACGTTTCCTGAACACCCCAGGTTTCCCGCCCGATTCCATCGCGTTGACCGCCCCCTGAACCGGCGAACCACTTTTTCCGCATTCTCGACCATGCGCAGAGAATCGATGATCCTGGGCCCGGCGGAAACGTGAGCATAATGGGTTCATGGCTGGCCGGTACTGGCGGCACAATCGCAGGGCCAGGGCGTCCGTGGCCATCGGCGTTCTGCTCTTGGCGCTGTCGGTCGCCTTTCTCACCCTGGCCCCGCACCTGCACGGAGGCGTGGCCGTTTCGGTCGGCACGGCCTCGCTCATGGCGGCCACGATCAGCGTGGTGACGCTGGGCAACAGCCTCATGCAGTTCCTGACCTGGTGGCGCAGGCGCGCCACGCCGCCGCCCGCGCCCACCTCCGCCGACATCGGCACCGCCAAGGACATCCTGGCCGGCCTGGTGGCCCAGCAGTGGCGCGACGAGACGGTGCTGCGCTCGCTGTGCGACCCCGAGCCCATGCCGCTGCCCTGGCGTTCCACCGAACACCGCGAACTGGCCGACCACCCCGAGATCATCGCCAGGGGCACGGTGGCCTTCCCCGGTCTGGGCGTCCACATCGAGGACATGGCCCGCAACTTCCGCGCGCTGCGCAGCCGCAGGCTCGTCATCCTGGGCGGCCCGGGCACCGGCAAGACGACCCTGGCCGTGCAACTGGTCCTCGAACTGCTGCGCACCCGGGAGCCCGACGAGCACGTGCCGGTACTGCTGTCGGCCGCCCGCTGGGACGACCGGCTGCACCCGCGGATCCAGGACTGGCTGGCCGAGAGCCTGGCGATGGACTACCCCGCGCTGCGCGCGGAGGGCCTCGGCCCCGCCATCCCCGAGACGCTCGTGGCCCGCGGTGAGGTGCTGCCCGTCATCGACGGGCTGGACGAGCTGCCCGACCATGCCCGCGCCGCCATGCTGGCCGCGCTCAACCGCTCGATGTGCGAGAACGACCAGCTCATCCTCACCTGCCGGACGGAGCAGTTCGCCGAGTCCGTGCACGAGATCGGCGACGTCCTGACCGCGGCGGCGGTCATCGAACCGCAGGCCATGACCGCCGCCGCGGCGGCCGAGTACCTGCGGGCGTGCCTGCCCCCCGTGCCGCCCCCGTCCTGGCCGCGGGTCCTGGACGAGCTGCGCGCGGGCGCCGTACCGGCCCTGTCGGAGGTCACCTCCACGTCCCTGGGGCTCTGGCTGGTCCGCGCCACCTACATCGCGCCCCGGGTGGACCCCGCCCCGCTGCTGGCACTCGGCCGCGGCAGTGCGGCCGACCTGCACGACCACCTGTGCGACCAGCTCATCCCCGCCCTGGTGAGCGCGCGCCCGCCCGCCGACGGCCCATCGCAGCCGTTCCGGCCGCAGCACGCGTGGCGGGCCGACCAGGTCGGCCGCTGGCTGACGTACCTGTCCCGCCAGCTCACCATCGGCAAGGAGGACTCACGGGACGTCGCCTGGTGGCACCTGGCCCGGCACACGCCGAGCCGCGGCGTGCGGATCGGAGCCGGCCTGGCCAGTGGCGCGGTGGTCGGGGTGGTGTTCACGGCGCTGACCGGATCGGCGCTCGTCGGGGCGCTGATCGGCATGCCGGTCGCGGGCGTGGTCATGCTCGTCACCGGGTCCTGGTTCACCGAGTCGCCGGGACACGCCGACTTCCAGGTCCGCGGCAGGCTGTCGGACCTGCTGCGGGTGCTGCGCGACGGGCTGTTCGTCGGTGCCCTGGGCGCCCTGGTCGGCTGGCTGATGGGCCGCTCCGTGGGCGGCCCGGACGTCGGCTTGAGCGCGGCCTGGCAGATCGGGCTGCTGTCCGGCATCGGGTTCGTCGTGGTGCTCAGCCTGATCCGCTGGGTCGAGCACCCCACCACCGAGGCCACCGCGAGATCCCCGCGCTCGACCTGGCGGGCCGACCGGAACCTGACGGTGATCCGCATCGTCAGCGGGCTCGTGGTCGGGATGATGGGCGGGGCCATCGCGCTGAAGGCCCAGCTCAGCCCGAGTGTGGCGATCGTGGGCGGGCTGCTGCTCGGCCTGCTGTTCGGGCTCTTGCTGGGCAGCCACCACGCGTGGCTGGCCTACAAGCTGACGATCCCGCGCCTGGCCTCCAGGGGGCGGCTGCCGCTGCGGGCGATGGGCTTCCTGGACGACGCCCACCGCCTGGGCCTGCTGCGCACCGAGGGCCCGTACTACCAGTTCCGGCACATCGAACTCCAGCAGCACCTCGCACGAGGCCAGGACACCACCCCAGCCGAGAAACCACGCCCCGCCTCACCACTGCCCTGACCCGACCGCCGCCTCACCGCCGCCTTGGCCCGGACACCGTCTCACTGCCGCCTTGCCCCGGGTGGTGGGTCAGTACTGCCTTGGCCCGCGCGTCGCCTCACCACTGCCCTGACCCGGCCGTCGCCTCACTTTGCCCCGGATGCCGGCTCACCGGTGCCTCGACTCGGACGTCGGCTCACCGGACCACCCGGCCTGCCTGGCGGCCACTCCGTCGAGCACGATGCCGAGCTTGCGCCGCAGGTGCTCCCTGGGCGCCTCGGCGATCTCCACGACGGCGGCCCGGACGCCGGGGGAGTACAGCTCCAGCGAGGCGGTCATCGCCGCCGACAGCCGGCTCGGCTCGGCCGGGTCGCGTAGCCGGGCCATCTGGGCCGCGCCGTCGTGGACCAGGTCGACCACCGCGTCCACCGCGAGCACCGCCTCCGCCACCGGGAAGCCGAGCCCCATCAGGCCCTGCACCAGTTGCTCGAAGCGGCGGCTCGCGATCCCCGCCAGCCCGGACGAACCCTCGGGAACCAGACCGGCGTAGCGGGTGAGCAGGTCCAGCCGGGTCGCCGCCTCCGCCTCCAGGTACGCCCGCCAGCCCCGCTCGGGCGAGGGCGTGGGAGTGGCCGCGAACACCGTCTCGACGGCGGCGGTCACCAGGTCGTCGAGGCTGTCGATGTAGCGGTACAGGCTGGGGGGCGCGGCCCCGAGCGCGGCGGCGACCGCCGCGATGGAGACCTGTTCGATCCCGAGGTCCACAGCCGCCTGAACGATCTTCGCGCGGCTGAGCCGGGGCTTGGGGCCGGGGCGGTGACCGGCGCGCCGCGACGCTTCTGACAGCACGGTCCGAGCGTAATCCCTCGGGGCGAGAGAATTGCGAATCCGGTTTGCTATTAACTAAGGTGTGCCTTACCTAATGAGGAGGCGAGATGCGGCAAGCGGTCACGGACGCCCCGCGCCTGCCCCGGTCACGAATCCCGCACCGGCTACCGGCCGGACCGTCGTGGTCGGCGGCGGCCCGCTTGCCTATGCCCGGCGCATGACATGCGACGGCCGGCACGCCCGCACCGGAGCCGCCGTACGGCGGCTCTTCCGGAAACGATCTTTAGGAGCAACGACAGTATGAAGCGCTCGATGACCTTCACCGGCCTGCGCGTGACCGACGTCCATGACGTCACCCCGCACATGCGCAGGATCACCTTCGACGGCGACGGCCTGGCGGCGCTCCCGCACGTGGCCCCCGACCAGCAGGTGAAGCTGTTCTTCGCGCGCGACGGGGGCGTCCCCGAGGTGCCCGCGCCGGAGCAGGACGGCGACGTCGCCCGCTGGTACCGGCGGTACATGTCCATCCCCGAGCCTGTGCGGCCCTGGATGCGCACCTACTCGATCCGCCGCCACCTGCCCGAACTCGGGCAGGTCGAGATCGATTTTGCGATGCACGGCGAGGACGACAGCGCGGGACCCGCCACCCAATGGGCCGTACGGGCCCGGCCGGGCGACGTCATCGCCATGCTCGGTCCGTCGCCCAGCCAGTTCCGCGCCCCGATCGAGGGCGCGTGGAAACTGCTGGTGGGCGATGAGACCGCGCTGCCCGCCATCGGCGCCCTGCTGGAGGCGATGGAGCCGGGCGAGCGCGCCCTGGTGCTCGCCGAGGTCGCCGGACCGCAGGAGGAGCAGAAACTGCAGAGCGCGGCCGAGTTCGAGGTGCGCTGGCTGCACCGTGGCGCCACCCCGCCCGGCCGGGCCGCGCTGCTGCCCGAGGCGGTGCGCGCGGCCGAACTGCCGCCCGGCCCGGTGTTCGCGTGGGTGGCGGGGGAGGCGTCGGCCGTACGCGCGGTACGCAGGCACCTGGTGGAGGAGCGCGGCCTGGCCAAGAGTGCCGTGGCCTTCTGCGGCTACTGGCGGCTGCACCTGACCCAGGACGACGCCCCCACACCCGAGGAGACCGCCGAGAAGGCAGAGGAAATGGCCGAGGCCGGCATCGTGCCCATCAGGTGACACGGGTACGGAGACACGCACCCGCTCGGCCCACCCGGCACATCAGGCGCTCCGCGCAGGCCCTGAAGCGCTCGGCCCTCGCTACGCTCGGACGCTTTCTCGTGTCGGGCTTCGCCCGACGTTGATGTTCCTCGTGTGCCATGCGTTCCGGTCTCGGTACCTTTACGGCAGGCCCTCCCACCGCCGCCGCTCCCGCGCTGGCTGGCGTCCTTGGGCCTGGCGTTTTCCTTGTGTCGCCCTGCTCCCCGTGCCCAGCATCGCCGTCCCCCGGCCCCCCCAAGGCATGGCCCTCGCTACGCTCGGACGCTTTCTCGTGTCGGGCTTCGCCCGACGTTGATGTTCCCCGTGTCCCGTGGGTTCTGGTCTCGGTTTCCTTAGCGCCGCGCCGGGCTGGGCTGTGATCAGGCGGGCGCGGCGTGCGGACTTCGCATCGTCCCCTGCAACACCCGGAAGGGGGCCGGACACTTACCAAGGTGTCCGGCATTCTTCGCTAGGAGACTTGCGTGGGTGCGCCGAAAGCCTGTGCGATGTGTGGGTCGGTGAAGCCGGCGATCCAGGAGATTCGGCCGCCGCGCAGGTTGAGTACGCTCACCGCGCAGAGGGGGAAGTGGCGTCCGTCGTGGCGGTAGCAGGCGAAGGCCGGTTGGCCGTTGGCGGTGACGGGGAGCAGCCGCCATGGGGTGGCGAAGACGCGTTCGGACAGGAAGCGGCCCACGTCCGTGTGGCCCTCGAACCATGCGGGCAGTGGCGGCATGGTGATCCTGGCGTCCTCGGTGAGCAGGGCGAGCAGTGCCGGGACGTCGGCGTGCTCCCAGGCCGAGACGAACGCCGACACCAGGGCTCGGCGGCCGTCGCCGCCCAGGGCGGACAGTTCGGAGCGCTGGCTGGGGTCCGGGGTCCGCTGGTCCACCACCGCTCGTGCCCGTTGTAGCGCGCCGCCCACCGAGGCGGGGGTGGTGTCCAGCATCCCGGCGACCTCGGCCGCGCCGAATCCGAGTACGTCGCTCAGGATGAGCGTCGCGCGCTGGGTGCCGGGCAGTTGCTGCAACGCGGCCACGAAGGCCAGTTCGATGCTCTCGCGGCGCAGGTGCGCCGCCGGGTCGGGCGCATCTTGTTGCGACCGGGCGGGCAGTGGCTCGATCCAGACCGGGCCGGGCACGGGTTCTCCGAGGTCGTGGACGTCCTCGCGGGCCGGGCCGTACTCCTCGGAGAGCATCCGCCGCGGACGCCGCGCCGAGGCGCGCAGGCAGGCGTTGGTCGCCGACCGGAACAGCCAGGCGCGCACCGGGCCGTCGCCCTGGAAGCCGGCCAGGCCGCGCCAGGCGGCCACCAGCGATTCCCGCAGGGCGTCCTCGGCGTCGTGCGGCGAGCCGAGCATCCGGTAGCAGTGGGTGTAAAGCCCTCCGCGGTGCCGCCGCACCAGTTCCTCGAACGCCGCCTCATCGCCCCGCCGCGCACCGGCGAGCAGTCGTTCCTCATGCTCCGCACCGCTCTCGTTCACGCAGGCGATCCTGCCGTACGGCGGGGCCGCCCCGCCAGCGCGAATGCCAACCGTCGTATTCGCCCGGCGGCACGCCGAAGGCCGGGGCCGGCCCACTGCCGGGCGGCCCGTAAAGTGGGGGGCGCATATGACTGAGCTGGGAGAACACGTGTTGCATGAGAAACTGTCGTCGATCTACGACAATGTCCTTCGCCGCAACCCCGGTGAGATCGAGTTTCACCAAGCGGTACGCGAGGTGCTCGAAAGTATCGGCCCGGTTCTCGGAAAGCACCCCGAATACGCTGAATCGAAGATAATCGAGCGCATCTGCGAGCCCGAACGGCAGATCATCTTCCGTGTGCCGTGGCTGGACGACCGCGGCGAGGTGCAGATCAACCGTGGCTTCCGGGTCGAGTTCAACAGCGCGCTCGGCCCCTACAAGGGCGGCCTGCGCTTCCACCCCTCGGTCTATCTGGGCATCGTCAAGTTCCTCGGCTTCGAGCAGATTTTCAAGAACGGCCTGACGGGGCTGCCGATCGGCGGCGGCAAGGGCGGTTCGGACTTCGACCCCAAGGGTCGCTCCGACCGCGAGGTGATGCGTTTCTGCCAGAGCTTCATGACCGAGCTCTACCGGCACATCGGTGAGTACACCGACGTGCCTGCCGGCGACATCGGCGTCGGCGGGCGGGAGGTCGGTTACCTGTTCGGCCAGTACAAGCGGATCACCAACCGCTACGAGTCCGGCGTGATCACCGGCAAGGGCCTGGCGTACGGCGGGGCGCAGGTACGCAAGGAGGCCACCGGCTACGGGTGCGCCTTCTTCGTCGAGGAGATGCTGAAGTCGCGCGGCACGTCGTTCGACGGCAGGCGGGTCGTGGTCTCCGGCTCGGGCAACGTGGCCGTCTATAGCATCGAGAAGGTGACCCAGCTCGGCGGCCTGGTGGTGGCCTGCTCCGACTCCTCCGGCTACATCCTGGACGAGAAGGGCATCGACCTCGAACTCCTCAAGCAGATCAAGGAGGTCGAGCGCGCCCGGCTGGACGTCTACGCGGCGCGGCGCGGCGAGGGCGCCACGTTCGTGCCCGAGCGCAACGTCTGGGAGGTCCCGTGCGAGGTGGCGATGCCGTCCGCCACCCAGAACGAGATCACCGGCAAGGACGCCGCGGCCCTGGTGGCCGGCGGCCTGGTCGCGGTCGGCGAGGGCGCCAACATGCCGACCACGCCCGAGGGCATCAAGGTGTTCCTGGACGCGGGCGTCGCGTTCGGGCCGGGCAAGGCGGCCAACGCCGGCGGCGTGGCGACCAGCGCCCTGGAGATGCAGCAGAACGCCAGCCGCGACTCATGGACCTTCGAGTTCTCCGAGCTCCGGCTCCAGGAGATCATGAGCGACATCCACGACCGCTGCCTGCAGACCGCCGACGAGTACGGCATGCCGGGCAACTACGTGGCGGGCGCCAACATCGACGGCTTCCGCCGGGTCGCCGACGCGATGCTCGCCCTCGGCCTCATCTAGAGCCGAGATCTAGAACATACCCGGGCCGCCCGCGACATGATCGGCGGGCGGCCCGGCCTCACTTGAGCGCGCCCGCCGTCATGCCCGCCTGCACCCTGCCCTGCAACAGCGCGTAGACGATCAGAATCGGGGCCATGGCGATGGTGAGCCCGGCGAACAGCCCCGACCGGTCGCCCGCGTAGCCCTGCTCGACGGCGAGGTTGGCCAGGCCCTGGGCCAGTACGAACTTGCTGTCGTCGTTGACCAGTACGAGCGGGATCAGGTACTGGTTCCACTGGCCGATGAAGTTGAAGATCCCGACGCTGATCAGCCCCGGCTTGGCCATCGGCAGCATGATCTTGAAGAAGATCGCGGCCTCACCGCAGCCGTCCAGCTTGGCCGCCTCGGCGATCTCCTCGGGCAGCGTGCGGAAGAAGGCCACCAGGAAGAACACCGAGAACGGCAGCGAGTACGCGGTGTAGACCAGCACCAGGCCGGTCAGCGAGTTGCCGAGCCCCAGGTTCTGCACCACGAAGAACAGCGGGACCAGCGCCATGAAGACCGGGAACGTCATGCCGGCGATGAAGAAGTAATAGAGCGCGCTTCTGAGCCGGAACTCGAAACGGGCCAGCACGTACGCGGCCATCGCCGACAGCAGCAGGGTCAGCACGACGCCGCCCCCGACGACCAGGACGGTGTTGCCGAAGTACGTCCCGATCGACGCCGTCTCCCAGGCCCGGGCGAAGTTCTCCCAGCGCAGCGAACCCGGCAGCGACCACGGGTCGGCCACGATCTCCGGGTCGGACTTCAGCGAGCTGACCACGGCCCACAGCAGCGGCAGGATCGAGATGACGGCCCACAGGACCAGGAACGCCTGGGCGACCGCGATCGTCGGCCCCGCGCCCCGGCCGGAACGCGGCCTCCCCCGGCCGGTGGCGTCCCGCCGCCTGCTCACCCGGGCCCGCGTGGCGGTGGCCATCAGAACTCGATCCTCTCTTTGCGGGTCGCCCGCAGCGTGAACGCCGACAGGGCCAGGGTGACGACGAAGAGCACGACGCCCATCGCCGAGGCGTAGCCGAACCGGCCGTAGGAGAACGCGTTCTGGTAGAGGTAGAACGAGCCGACCTGGGTCGAGTCGTTCGGCCCGCCGCCGGTCATGATCTGGACGACGGCGAACGCGTCCAGCGCGGCGATGCCCAGGTAGACCGCGGCCGTCCGGATGTTCTCCCAGATCAGCGGGATCGTGATGCGGAAGAAGACCTGGGCCCTGGAGGCGCCGTCGAGCACCGCGGCCTCCAGCAGCGAGGCGGGGATCGCCTTGATGCCCGCGGTGAACAGCACGACGTAGAAGCCGATGCCGTTCCAGACCAGCACCGCGAGCACGGCCCAGAACGCCAGCCGTTCGTCACCGAGCCAGGACGGCTGGACCTCCTCCAGCCCGACGGCCCGCAGCGCGCCGTTGAGCAGGCCGTTGATCGGGTTGTAGATGTTCTTCCACAGCACGCCGATGATCGCGATCGACAGGACGTAAGGGAAGAAGTACACGACCCGGTAGAACTTCGCGCCCCGCACGCCCCGGATCTCCCCACTCCGGGGCCCGCCCGCCGCGTTGAGCATGAAGGCCAGGAACAACCCCACCCCGATGGTGACGATGGGCAACGTCACCAGCAGCAGCAGGTTGTTGCGAAGCGCCTGCCAGAACACCGGGTCGCCGAACAGTTCGGTGAAGTTGCCCAGGCCGATGAGCCCGATCTCGGCCGACAGGCCCCGCCAGTCGGTCAGGGCGATGTAGAACGCCTGAACGTACGGCGAGGCCACGAACACCGTGTACAACAGGACCGGCGCGGCGAGAAAGCCGATGATGACCCGGCGTTGGTGCGTCTTGCGCATGAAGTTGCTCGTCCCGGCGCTAGCCGCGCGCCTTGTCGGTGAGGCTCTGGGCCTGCTTGGCGAGCTGGTCGGCCTTGATGTCGCCGTTCATGAACCGGCCCATCAGGTTGGCGATGTCCTTCCACAGCCGGCTGTCACGGGTGTCGACCGTGATCCCGAAGACGTTGTCGCCGGCCTCCTTCAGGGCGGCGTCGATCGACGTCAGGCCGTGCTTGGCGTCCTTGGGCGGCTTGGCGTCGCGGTTGGAGGAAAGCGTGCCCGCCTTGGCGATGAAGTTCTCCGCGCCCTCGGTGGAGAGCATCGCGCGCAGGAACTCCAGGCCGCCCGCGGTGTTGGCGGCGCTGCGCGGGATGACGTACGGCTCGCCCGCCTTGGCGCACAGCGAGCCGAACGGCTTGACGTCGTCCTTACCGATCGAGGGTGCCCGGCAGATCGCCATGTCGAAGCCCTTGGGGACGCTGTCGCCCATCTCGTTCTCCAGCCAGGAACCGCCCGGCACGAACCCGGCCTTGCCGTTCAGGAACTGCATCTGGGCGTCGGTGTGGTTCAGCCCCGAGCTGCCCTTCAGCACCCAGCCGTTGGCGGGGATCGCCTCGAAGGCGCGCAGCGCGGCGACGGCCCGGTCGTCGGTCCAGGCGTCCGCCGCCAGGTTGTTGATCTTGTCGATGACCTCGGGCCCGGCGGCCTTGTAGATCAGCGAGGCCAGCCACCAGAACATGTAGTAGGGGAACTGGCCGGGGTAGGTCCAGGGGGCGATGCCCGCGGTGGCCATCTTGTCGCAGAGCCCGAGGTAGTCGTCCCAGGTCTGCGGGTAGGTCCAGCCCTTCTCCTCGAACAGCGAGGCGCTGTACCACGCGCCGTACGCGCCGTAGGAGTAGTTCAGTACGACGAACTGCCCGTCGTGCGTGCCGACCTGGACCACGCCGGGCCGCAGCGTGTCGCCCACGGTGACCGCCGGGTCGCTCCAGGAGGGGGCCGTCAGCAGCGGCGTCAGGGACAGCAGTGCCTTGTCGCCGACCAGGGCGCCGTAGTCGATGGCGTTGGACCCGGAGTTGTTGACCACGTCCGGCGGGTTGCCCGCGACGAAGCGGGGCTGCAGGGACTGCTGGATCTGCTGGGTCGCCGACTGGGTGATCTTGGCAGCGGCGTGCTTCTTCCGGTACAGGTCGAGGGGGACCTTGATGTACTTCTGCCCGTAGCCGCCGTCGAAGACGACGACCTCCAGGGGCGCGTCCGAGGCCACCCCGAACGGATTGCCGGCCTGGGCACTTCCGGTCGGGGCGGCGGCGGGGGACTGCCGGCTTCCGCCCGTGGCGCAGCCGGCCAGCGCTCCCGCGACGGGAGTCAGGGCCAGCATGGCCAGGACCGAACGGCGGCCCGGGTGAGACGGCGGGAAACGATCGTTCATTGGGGTGCACCTCCACAGGATCAGCGGCTCTTTGACGATCCTGAGTAAGGTAAGTTACCTTACTAATATGGCTACAGCAACCGGCAATCCACCAGTTTCTCCGTGGAACACCTTCGACCAGGCGTTTCACAGCCAGCCCGAGGCGTTGGCGGACCTCGCCACGACCCTCCCGGGCCGGCTCGACCGGCACCGCGAGAGTGAGGTGGACCGCGTGGTCGCCTTCGGCATCGGCGCCAGCCGCGCCGCCGCCCACGTGCTGGTGGCCGGGCTCACCGCGGGCGGCGTACCGTGCGAGCTGCTGACCGGGGCCGACTTCACCGCCGCCCAGGTCCGGCCGGGGACGATGTACCTGGGGATCTCCCAGTCCGGGCGCAGCGTCGAGATCGTCCGCGCGCTGTCGGCGGTGCCCGCGGACGCGCGGATGAGCGTGGTCAACCGGGTGCCCTCGCCGGTCTCGGACCTGACGCCGCGGCTCCTGTGGCTGGGCGGCGTGGCCGACTCGCGGGTCTCGACCGTCGGCTACACCGCGACCGCGCTGGCCATGGCGCTGCTCGCCGAACATCTCACCGGCGGTGTGAACGAGGCGCGCTGGCGCGCGTTCGGCGAACGGGTGGCCTGGGTGATGCGGGAACGGCGCGCCGCCGCGAGCCGGATCGCGGCGGACCTGCTGGGCGCGGGGCACATCGACGTGGTCTCCTCGGGGGCGGGCCTGGCCGCGGCCGAGGGGGCGGCGCTGCTGTTCCGCGAGGGTGCCGCGGTCCCCGCCGCGAGCTACGACACCCGCTCCTACCTGCACGGGTTCATGGACAGCGCCAAGCCGGGCAGCGTCCACCTGATCGTGAACCGGGGGGCCGAGGCGCTGCTCGCCCGGCAGCTCGCCGACCACGGGGCCACGGTCCACCTCATCGGGACCGGCCCGATCGAGTACGGCGGGGCCGGCCCGCTGCACCAGATCGCCCTGCCCGGCATGACCGACGCCGAGCTGTCCATCGCCGCAAGCGTCATCTGCCAGATGGTCGTGCAGGAGGCGTGCGCGGCCATCGGCCGCCGCCCAGAGGACCCGATCTTCACCCGCATCGACACGAAGGTCGAGACCGCCGCGTGAACACCCTCGACCGGCCGCGCCGCGGTGTCGCGGGCTTCGACATCGGAGGCTCCTACCTGCGGGTCCGTGTGGAGGACGCGGCCACCGGCGAACCCATCGCCGCCGAGACCCGCCCCAATCCGGGCTGGAACGACCTGCCCGCGACCGGCCGGGCCCGCCTGATCGGCGACGTCCTGCGCGAGGTCGCCCCGCAGATGCCGGCCGCCGTCGGCGTGGGCGCGCGAGGCTGCGACTCCGACGCCCTGACCAGGGAACTCACCGGCGCCGTGGCCGCCGAACTCGGCCGTGGCGTGCAGGTCGAGGTCTGCAACGACGTCCTGCTCGTGGGCCTGGCCGGCGGGCACGACCACGCGCTCTCGGTGATCGCCGGGACCGGCGCCGCGGTCGGGGGCCGTACCGCGGACGGCCGCACGGTGCTCACCGACGGCTGGGGCTGGCTCCTCGGCGACCACGGCAGCGCGCCGCGCATCGTGATCGACGCGCTGCGGCGCTACACCGCCCACCTGGACCGCGGCGAGGACGATCCGGTGCTGCGCCCCTTCGTGGCCGGGGCGTTCGCCCTCACCGACGCCCGCCGGCTGCCCGCCGCGCTGAAGCGGTCCAAGGAGGAACTGGGCGACCTCGCGGCCGGCGTCTTCGCGTGCGCGGAGGCCGGATCCGCATCCGCCCGGCAGGCCATCGCCGGCAACGCCAGGAAGCTGGCCGGCAACGTCGCGACGGCGCTGCGCCTCGGGGTGCGGGCCGACGCCGTCGTGGGGGCCGGCGCGGTCATGGTCAGGCAACCCGCCTTCCGGGCCGCGTTCGCCGCCGGGCTGGCCGATCTGGACGTGTCCCTGCCACTGTCGGTCCTCGACACCGAGCCGGTCCACGGGGCCGTCCGGCTCGCCAGGCTGGCACTGCGAAACGACGAGGAGCAACCCGTATGACATCCGACCTGCGCCGGCTCGCGCTCGGCACCGTGCTGCCCGCCTTCACCGGCACCACCGCACCGGCGTGGCTGCTGGACCGGCTGCGCGAAGGGCTGGCCGGGGTCGTCCTGTTCGGCCGCAACATCGTCTCGCCGGAGCAGGTGGCCGCCCTGGTACGGCAGATCAGGGACGTCCGCCCGGACGCCATCGTGGCGATCGACGAGGAGGGCGGCGACGTCACCCGGATCCACCACGACCGGGGCAGCCCGTATCCCGGCAACCGGGTGCTGAGCGAGTACGGCGACCTGGCCGCCACCCGCGCGGTGGGCCGCGGCATCGGCGCCGAACTGCGCGACCTCGGCATCAACTACAACCTCGCGCCGATCGGCGACTACGTCACCGATCCGCTCAGCCCGCTCACCACCCGCTCCTTCGGCCGCGGCCCGCGCGACAACGCCGAGCACGCCGCCGCCTGGGTCCAGGGCCTGCAGGAGGCGGGCGTCGCGGCGTGCGTGAAGCACTACCCGGGGCTCGGCGGGTCGCTGCTGGACTCCCACCTCGCGCTCGGCCGGGTCCCCGCGAGCCGGGCCGAGTTCGAGTCCGAGCACCTGCGGACCTTCGTCCGGGCCGCCGAGGCGGGCACGGCGAGCATGATGACCGCCCACGTCATCGTCGAGTGCCTGGACACCGAGGCGCCCACGACACTGAGTGAGACGGTGATCGGCCGGTTGCTGCGCGATGAGATCGGCTACGACGGCGTCCTCATCTCCGACGCGCTGGAGATGCACGGCGTGCTGAACCACACCGGCTCGCTGCCGGCCGCCGCGGTGGGCGCGCTGCGCGCCGGGGTGGACCTGCTGTGCCTGGGCGCCGAGCAGTACGAGGAGGCGACCACGGCGGTGGTGGACGCGATCGTCGCCGCCGCCGGGTCCGGCGCGCTCGCGATCGACCGGCTGCACGAGGCCGGCCGACGCGTCGAGGCCATGGCCCGCGCCTATCCCGGCACGCCGGGCGTACCCGGAACGTCCGACACCGCCGCCGAGCGCGCGATCGGCGCGGCGGCGGCGTGGGGCGCGACCGTGACCGAGGGCGAGGTGTCGATCGCCGGCTCGGGCGTGCACGTCGTGACGTTCGACGACCGGACGTCCATCGCGGCCGGGCCGGTGCCGTGGGGCATCGGCCCGGAACTTCGGGCGGCCGGCGTGGAGTTCCGCGACCTGGTGCTGAGCCCGCCGATCAACGAGGACCCGGATCTGCCGGACGTCGCGCCCTCCGACGTCGTGGTGGCGGTGGTGCGCGACCTGCCGAGGCATCCCGCCAGCGCGGAGGTGTTCGCGCGGCTGCGCGCGCCGCGCCTGGTCGTCGTTGATATGGGATATCCCGGGACCGAATACCCGGGCGCGGCCGGGGTGATCCGGACATTCGGCGCGTCCAGGGCGAGTTCCGTCGCCGCCGTCCGCGCGCTGACCGAGGCCGGCGCGAATCTGGTTGGATGACGAGGTGCGTTCCGTGGAGCTGCCCCCGACTCAGCGGCACGTCCTGAGCCACACGCTCGGGCACGGGTCCACCACCCGGCCCCGGCTGCTCACCGCGACGGGTCTGTCCAAGCCGAGCGTCAACGACGCCGTCGGCTCCCTGGAGAAGGCCGGATACGTCCGCCGCAACGGCAGGCACGTCCCGGTCACCGGCAAGCCGGCCGTGCTGTTCGAGGCGGCCGGCGAGGTCGGCTGGGTGCTCGGCATCGACCTCGGCAGCTCGCACGTCGATCTGATGGCCGTGGACCTCGCGGGGGCGGAGAGCACGCACGTGTCCGTCGCCGAGCCGGGCCCGGCGGGCGCGGCCCGGCGGCGCGAACTGTCCCAGGCCACCGTGGAGCGGGCGGCCGGGCTGCTGGCCGAGTGGTGCGAGCGGCCCGACCGCCGCGGCCGGCTGCGGTCGGTGACGATCGCCGTCCCGCAGATCATCGACGCGGGCCGCCGGCAGGTGTCGCCCGCCGACGCCGGGCGCGAGCAGGGCGCGCTCGCCGCCCTGATGGGCACGCTCGCCGGGCACTACGACGGCCCGGTACGCCTGGAGAACAACGTCAACTGCTCGGCGGTGGCCGAGATGCGCATCGGCGCAGGGGCCGAGGTGCCCAGCCTGGCCTACCTGCAACTGGGCGTCGGCGTCGGCGCGGGGATCATCACCGAGGGCCGCCTGGTCCGGGGCGCGCACGGGGCCGCGGGCGAGCTGTCGCGGCTGCCGTTCCCGTGGGCGGAGGGCGCGGGGCAGGTCTCCCGGCACGCGATGGAGGAACGGCTGGCGGCCTCCCGCCTGGTCGACTCCTACCGCTCGCGCGCCGCGCCGGTCGCTGGCGCCACGGTCGGCGAGGTGGTCAGGGCGATCCTGGCCGACGTCGCGGACGGCTCGGCCGAGGCCAAGGCCGTCCTCGACGAGTACGTGCGCGATGTCGCCAGGGCGTGCGTCGCGCTCGCGGCCGTGGTCGATCCCGACCTCGTAGTGATCGGCGGTGAGATCGGCGACGCGCCCGAGGTGGTGACCGCGATCCAGGCGGCGGCCCGGCCGCTGCACGAGTTCGTGGCGGTGTCCGGCAGCGTCGTCGGCGCGCTGGCCACGGTGCTCGGCGCGGTCATCCTCGGCCTCGAAGAGGCCCACGCCGAGCTGCTGGGCGAGTACGCGGTCCACGCGGGACCGGTCATCGACCGGCTGCGCGGCCGTCCCCGGCAGCCCTGGTCCGAGCAGCACGCCGGGTGACCCCGGCGCGCGGCGCGGCGACGGGCCGGCGTTGTGACGCACATCCGGGCGTCTGACCAGCATCGTCCCCGGCCTCCTTCAGACGCCGGGCCACGCGCGTCACCCGCTCGCGCGGTGGAGATCAGGCCCGGGCCTGGTGGACCAGCCCGCGCCGCTCGTACTCCAGCACCATCTCCACCCGCTAGGAGATCGCCGTCCCGTAGTGGCGTTGCAGCAGCCACAGCCCCAGCTCCAGCCCGCTGGTGACCCCGGCGGAGGTGATCAGGTCGCCATCGTCCACCACGCGCGGCCCCGGCGCGCCGTGCCCCGGGCCCGCCAGTACCTCGCCGCCCTGCTCGGCGAGCCGGGCCTGGCTGAGGCGGTGGGTGGTGCAGGGACGGCCGCGCACCAGCCCGGCCGCGCCCAGCAGCAGGGCCCCGGTGCACACCGACGCCATCGTCAGCCCACGGCGCTCGGCGGCGCGCAGCGCGGCCGGGATCACGCCGCGCTCGATCTCGACCGCGACGCCGGGCCGGTTGGGGTTGGTGGCCCCACCGCCGGGCACGATGAGCAGGTCGGCCGTGTGCGGCGCCCACCCGGAGGAGACCTCGACCTTCGTTCCGCAACCGGCGGTCACGGTGCCCGGCCCGTCCACCCGCACCAGCGTGATCTCCAGCGGCGTCCCGATCTTGCGGGCGATGCCCAGCACCTGTAGGGGGGCGCTGAAGTCCAGTTCTTCCACGCCGTCGAACAGCACGATGTGGACGCTCATGAGGTCGCTGCCTTCCATGATCCGAGTATCGGCCGCCGGGGGTCGATGATCCATGAGCGCGCGGGCCCGCGTTTCGCTGCGACAATGGACGGCGTGCGTGAGGGGCCGATCGAGCGCGGCACGGGCCTTGGGGTCTTCCGCCGCTACACGTGGTGGAGCCTGACCGGGACCGTCACCCTCTTTCTGGTGCTCTTCGGCAGGGGCTGGATCGCCGATCCCGCCCTCCCGCCGTGGGGCAAGGCCGTCGCCGTCGTGGCGCTGGCCGTCATGGTGACGGCGGCCGGGGTGCTGCTGCACCTGCGGCTGCCCCGGGGCGGGGACGGGCACGCCCCGGAGGGCCGGGCGGTACGCCCGCCGCTCGCCTGGCTGATCGCCGGGAGCCTGGCCGCCGCCGCGCTCGCGGCGATCCCGCTGGCCCTGGGCGACCACCGGCTGTGGCCGCTCGCGCCCGCGCTGATGATCTCGATCATCGCCATGTTCGTGCCGCCGCCGCGCAGGTGGGCGCTGATCGCCGCCGCCGTCGTGGCCGCGGCGGCGCTGGGCGGGGTGGGCGGCCTGGCCTCCGCCGACGGGTGGCGGTCCGGGGCGGCGTTCTCCGCCGGCCTGGTGGCCTTCACCGCCTGGACGACGCTCGGCATGCTGTCGGCCTGGGACATCGCCGAGCGGCTGAACCACGCGCGGCACCTGGCCGCGGAACTTGCGGTCAAGGACGAGCGGCTGCGTTTCGCCGCCGACCTGCACGACATCCAGGGACACCATCTGCAGGTGATCGCGCTGAAGAGCGAACTGGCGGCCCGGCTCGTGGAGTCCGACCCGGCGCGGGCCGCCGCCGAGATGAGGGAGGTGCGCCGGTTGTCCGCCGAGGCGCTGGACGACACGCGTGCCGTGGTACAGGGCTACCGTCGTACGACGCTGGAGGCGGAGATCGCCAACGCGGCGAAGGTACTGGCCGCGGCCGAGATCGACGCCCGCGTGGAGCGCCCGCCGGGCCCCGGCTCCACCGCGCTCCCCGAGCCCGGCAGGCACCTGCTCGGCCTGGTGATGCGCGAGGCGACCACCAACGTCCTGCGGCACAGCCGGGCCCGGCACGCCGAGGTCGACTACCGCGTCACCGATGGCATCGCCCGACTTCGCGTGACCAACGACGGCGCCACCACCCCACAAGGCCCGCGTCCGGGTACCGGCGCTGCCGCCCTGGCGGCTTCGGGGCCGGGGAGTGGGCTGGTCGCTCTGGCGGAGCGGCTGGAGGCCGCGGGAGGCGCGTTGAGCTGGGAGTGCGATGGTGATCGGTTCGAGGTGGTGGCCTCGTTGCCGGTGGTGGAGGCCGGGGTGGCGAGCCGATGATCAGGCTCTTGATCGCCGATGACGAAGACCTCCTGCGCGGCGCGCTGGCCGCGCTGCTGGAGCTGGAGGACGACCTGACCGTCGTCGCCGAGGCGGCCACCTCCACCGACGCGGTACGGCTGGCCCGCGAGCACATCCCGGACATCGCCGTGCTGGACCTGGAGATGCCCCCGGCCGACGGCCTGCGCGCGGCCGAGGAGATCCGCGCCGAGCTGGACGTCCCCATCATCCTGATCACCCGGCACGCCCGGCCCGGCGTACTGCGCCGGGCGCTTTCGGCTGGTGTACGTGGTTTCGTGCCCAAGACCACCCCCGCCGCCAAGCTGGCCGAGATCATCCGCGACGTCGCCGCCGGGCGGCGCTACATCGACGCCGACATCGCCGCCTCCGCCCTCTCGGAGGGCGAGTGCCCGCTCAGCGAGCGCGAGCTTGAGGTGCTGCGCGCCTCCCGCACGGGCGCGTCGATCAACGAGATCGCCGCGCAGGTCCACCTCGCGCCCGGCACGGTCCGCAACTACCTGTCGGCGGCGATGTCCAAACTGGGCGTCGCCTCCCGGCACGCCGCCGCGCACCTGGCCTGGGAAGAGGGCTGGATCTAACACCCGGCCGAAGACCTCCCGGGTTTCTCCCTTGTCATCTACTTGCCAGTTGGGAAAGTACTTGCCATTCTATGAACACGGCATCGAAGGGAGCGGACATGGAGCCGGACGACGCGCGGACCGCGCTGCTGGAGGTCGAACGCCGCGGCCGGGAGGTGCTGGCCGGGTCGCGCTGGCCGATCACCCTGCTGACCGTCTGGGGCGTGGTCACCGTCGTGGTGGAGCCCGCGTTCGCGCTGATGTCCGAACGGCCCTGGAGCCTGGCCTTCCCGATGGCGGTCATGCTGGGCTTCGTCGCCTGGGTCAGCGTCTTCGCGGTCCGTCAGCGCGTGGTGGCGCGTGGCTTCGCCCGCCGCTACCTCACCACGGTGGCGGCCTGGGCGGTGCTGCACACGGGCTACATCGTGCTGATCACCGGGGCGGGCGTCCGTGATCCGGCGATCGTGGTCGCAGCCGGTCTGGTCGTGGCCCTGCCGCTGTTCGCCGGCGCCTGCGCCGAGGGCAGGCGCCTGTGAGCCATCCCCGGCACGAGCTGGACGAGGTGATCCACTCACCGGTGCGGATGTCCATCATGGCCGTGCTCGCCGCGGCGGACAAGGCGGAGTTCGGCTTCGTCCGCGACACCGTCGAGATCACCGACTCGGCCCTTTCCAAGCAGGTCGCGATCTTGGAGAAGGTGGAGTACGTCAAGGTGACCAAGGGCTACGTCGGCAAGCGCCCGCGCACCTGGCTGGCGCTGTCCAAGACCGGGCGGGACGCCTACGCCCGCCACCTGGCCGCGCTCCGCGCCATCGCCGAAGGGCGGCCGGTCCAGGCGGGCTGAGAAAGGGGCGATCAATGTTCGCGCCCTCGTCGCCTTTCCGCCGCGTGGCGCGACGCCGAGTGTTCACCGCGGCGTGGAGATCCTCTGTGGAGCCCACAGGGGAGGCAGTATGTCCGATCATCATGCTCGCCGTCGCTTTCTCGCCACTGGTGGGGCCGCCACCGTCCTGACCGCGGGCCACCTGCTGTTCGGGCCCGCGCTGACCGGCCCGGACGGCGCCGCCGCCGCGGTCCGGGCGTACGGCGGCGGCCCGCTGCCGCGCGGCCTGTTCACCCTCGGAGTCGCCTCCGGCGACCCGCTGCCCGGCGGTTTCGTACTGTGGACGCGGCTGGCCCCGCGCCCCCTGGACGGCGGCGGCATGCCCGACCGCCCGGTGCCGGTGCGCTGGCAGGTCGCCGAGGACGAGCGGTTCCGGCAGATCCGTGCCCAGGGCGTGGAACTCGCCCGGCCCGAGCACGGGCACGCCGTACACGCCGAGATCGGCGGCCTGCGGCCGGACCGCGAGTACTTCTACCGCTTCCGGGCCGGTGAGGAGGTCTCGCCGGTCGGCCGCAGCCGTACCGCCCCGCGCCCCGGCCAGGCCAACCGGCACCTGCGCTTCGCCTTCGCCAGTTGCCAGAACTGGCAGGACGGCTACTTCACCGCCTACCACCACCTGGCCCAGGAGGACCTGGCGTTCGTCGCCTTCCTCGGCGACTACATCTACGAGTCGGTCCCGCGGACCACGACCGTGCGCACCCACGAGGGCGACGACGAGCCGTACACCCTGGCCGACTACCGCAACCGGCACGCGCAGTACAAGACCGACCCCGAACTCCAGGCCGCGCACGCCGCGTTCCCCTGGATCGCGACCTGGGACGACCACGAGGTCGACAACAACTGGGCCGACGAGATCCCGCAGGACCCCGCCCAGCAGCCGCCGGACGCCTTCCTGGCCCGCCGGGCCGCCGCCTTCCAGGCGTACTACGAGCACCTGCCGCTGCGCAGGTCCGCCCGCCCGCGCGGCATCGACCTGCGGCTGCACCGCAGGCTGGGCTTCGGCCGGCTCGCCACGCTGCACGTGCTCGACACCCGCCAGTACCGCAGCGACCAGCCCGCCACCCTGGCCGAGGCCGAGGACCCCGCCCGCACGATGACCGGCCCTGAGCAGGAAGAATGGCTGGTCAGGGGCATGTCCGAGGCCGACACCCGGTGGAACCTGCTGGCCAACCAGGTGATGTGGGCCTCCAACGACCGGATGGCCGGGCCACAGCAGGTGTTCGACTTCGACAACTGGGACGGCTACCGGGCGCAGCGCCGCCGCCTGCTCGACTTCTTCGGCTCCGGCCGTACGGCCAACCCGGTGGTGCTCACCGGCGACCGGCACGCCACCTGGGTGTGCGACCTGAAGCCGGACTTCGACGACCCGGCCTCCCCGGTGGTGGGCGCGGAGATCACCGGCACCTCGATCAGCTCCGGCGGCGACTCCGACCCCGTCGCCTTCCACCGCGTCTACGATCCGATCATGGCGGAGAGCCCGCACTGGAAGTACATCGGCAACCGGCGCGGCTACGTCGTGTGCGACGTGACCCCCGCCAGGCTGCTGGCCTCCCTCCAGGTCGTCAGCACGGTCTGGCAGCCGGGCGAGACCACGATGGTCACGGCCGCGCGGTTCCAGGTCGAGGCGGGCCGCCCGGGGATCAGCGTGGTCGACCGGCTGCCCTGGGAGGAGGAGCAGCGGACGATCGACCGCACCCCGCGCCGCCACGACGTGGACGACGACCAGTTCTGACCCTGGCGCGCCTTCCGCGCGGCGATCAGCGGGGCTCCACCTCCCGCCGCGCGGAGGCGGCGCGCGCCGCGGCCCAGCGGCAGATCCGGACGCCCTCCTCGCCATGGTCGGCGAGGGTGTCGCCGACGATCCCGACCACGGGCAGGTGCCCCGCGAGCGGCCGGGCGGGCGCGAAAGCCCTCCTCGTGGACTCCGGTGCTGCCCGGCCCGGGGGTGCCCTCGGCCAGGTGGCCCGTGGTCCGGCCGTACCGGGTGAGCACGCCGGGCGCGCGGACGTCCCGGCCGAAGCCGAGCCACTGCCGGCTGAGCGGGAACAGCGCGAGCATGGCGTCCCACCACCCTTCGGCCGCCGGCAGCAGATCGGGATGGCGCCCGAGCGGTTCGGCGCGCAGCGCCCGGGGTGGCGCGGGTCGCCGGACCAGAAGCCCGCCGTGTCGAAGAACACGGCGTCCACGCCGAAGCCGGTGACGATGCCGCTCACGGCCTCCACCAGGTGGCGACGGAAGCCGGGCCGCCGGGGCTGAGCAATACCTGGTCGCCCTCGCCGAACCGGTCGCCGTTCCAGTCGGGGCGGTTCAGCAGGTCGGCGTAGCGGTCGGTGTCGTTGCGGATGACGGCGTCCGGCCAGGCGGGGTACTGGGCGCCGTTGACGCCGTTGGCGCGGAACATCGGCATCAGCCGGGTGCCGAGTTCGCGTGCGGTGCGGGCCAGGGCGGCGAAACCGGCTTCGCCGCCGAGGTCGGGGCCGGGGCGGTAGGACGGGTGGGCGTGGTAGTACTGGCCCTCCCAGCCGGGCAGGTAGGCGAGCACGCGCGCCGGGTCGATGTGCCCGCCCACCTGGTGGCCGGACAGCCTGCCGGGGGAGAACTACGCGGCCATCGCCGAGGCCGGCGCGGGCGGCGTCTCCTCGCCCCGGCCGCCGCCGGGCGGGACCCGTACCAACGCCGGTCCAGGCGACCACGCGCTCAAGCCCGCACGGCTGCTGCGGCGGGAAGGCCCGCTGCGGGTGATCGACGCGGCCGGGCGAGCCGAGGCCGCCCCGGTGCTCGGCCCTTGGCTGCGAGCGGGCGACGGCTTTTTATGAATGTCGCGACAATCCGCATCCCACGCGAAATTCGCGAAAGACTTGTGTCATGACGGTGACGGACCGGTCGGTCCCGTGCGCTTGGACGTTCCCGGCTCATCACGCCCGGATGCCGATCCCCTCCGGCCGGTGCGCGTCCCGCCCGCCGGGAGGCAGACCGGCGAGCTGAGGCGGATCGTACGGCACGTGCGAAGGGCTTGGGGGGCGAGATGGGCTGGACCAGCGGTGACGGCGTCCACGAAGGGTGGGCCGCCGCGCAGTTCCCCGGAGGCTGGTTCTCGGTCGGCTCGGGCGGTGACGGCACCTCGGTCGGTGCGATGGTGCGACGGTTCGCGCCGCAGCGGCCGCTGGGCGGCCAGCGCGCGGGCGAGCCGGAGATCCGCGACGGGCGTGAGGTGATCGGGTGGCGCGGGCTTTGCGAGTGCGGCTGGCGCGGGCCGCTGTGGGTGCGGGTGTCCTGGCCGGAACAGGCCGACCCGGACGCCTACCGGGTACACGTCCCCGACGCCGACCGGTACGGCACCGCGCCTGCCGAGATCACCGAGGAGATCGAGGAGGAGTGGCGGGCGCACGCCGATCCGGCCGACGCGCTGGACGAGGTCGCCCGCACCGCGGCCGCCGCCGCGGTGGCCGACCGGCGGCTGACCCGCGCGGTCCGTACGGCCCTCGGCTGCGGCGCCTCCTGGGCCGACGTGGCCGCGGCGGCCGGCGTGACCTTCCAGGCCGCCTACGAGCGCTGGGCCCCCTTCTTCCCCGCCGCCGGCGGCTGACCCACCCGCCTTGGCCTGGGGGTCAGAGGCCGAGGATGGCGGTGCGTTCCTGGGCGATGATCGATTGGATGTCGAGGTCGTAGTTGCAGAGGATGATCCCCATCCAGCCGCGGTCGCGGTAGATCGTCCAGTTGGTGTTCCCGCCGCCGATGCCGCCGCCGTGCCCGGCCAGGAACCGGCCGCCGATCAGGCTCATCACCACCCCGTACGCCGAGAACCCCTGCCCCGGCCGCTCACCCCCGCCCGGCGGGGTGGTGGGGTACTTCGGGCTCAGGAAGAGTTCGGTCAGCGCGGGGTCGAGCAGCCTGCCGCTCAGCAGCGCCCGTGCGAAGGCGGCCAGGTCCGGGGCCGTGGAGAAGCCGCCGCCACCGCCCGAGCCGATCCAGGCCCGTGCCGCGTTGGTGCCCTTCCCCCCGTTGAGCACCGCGCCCTTGTCCAGGTTGCGGACGGCGTCCACCCGGGTCCCGTCCTCCTGCCACATGTAGGGATGCGCGATCCGCTCGTTGCTCAGCCAGTCCGGGCGGGTGTAGTACGCCGAGTCGGTCATCCCCGCGCGCCGGAAGACGTTCTCGGCGACGTACTCGTGAAAGGACCCGCCGCCGCCCACCTTCTCGACGATCTCCCCGAGGATGGACATGCCGACGCTGCTGTAGGCGTGGTCGCCACCAGGCGTGAACACCGGTTTGGCGGCCCGGTGGACCATCTCGCGCAGCGCCCTTTCCTCCTGCACGCTGTTGGTGATCCGGTCCGGCAGGTGCACATCGCTCTCCAGGCCGGAGGTGTGGGTGAGCAGGTGGTGGATCATCACATGCCGGGCCGTCTCGGCCGGAAAACCGTCGAGGTGGTCGCCGATCTTGTCGGTGAGCTTGAGCCTGTTCGCCTGGACCAGTTGCAGGATGGACAGCGCGGTGAAGGGCTTCGAGGCCGACGCCAGGTTGAATATGGTGCCGGCCCGGTTCGGGATCGCGCGCCCTTTGTCGGCCATGCCGTACGACCTGGACAGCACCGTGCGGTCATGGTGCTTGATCAGCACCGTGCCGGAGAACCCGTCCTCGTCGGCCAGCTTCTTGAGAAACCTGTCGTAGGCCCCGCCCGGGCGCACGTCCCCAGGGATGCGGCCGTTGCCCGCGAACTCCTCGGCGGCGGCGGCCGGTTCCGCGAACGCCGTCACGCCGCCCGCGGTCAGCGGAACCGCGCCCAGCAGGCCGAGCGCGACCCGCCGTGAAGGATGAGCCTCTGCTGAAGTCATGCGGATGCCTTTCCGAGAGCCGATGGGCGAAAGGGACCACGGGGCCGGAACGGTGCAGCCCGTCCCGGCCCGCGATCACCCATCGAACCGCCCGGTGTGTTTCCGCACTGTTTGCGTGTGCGCGGCCGAAGCTCCGGAGGGTCAGTGGTCCGCGCAGCAGGGCGTCGGGTCCGGTACCTCGAAGGGGGCCACCCGGCCGCCCGCCACCGGCACCGTGACCAGCGTCAGCAGGCCGTCCATCCACTGCGGGCGGACGTGGTCACGGGTTTCGAGCCCCGTCTCAGGCTCCGGCGGCGGGCCGCCGAGCCCGGTCACCCGCTCGATGGCGCTCAGCGCGATCACCTCGCCGACCGTCAGCGTGCCGGTCAGCCTCTCCACGCCGGGATAGATCACCGCCCTGCCGGACCGGCGGGCGGCGTGCTCGGCGGCGGCGTGCCCGGCCGCCTCCCGCAGCTCCGGCGCGGTGACCGGCAGGCCGGTCGGCGGCTCGCCGCCCGTGGCCAGGCTCACCGCCACGTGCGGGAACGGCCGCCGCACCAGGTGCGTGCAGGCGACCAGGCCCGGGAGGCCGAGCGGGCGCACCGCGTGGCGCAGCCAGTGCTCGGCGTCCCGGTCGGTACGGTGCCCGAGGCTGAGCCCGATCAACTCGGCAGGACCCAGATCGGGTTGGCGTAGAACCACAGGTCCTCCCACGGGTCGGCGGCGCCCGCCACGTCCAGCGCGGGCCCGGCCGGGTCGACCGCCGCGCCCATCAGGCCCGGCGCGCCGCGCTTGCCGTCCGTACCACGGATCCGGAAGTAGAACGGCTCGCCCGCCCGCCCGAAGGAGTAGGTGAACGACACCCGGCCGGTGGCCTCGCCGACCTCGAAGGACTTGACCACCCGCGCGGTCGGGGCGGTGAACGTGTCGCGGTCGGCGACCGGTCCGGTCACCTGGCCGGCGATCACATCGACCCGGGCGAGCCTCGGGACGAACTGCGACCAGTTGGGCGTGGTGGCCAGGTCGATGTCGATGGTCACCTCCACCTTCGCGCCGCGCCGTACCCGCATGACGCCGCCCAGCGGCGTGCCCGAGTGCCCGCGCCGGTCGCCCTCGTGCCGGGCGCGGACGTCCAGGCCGCCGATCAGGCCGCCGTGGTCGACCCAGACCCGCCCCGCGCGCAGGCCGTCCATCACCGCGCGGTGATCGAACGACGTCGCGCCGACGTGCGTGCGGCTGTACTGGCCCGGCCAGTAGTCACCGGCGTCGGTGAGCACCGGCCCGTACACCGGGTCGGCGTGCCTGCCGTCGCGCTCGAAGTCGGTGCCGGGACCGCGCCGGGAGGTGTCCAGGTGGTTGACGTGCGAGTCGGAGTTGGCGCTGATCCACCACGGCTTGCCCTCGGCGAGCAGGCTGTCCCAGAGCCCGCCGACGGTCGCGGTCATCCAGTCGAAGCCGCCCCAGGTGCGGTAGCTCTCCAGCGGGTAGCCGGCGAAGGAGCCGGGGGAGGGGTTGTTGTCGTAGTAGCCGCGGGCCCGCCCGCCGGTCGGCCGGGGCAGCCCGGCGGCCTGGTGCCCGGGCGCGCCCTCCATGCCGATCGCCACCGAGGGGTCGGCGTCGCGCCAGGCGCGGATCTCGTGCGGCGAGTCGATCCCGCGCCGCGCGGGGTGGTTGGCCAGGAAGAGCGCGCCTTCGACACGGCGTCTGCGCACCTGCTCGCCGAGGAATTTGATCCCCGCGATGGCCAGCGCCTCGTTCGCCGGGGTCGAGTCGCCCGCCCCCTTGACCGAGCCGTCGTAGGCGTTCTCGAACTCCTTGAGCACCGCCACCTCGTTGCGCCCAGGGTGGACGAAGACGGTCGCGTGCTCGGCGGCCGGGATGTTCCACTCCAGGCCCTGGTAGATCAGCAGACCCCTGAGCTCGTCGCGGGCGGCGCGGATGTCGGGGTTGACCTTCTCCACGCCGATCCTCGCGTGCGCGGCCCCGCCGTGGTCGGTGATGACCATCCAGTCCAGGCCGTAGGCGTGCGCGTGCCTGGCCTGGTCGATGACCCGGTACTGGCCGTCGGAGCTGTACTGGGTGTGGATGTGGTGGTCGCCGGCGAGCCACCGGTATCCGCCTCTGCCGCCGTGGTGGCCGTGGGCGTGCGCCGCGTCCGGGGCGGCCAGCACGCTCGTCGCGGCGGCGGCACCGGCGCCGAGCAGCCCGGCGCGGCGCAGGAAGCCGCGGCGGGAGGCATCGGCGGGGGACAACTCGGCGTCCGGGACCGACAGGTCGAGCACCGGAGGGACGTCTGCGTCCGCTGTGCCCTGGTCCAGGTCGTGATGGTGCGGGTGAGGGTGACCGTGACCCATGTGCTGTGCTCCCTTTGGGCGATGGCCCGTGCTGCTCGGTGTGGGCGCGAAAGGCGCCCGAGCCAATCTCTTGGGGCACGGGGAACGAGAGGTGTTCGGATCACGGCCTACGGGCGAACAGGATCTTTCCGGTACGAACCGATCGGCGAATGGTCTTCATGGCGGGTGTCGTCGTCCTGGGCGAAGTGGGGTAGCTCGTCGCTCAGCAGTTGCTCGGCGCCGCCCTCCAGGAGCTTGGCCGTCTCGGTCGAGCGGGGCAGCATCGTCTCCTCGTAGTCGCGTACGGCGTCGGCGACGGTGGCCGAACGGGCCAGGGCGAGGGCGAGCTCACCGGCGTCCAGCATGGCGAGGTTGACGCCGACGCCGAGCGGGGGCATCAGGTGGGCGGCGTCGCCGAGCAGCGTGACGGCCGGGTCGCGCTCCCAGGTGTGCGGGACGGGCAGGGCGTATATCGGGCGGTCGACGTAGTGGCCGTCGTTGTCGCTGATCAGCCGGCGCAGCAGCGGCGACCAGCCGGCGTACTCAGAAAGGAGCCGGGCGCGGATGGCGCCGGTGTCGCCGATGGTCAGGCCGCACCGCTCGATCCAGTCGGCCGGGACCCGCCGGATGATGTAGACGCGGATGCGGTCACCGCCGTTGCGCTGGGCGAACATACCGCGCTCGCCATCGGCCGCGGCGGCCCCGCCCTGGCCGACCAGCTCGTCGATCTCGCGGTGCCGGGCCTGGACGCCGGAGAACCACGCCTCCAGGAAGCTCACCCCGCTGTACTGCGGGACGGCGGGCGAGACGGCCGGGCGGACCCGGGAGAAGGCGCCGTCGGCACCGATGACCAGGTCGGTCTCGACGGTCGTGCCGTCGGCGAAGTGCAGCAGGCGCGGCCCGCCGGCCGGCCCGCTGATCGAGGTGAGGGCGCGGCCCCATTGCACGGTGCCCGGTCGCAGCGAACCCAGCAGCAGATCCCGCAGGGCGCCGCGGTCGATCTCCGGCTTGAACCGCTCGCCGTCCTCGGGGACGTGATGGAAGAGGATCTCACCGGTGCTGCTCATCTGGCGCATCTCCTGCCCCTCGGGGCGGGCCAGGGCGAAGAACTCCTCCAGCAGCCCGGCCTCGCGCAGCGCGATCTGGCCGTTGCCGGCGTGCAGGTCGAGGGTGCCGCCCTGGTCGCGGGCGTCAGGGCCGCTGTCGCGGTCGTAGACGGTGGGCGTCAGGCCGTGCCGTTGCAGGATGCGGGCGCAGGTCAGACCGCCGGGCCCGGCGCCGATGACGCTGATGCGGGCGCGGGCGGGTGCGGGGGAGGTCATGACGGGTTCCTCTCGGGTCCGATGAAGCGAGGGCGGGGCTTGCGGCTTCCAATCGGCACACTAGATAAAAAAGTGAAACGAGTCAACTTAGTAACTGGTTCTACTGTCGGCATGGTGCAACGATCGGATATGCTCAACCCATGACCGCGCCAACCACCGGCCGCCGCGAACGCAAGAAGGCGGCCACCCGTCAGGCGATCGCCGACGCCGCCCTGGAGCTCTTCCTCGCGCGCGGCTATGACCAGGTGAGCATCCGCGACATCGCCGACGCGGCCGATGTGTCGACCACCACGGTGTTCAAGCACTTCACGGGCAAGGAGGCCCTCGTCTTCGACGAGGACGAGGGCCGGGAGGCCGCGCTGGTCGCCGCGGTCCGGCAGCGGCCCACGGGCCAGAGCATTCCCGAGGCGCTGCTCCAGCACGTCCTGGACAACTGGCCGCCGATCGAGACGCACCCGCAGTGGGCCGGGTTCAGCCGCCTGGTGGACTCCACACCGGAACTTCGCGCCTACGCCGAACGCATGTGGACCCGGCACACCGACGCCCTCGCCGCCGCCATCGCCGACGACCTCGGCGTCGGCCACGACGACCTCGCCTGCACCGTCCTGGCTAGATATGTCCTGGAGGTCCCTACTCTCGCACTCGCCCGAGGCCACCGCGACAGCCGCGCCGCCATCGAAACGATCTTCGAGATCCTCATCCGCGGCTGGCGTCCACCGGGCGAGCCCGCGAGCGAGGGCTGACCTTCACCACCGTTCCCGGTGCCGGCGGCCGGCTCGCTCCAGATGTACTTGTGCGGTGGTCCAGGCGGTCCCCAGACCTCGATCCGGCCTTGCTTGACGAGCGCGTACGGCGGAGGAGCGTGCCCGGTCGAGCAGACTCCTTGGCCAGCTTTCAGGGATCGACGCCTGACGCGCTGGCGCGTTGCCCTCGCGGCGACGGGGGGCCGCTGCCAATATTTCCCGGCAGGGCGCGCGGGCCCGGTCAGGCGGCCACTGTTTGCCGATGGCGGCGGGCTCCTGCCGCCGGCCTGGGCGCGGGTTCGGCCCTCAGAGCATTCTCTCCGCCGGGCTCCTGTCCGCCCGCGTGCGGTGCGGTCGTACATTGCCAGGCAATGTCGCTCACTATCGGGCAGGTGAAGCTTGTCCTGGTCTGCCAGGCGTGCATTGACATCCTCCCAAACGTCCGCGTATCCGCCGTGCATCAGCACGCGGATCTCAGCAGCGTGTGGCCGTCGAGTACAGAGGCGCTACCGATGGACTTCCAGGGCCCCGGAAACACTCCGGACGCGCCGCGCGGAGACCGTTCGTGAAACTCGTTCGGCGTATGGAGCACGTGGTGGCCGCCGCGGGCGCTCTGATCGGCGGGACGGTGGTGTCGGTCGTCGCGTCCGGCGAGGGCGCGACGGGACACATCACCGCGCGGGTACGCACTGAGCGAAGACGACCATCGATTCCGCCGCCCACGCACCGGTGATCTCTGCCGTTACCGTGTCGAGGAACTGATCCATCAAAATCAGGGAACGTGGGCATGCGAATAGTTCTTATCGGTCTGGGCGTTTCACTGGCTCTCACCGGCTGTTCCGGTATCCAGGAGGCCGCGCAGGATGGCGCGCGGCAAGGAGCGGTAGAGGGGGCGTTGAGCGTCCTGGGGCAGGTCGCCATCGAGGAGGCTGCGGGCGTCAAGCTCGAAGATGTACTCGACTGCGCGGCGAAGCCGTCGTCCGGGGGTGACCACGAGGTCGATTGCTCCGGTCGGACAGAAGACGGCAGGAAGGCGTCCGTGAAAGGCAGTGTGACCTCTGCCGACGCCGGCAAGGGGGTGGTCCACGGCAGGCTCGCGCTCGCCTTCGACGGGAAAGACCTCGGCGAAAGGGCCTGTGTCGGCGTCTGCTGACCGCGACTCATGGCCGGAGCCTCATTGGCGAGGCGGGCCGCGGTGCGGCCGACGAGGCCGGGCAGGCAGGCGGTCCCTACCGCGCCAGTCCGGCGCGTCTCACACAGCGCGATGTGTGCCGCTGTCCCCGAGCGCAGCAGGCCGACGAACCGTACCGCGGGGGCGGTAGGTGAGATGCGGGAGGGTCGCGTGGACGATCGTCGGACCGCCGGGCGGGCTGTCGATGGCGAGCTCGCCGTCCAGGGCCTCGACGCGGCGGCGCAGGCCCGTCAGGCCGGTGCCCGCCGGATCCGCGCCGCCTACGCCGTCGTCGGCGATGCGCACGGTCGTGACCTCGCGTCCGTCGCCGGTGTGTTCGTGGACGGTGATGCGCATGCGGTGGGCGCCGGAGTGCTTGATGGCGTTGGTGACGGCCTCGGATATGACGAAGTACGCCACCACATCAGTGGCGAGCGGTGGCCCGCCGGGGACGGTGCACTCCACCTCCGCCGGGATGGGCGATCGTGCCGCCACCGCCTCGACGGCGGTCGGCAGGCCGCCGTCGTCCAGGGCCGTGGGATAGATGCGCCAGGCCACGTCGCGGAGCTCGACCAGGGCCTTTTGCGACTGCTGGTGCGCCTCGGCCAGCAGATCATGGACCCCCTGGCCGTCCGTGGCGCGCCGGGCGCGCCCGATGAGCGTGCCCAGCGCGACCAGTTGCTGCTGGACGCCGTCGTGCAGATCCCTTTCTATCCGGCGTCGCTCCTCATGGACGGTCGTGAGGATGTCGGCTCTGCTCTCGGACAGCCGGGCGATGCGGAGTTCGTACTCCTGGCGGGTGGGGCCGAGGCAGCGCAGCGCCAGCTTGCGCTCGAACGCGGCGACGGCGGCGAGCCCCTGGAGGTCCAGGAACAGCAGTACGCTCCCGGCGATGACCAGGTAGCCGATGAGGTACGGCGTCGGCCTGAAGCCGGCGACGATGTCACCGGTGATCCACCCTGCCGGGATGGCGACGGTGGCGGTCAGGCCGTAGCCCAGGAGCAGGAAGAGAATGAGCGCCAGGAATCCCAGCGGCGCACGCAGCGCCAGGTAGCCGACCGCCTGGCCGGGGCCGTAGGCGGTACGCACGCCGCCGCCGAGGAAGCGCGCGAGGCGACGCTGCTCCAGGTCCGTGAGCGTCCTGGCCAGGTTCGCGATCCGGCCCGTCAGGGGGCGTCGCCGGGTGGCGGCGGCCAAGGCGGCAGGTGCCACCGCGAGGAGGAGGAACACCGCGACGATCGCGGTCATCCCGCCGAGCAGCAGGCCGGTCGCGGTGCGCCTGGCGTGGGGAAGCAGTGGCGCCATCACCCGGAAGAGCCTATGCGCGATCGCAGGCGGCGTCTCATGGATACGAGGCGCATGGCGATGACAGCGGCGGCCATCAGGGCGGATGCCGCCAGCAATACCAGGAGTGCGGGCCACACGTAGACAAGCTGCCGCCAGTTGAGATCGACTCCGAGCGCGAGCATGATCACCGGAAAGCACACCACCAGTGCCACCGCCAGCAGGTAGGGGAGCAGCCGCAGAGCGGTGCTCCAGACGGGGCGGCCGGCGCGTCGGTCCGCCCATCGCCGTGCCCGCATCAGCATCGCCGCTCCGAGCGCCAGCACCAGGAGCGTGAGCGCCCCGACGACAAGGTCGGCCCTCAATGCCAGGGGAGCGGCTGAAGCGGGCGAACGCCCCGTCGCCAGCTCGGCGAGCCCTTCTGCGATGGCGGCCGGATCGTCGACCACGGAGGCGCGGCTGTTGCAGAGAACGGCGATCCCGTACTTCGCTCCGGGCATGATCAACTGGAACGACGTGTAGGTGAACAGCGCTCCGCTGTGCGCTATGCGCTGGGGGGACTCGCGGTACCAGCCGAATCCGTACATTCCGCGTGGATCAGACGGCGTGTGCATCTCGCGCAGGCTCGCCCCTGTCACGGTGCGATTCCCCCGCGCGCCGGCGTGCAGGCTGAGCCACCGGGCCAGATCCTCCGCCGTCGTCACCACCCCGCCCGAGCCTCCGACGAACCTGTCGGGCAACTCCCGGTTCGCCAGGGCGAACCCGTAGGCGAAGGTGAACCCGTCGGCCAGCCCCGGCACATGGTCACTGGAGTTGTCGACGCTCGTCGTCGATCGCATGCCGAGCGGCTGGAAGACATGCCGCTGGAGGTACGTGGCGAACGGCTGCCCGCTGACCACCTCGACGAGCCTTCCGGCGATCCAGTAGTTGGCATTGTGATAGCGATGCGCGGCGCCGGGCTCGCCGGCCAGCTTCGCTCCGCGCAAACGCGCCACCGCCTCGCGCAGGGATCCGATGCCCGCCAGGTCCGCCGTGGGAAAGGAGACCTTGGACAGCCCGGATGTCTGGTTCAGTACCTGACGCACGGTGATGCGCTCGGCCCGCGGGTCGCCCAGAGCGAGCTCCGGCAGGTAGTCGACGATCGGCCGATCGAGCCTTACCCGCCGCTTCTCCACCAACTGCATGACCGCCAGCGCCGTGAAGGACTTCGACATGGAGGCGATCCGCATGGGTGTCCGCCCTGTGATGGGAGAGCCGGACGCGTCGTGGCCGTAGCCCGCCACGTGTACGACCCGCTCGCCCTGCGTGACCGCTATCGCGATGCCCGGCAAGCGCGCGTTCTTCCGGTATTCCGCAACATATCGATCGATGGTCTGCGGGGTCATGGCGGGAGCCGGTGCCGGGACCCCCGAGAGCACGACCAAGAGCACCGCGGCGGTGATCCGAAGCATGAAAGAACGCTAGAAGGCGCCCCGGCGCAGGACCATGTGGTTCGCTGCACACTCACCCTGGGGAAAACCTCAGGGTGATCTCTGGCGGCCGTGCGCCTTGACAGGCAGCCATCCGGCTGCCTAAATTAAAGGCAGCCGGATGGCTGCATATCGATGAACGGCGACCTGGGTGCGAGGGCGGGCATGGACGAGGTGTTCAAGGCACTGGCCGATCCGAGCCGGCGCGCGCTGCTCGACTCGCTCAACGTCCGCAACGGGCAGACGCTGCGCGAGCTGTGCGCCGGACTCGACATGGCCAGGCAGTCCGTCAGCAAGCACCTCGCGGTGCTGGAGGAGGCCGGGCTCGTCGCCACCGTGCGGCGGGGCCGGGAGAAGCTGCACTACCTCAACGCCGCGCCCGTGCACGAGATCGCCCACCGGTGGATCAGCCGATACGACCAGGCCAGGGTCCAAGCCCTGGCGGACCTGAAACTCGCCTTGGAGGAGACCCCGATGGACGCGCCGACCTTCGTCTACACCACCTACATCCGCACCACCCCGCAGAAGCTCTGGCAGGCGCTGACCGAGCCCGCCTTCACCCGCCGCTATTGGGCCACGGAGTTCAGTACGGACTGGTCCGTCGGCTCGCCGATGACCTGGGACAACCACGGCGTCCTGATCAGCGACCCGGAGCAGGTCGTGCTGGAGGCCGAACCGTACAGCCGGCTCTCCTACACCTGGCACGCCATCACCCCAGAGCTCGCCAAGCGCTTCGGCTGGGACGAGGAAACGCTCGCCCGGCTGTCCGGAGAGCCCCGCTCGAAGGTCACCTTCACGATCGAGGAGGGCGCCCAGGTCGTGAAGCTCACCGTCGTACACGACGGCTTCGAGCCCGGATCGGCCCTGGCCGAGATGGTCAGCCACGGCTGGCCGAACGTGGTGGCGAGCCTGAAGACGCTGCTGGAGACCGGCGAACCGCTGCCGGACGACGCGTGACCTCCTGCCGGCCGATACGGACGGCCGGGACGATGCGCCGCCCGGCCAGGATGGCGGGTCACGGCGTACTCACCCTCGGGCTCCCCCTCGGGGGCGGCGAGCGCGAGGACCGCGGGATGTAGTTCATGAACTGTCGCCTCCGGGCCCTCGCCGGCGCCGTCAATGTGCGGAGACCCGCCTCTGTTCGGGAGACGCATGGTCGAAACGGGGCGACGGCGACTGCGGCGGCATGGCGGCGCAGCGTCCAGCTCATGGATCACGGCGCAGGAGCTCGCGCCAGGAATGTGTGGTGTGCTCCGTTTCCAGAGCCTCGTCCAGCCAGCGCCGCTGCCCGTCGCCCAGCAGCGGGAGCACCTTCTCGAAGTCGGTCTCGTCCTTCGGCCGCCTGCCCTTGGCCTTGTAGAGCAGTTGCACCTCCGGGGCAAGCCGCTGGAAACCGTCCTCCTCGACGGTCAGCCCGGCCAGCGGGCGGCGGATCCGAGGGTCACGCCGGTAGACCCACTCCTCCCCATCGGCTTCGTCCAGCATGAGCTGGAACCGCCATGGTCCTTCCGGATGCTCGCGTACCCAGATGTCGTGCGCCGACTCGGGCAGCACCTCCTCCGGCGCCCATGGCCGCAGCGTCCGGGGCACGACCGCGGCGTGGACGTCCCAGTCGTGCAGCAGCCGCCGCACCGCGAGCTGGTCCCGGCGCAGCAGCGCGACGTCCACGTCCGCATGGTCGCGATACGGACGGCCCACGGCCAGCTCGATCGCGTACCCACCGGCCACCCACCACGGCGCCGCCAGCCCGCGCATCAGCGCGACGACCTCGTCAAGCGGCGCGGCTTCCCATGGCCCCCACGGCGTCTCGATCCTCATCATCGCGCCATCATGCATGATCACCGACTCCGCCGGACTGAGAGGAGCCGTACGAGGGTCCGGATGAGTCGCGGTCTCCGCGCCGATCCACAGAAGATCCCCAGATCTCCTCGGGATCAGGTCCTGCTGAGGCGCCATCCACCCACTGCCCAGCACGTGCCCCAGAGCAGGAAGAACGGCGACCACAGCAGCAGGTCCCACCACGCCAGGTCACGAGCCAGCCCCGCGTGCTCGGCGGGCGGGGGGCGCAGCCCGGTCAGCACCGCCGCGTCGCCGAAGAAACCGAACCCCAGAACTCCCACCGATCGGGCGATCATGAAAGCCCCCAGCGACCAAGAGATCACCAGCAGCAGGCGGCGCGGTACGCCCGCCCTCCAGGGTCAGAGGGTGAGCAGCGCGACGATGACACCGACCACCGCGGCACCGGCCAATACCCAATGGCTCGCCACGAAAATCGGGTCACGCGCGAGCAGGCGCGCCCGCGCTTCGGGAGGCAGCGGGTCCTTGCCGGGGGTCGGCCTGGAGTATGGGGCAGCGGACGCAAGCGAATTCATGCCGGCAAGGGACACCGCCGCCCGCGCCTCGACCGTGATGACCGGGAACCGGCCGGACCGGGCGGTTTCCCGCGCTTCGACGAGATGATGCTGCTCAAGGACGAGCGCTTGGTCCTCGACGGTCTGCGGGCGCCGGCGTCCGCGGAGGAGCCGTTGCCGGTGCGAATATCCGAGCCGGGCCCGGACATGGTGGTCCACGACGCCGACTTCGACGACCTGGCCAGGCGGCTCATCGGCCTGGCGTGATGCCCGCTGAACGCGCAGGGGTACCCCCCATGCAGGGCACCGTGGTCGGTGACCGTGGCCGGGGTGGCCATCCGCAGCCGCGTGCGGAGTCCGAAGCGGCGGCGGATCGTCAGCACGTACACGTTTCGCAACCTGATCCGCCCCGATGGCGACCGCCGGATTTTTGTCCTGGTGGCCAGGTGGCACTCGATGACTCCGGCCCACCGGATCGAACGCCCACGCCACCACGGCCGGCCGATGGCGATCCCGTCCGGGGCGACCGTTACCTCGCGCAGCCGCCAGGGCTGCCACACCGACCGTGGCGCTAGACCAAGAGCCCATCCCGCCCCGCTGTCCGCCATTCCGCCTCCACCTGCCGAAGACCCCAACGTACCGACGCCCCGGAGATCCGCCCAGACCTGGTGGACCAGTCCGCCGCACCACAGCGGGCGGAGTCGGCGGCGACGCTCAACGCGACCGCCACCGAGCGGAACACCGACATCCAGCAGCAGCCCCGGACGGAGGCCGCCCCGCAGATCGCGGCGGCGAGGATGCGGGGCGGCCGGGGCCGAGTGAAGGCGGAGCGGCACACGATGTTCACGAGCGGGGCTTGGAATCCACCATGCCCCTGCTGTTCCAGCGACAGGTCGGGGCAGAGAGAACCGGCCGATTCCCATCTCCGGCATCCGGGCCTTGCTCGACGAGGCTCTTGCTCGAACGGGCCGCACCGACATCAGCAACCAGCCGCTGAAGTTCACGCCGCACGACTCCCGGCGGCCCGGGCGGGATTCTCAGGAAGCCGCCCGGGCTGTGGGCCAACTTTGCGATCCGGTCCGGAGCCGGGTGCAATCAGCGTCGCCTGTCATCCGTCCCTAGGGGTAGCAGGACAACAGACGAGGTCGCAAAGGAGCCGGCGTCATGGCTGCTGAACCTCTTTCCAGCCGGCTGATCCGCGGCGCCATCGGCGGCGTGGTCTCCGGCATGATCTTCGCCGGGGTGACCATGTGGTTCGCCTCGACCCAGCCGCCGGGCAAGGCCGACATGCCGCTGCACATGATGGCCAGCATCGTGCAGGGCGGCAAACAGGCCATCATGGCCGGTCAGACCAGCGTCTGGGCCGGGCTGGCCGTGCACCTGGTGCTGTCGGCGGCCTTCGGTATCGGCTTCGCGCTGATCGCGCCGGCGCTGCGCACCAACGGCACCGCCGCGCTGGCCGGCACCGTGTACGGCGTGCTGCTGTACGTGGTCAACTTCCTGGTGCTCTCCCCGCTGCTGTTCCCGGTCTTCGGCGACGCCAACCAGCCGTTCGAACTGTTCGCCCACATGGTGTTCGGCACCGTGCTGGCGTTCTTCTTCTATGGATCCGGAGTGCGCCGCGGAGAGGGCTTCCTGGCCATCGGCCCGGGCGAGCGCGCCCTGGTCCGCTGAGGTGAGTCCGATGGCATCGGGTCCGGTGACATGAGCGGAGGGCACGAGCGGTTCCTGCAGGCGACCATGCCCGCGGCGGATGTGGTCTTCAACCTGGCCCGCAGGCTGACGCCGACGCATGCCGATGCCGAGGACCTGGTGCAGGAAACCTATGCTCGGGCGTGGGCGGCCTGGATCGACGGCCGCCGCCCGCACCGGGCCGCCCCGTGGCTGGCCACCATCTGCTTGAATCTGGGCCGCGACCGGCTGCGCCGCAGCGCGACCCACGCCGAGGTGGCGATGCCGAAGGGCTTCGACCCGCCTGGGCGGGCCGATGTGGCAGGCGAGGCGATCGACCGGACGGTGATCGAGGCGGCGTTGCACCGCCTGCCCGCCGAGCAGCGGATCGCAGTGATCTTGATGGATCTGTGCGGGTTCACCGCCACCGAGGCCGGGGCGATCACCGACGCGCCGCGCGGCACCGTCCTGGCGCGGGTCCACCGGGGGCGTAAGAAGCTGGCCCAAGCCGCCGTGGAGGTGAACTCCGGTGCGCCACGATCCTGAGCGCGACGCCGCCGCCTACCTGGCGGGTGAACTCGGCGCGCTGCGCCGCCTTTGGTTCGAGCGGCACATGCTGGACTGCCGCGACTGCTGGGCCGAGGCCACCACCGCGCGGCAGGGGCGGATACTGGCCGAGTCTTTGCGGGTGGTGGCCCCGCCGTCGATGCGCGAGCGCATCCGCGCCACAGCAGACCTGACCGCGGACCTGGCCACGGAGCCGGAGCGGCGGCGCTGGCCGTACCTGCTGCTCGCCGGAGCGGTGGCGATGCTGATCGCCGTCGCGCTGACGATGGCGCTGAGGCTGATGACACAACCGGCCCCGCTCCTGGCCGCCGCCGAACTGCAGCGCGCCGATGCGCTGACCGTTCATCAGGAGCCGGGCCCGCCATCGATGCGCATCGGCGCCTACACCTGGCAGGGCACGGCCCAGGAGAGGTTGGATGAGATCCCGGCGACCGTCTACGCCTACGCAACCCCTGACGGCCGCCGCATGCTGCTGATCACCTCAACCCGTCCCTTCCCCCGCGCGGCAGGCGCCCGGGACCTGAAGCCGGCACCGAGCTGGCTGGCCGAGGTCGATGATGCGTCCCTGCTGTGCGCGGACAAGGACGGCACCTCCTGGCTGGCCGTCGCCGCCGACGAGGCAACCGTGCTGTCTGCCGGCCAGGCGCTCGGCCTGACGAGACAGGGGTGAACGGGTATGCCCCCTGACCTGGCGGGAACGCCGGAACCTGGCCGAGATCGAGGTCGCGCTGACACGCGAGGATCCTCCATCTGGTTGAACGCATCACGGCGATGTACACCATCGAGTCCGGCACCGGGACCTCAGACGGCCCGGACCGGCCCGGCGGCGGGCAGCGGCGCAGGACCGGTAAGGAGCCAGGGGGCGTTGGCCTGGCCATGGCGATCGCCGCAGGCGGTTCATCGAGGACCTCATAGGCGACGGGCCGATCGTCGCCGCCTATGCGCTCCCGGAAGCCTCGGGCTCTCGATCGGGCAAGATCCGTCATCTCCAGCGCGCTCCGCCTGCTCCTCGTGCTGCCCGTCCTCTCCACATGTGTCCTGGCGTGGGTCTCCAGCTCATCTGCGAGTACGACAGACACGGCCGCGAGCAGTCTGGGACCGCATCTCGCGTACCCTCGGCTGAGTACCGGCGGGGAAAGGCGGGAGAATGGTCGGCGAACCGCAGACGGGACCCGCGGCCGACCACCGAAAGGGTCCGCGACGACGCGGGGAGGCGCTGCATCGCGCCATCTTCGAGGCGACCCTGGCCGAACTGGAGGACGTCGGCTACGCGCGACTCACCATGGAGTCGGTGGTCCGCCGGGCGGGGACGAGCAAGTCCTCGGTGCACCGCCGATGGAACAGCGTGGCGGAGTTGGTCATGGAGGCGCTGACGCACCGCTACGCCGGCACTCACGAGCCCCCGCCTGACACCGGCGATCTGCGCGAGGACCTGCTGGCGGTGCTGCGACGCGCCTCGGTCCGGCTGGCAGGACCGCTGGGGGAGGCGGCGCGCGGGCTGCTCGGGGAGAGCCTGCGGGACCTGGCGCCGACCGAGTTCACGCTGACCCGCATCATCGACGTTCCCTCGATGGACATGGTGGCCGTGCTGCATCGGGCAGAGGAACGCGGCCAGGCCAGGCCAGGCGCGTCCGAGCCCATGATGGCTAAAGTGGGGCAGATCATGCTTCGCCACCACTTCCTCGTCCATGGCGCCCCGGTTCCCGACGACGTCATCGTGTGGATCGTGGACGAGGTCGTGCTCCCGCTCGTCCGGTCCTGACGGCCAAAGCTCGCGGTGCGCATGAGCTCTTTATGATCGCCTTAGAGTACTTTGCAGTACTCTAAGGCACGTCGGACGAGAGGAGAGCACTATGGCACGGCTGGCAGTGGTGTCCGGAGGCGGCAGCGGGATCGGGAAGGCGATCGCCCGCGCCCTGGCCGAGGACGGCGACCAGGTGGTGATCCTTGGCCGCCGCGGCGACGTCCTGAAACAGAGCGCGGAGGAGATCAATGAGGCGGCGGGCGGCGAGCGGGTGACCGTGCGACGAGCCGACCTCACGCAACCGGATGACGTGGCGCGGGTCGCGGCCACGATCGAGGGACCGGTGGACGTCCTGGTCAACAACGCCGGCGGGCGCCTGCACGGCGGAGCGTCGGACGACGCGGACCTGACGAAGATCGCCGGAGCATGGCGTGAGCACTACAACGTCAACGTGCTGCCGACGGTCCTGTTGACCCGCGCACTGCGCGGGCACCTGCGTCGTCCGGGCGGGCGGGTGATCGCGATCGGCTCGAACGCCGCGCTTCTCGGCCGCGGCGCGTACGGGGCGGCCAAGGCGGCGTTGCACGCCTGGGCGTACGGGCTGGTCCCCGAGCTGGCCGCGGACGGCATCACCGTCAATGTGGTGGCCCCTGGCATGGCACTCGACGCGGCCTCCCCCCGGTTCGTCCGGAACGCCGAGCAGGCGCGGCAGTTGGTGCCGATGGGCCGGTTCGGTACGCACGAGGAGATGGCCGGCGCCGTCCGCTACCTCGCATCACCGCAGGCGGGCTACGTGACCGGCCAGATTTTACAGGTCAATGGCGGCATGGTGCTCGGCCGTGGCTGAGCGAGGCCGAGGAGGGTTCCCATCGATGAACGATGACACCAGCGTACTGATCGTCGGGGCGGGCCCGACCGGGCTGCTGCTGGCCGCCGACCTCGCCCGCCGCGGTGTGGCCTGCCGGATCGTGGAAGAAGCCGACGTGCGGACGACGGCACCGCGGGCCATCAACATCCACCCCCGGTCACTGGAGGTGATGGCCGACCTCGGCGTCGCCGAGCAGGCGCTCGACCTGGGGCATCAGGTGGCACGGCTGAACAGTTACGCCGCCCGTGAACCCGCGCCGGGACGGCCGCCGCGCTGGCTGGGGCGAGTCGACATGAGCGTCGTGCCCTCGTCGTTCCCGTTCACGCTCACGCTTCCACAGCCCATGACCGAGCAGTTGCTGGAGGACAGCGCCGCCGAGCACGGCGTACTGGTCGAGCGCCGGGTCCGCCTCAACGGCTTCACCCAGGACGCGGACGGAGTCACCGCCGAACTGGAACACCTCGAAAAGGGCACGATCGAGACCTGCCGCTACGGCTGGGCGGTCGGGTGCGACGGCATCGGCAGCACGGTGCGCAAGGCGGCCGGCATCCCCTTTGACGGCTTCGACTACCCCGACGCCTTGGTATCCGCCGACGTCGAGGTCGAGTGGGCCTACGACCACGCCGAGGCGCACGTCATCTCCGGACGGAGCGGCAGCCTGCGATGCATGCCCGTACCGGGCGAGGACCGCTGGCGGATCGTCGGCGAGCTGCCACCCGGGGATCAGGAGGAACTCACTCTCGCCCGGTTCGAGCGGCTGATGCACGGGCGCGGCGTGACGGTCCGACTGCGTACGTCACACTGGATGGCCGCCTTCCGCATCCACCGGCGCCTGGCGGCGAGCTTCCGCTCGGGACGGGCCCTGCTGGCCGGTGACGCGGCGCACGTGCACAGTCCGAGCGGGGCTCAGGGCATGAACATCGGCATGCAGGATTCCTACAACCTCGGATGGAAACTCGCTCAGGTGGTGCACGGCCAGTCCCGGCCGGAGCTGCTCGACACCTATGCGACCGAGCGCCGCGCCGTCGCCCTGGCCACGCTCGACAGGACCCATCGCTCCATCCGGGCCGTGCAGTCGCGCGGCCGTACCGGGCGGCTGGTACGCGACACCGCCAGCCGAGTGCTGCTGAATGTGCGGCCGTTGCAGCGCCGGAGGAGCCTGCGCGGCTCCCAGCTCAGCACGAACTACCGCAACGGCCCGCTGTCGGACGAGAACTGGCAGGGGCGTTCCGGCCCGCAGGCGGGCGACCGGGCGCCGGAGGTGCGGTTCGGCCCGGCGAATCGCCGACGCGGCGTCCATGAGCTGTTGCACGGCACGCGTGCCGTGCTGTTGCTGTTCGCCGGGGACGGTGAAGTGGAGGGCCTGGCGGAATCGGCGCACTGCGCGCGACGGCGTGGCGTCGCGGCCTTCCTGGTGACCCGGAGAGCACTGGCGGTGTCAGACGTCGCCGAAGGTCCTGCACGACCCCGACGGGACCCTGCACGCCACATGGGCCGCCCCTGCGGGCAGCCTCTACCTGGTCCGCCCCGACGGTTACGTGGGCTATCGCGCGCACACCGCCGACGATCGCGCACTCGACGGCTACCTCGCCCGCTTCGCCGCCTGAGCCTGGTCGGACAAGCCCGGGGGTGCCGCACGCTTGTCGCGCAGCGCGGCCACGGCCCACCGCAACCCCTCCCGCAGGTGGCTCACGAATCCAAGAAGGGCAAGATGGCGACCACTCATGTGATCACTCAGCTCATCGAGGCAGGAACTCTGCCGAAAGATCTGGCGAAAGAGCAGGTGACGGCACTACGCACGCCGGCGGAGGACCGTGGGCCGACTCAGGGCGAGGAGATGCCCGGCGACGCCGGTCGGCGACTGCTTCAGGGCGTCATGCCGGACAAGGTCTCCGGCGTGGTCACCCGCCTGCTCAGCGTCGCCCACGAGGTACGACGCAGGGAAATGTGGTCCCAGATGGGCGGCCTGGCCGGCGCCCAAGGCGGCGAGATCGTCAAGAAGGCGTTCGGTGGCGAGCGCGGCGTCGACCGCGACGACCTGGTACGCCACCTCGCGCCCGCCATCGCGGAACCGCTGCGCCGTGTGGCCGCCGTCGGGCGGATCACCGAACCGGAGCGGGCGGCCTTGGCGGTCCTCTTGGAAGGCCGTGTCCGTCGGCTGGTCGGCCGTTCGGTTTCCGGCTGGGCGCCCACCGGCGCGCCCGGGAAGACCCACGCGATCACCGAGGTCGGGCCCGGGCCCGCCACCGTTGAGGCCGTGGCCCACAAGGCTGCCGGCCGGCTGGGTGTCGAGATCGCAAAGTTGCGCACGGCCCGCGACCGGGGCTTCAGCCTGGCCCAGGTCGCGGGCAGGCAGGGCGTGGAGCGTGCCGGGCTGATCCGCGTCATGGGTGACGAGGCCGTCGCCCAGGTTGAGCAGGCCGTCGGCGACGGCCTTGACGGCGATGAGCGCTCCGTCCTTGCCATGCTGGTGCGTCTTCACGTCGAGTACGTGGCCGACCACCGTGTCGGTGACCGCATGTCCCCTGCCGCCCGCGGCCTGGGCCACGACCTGGCCACCTGCCGGCGGTGACCGTGACGGCCCGCGCGAACACGCAGGACGCCGACAACCTCGCCGTCCTGCGATTACCCCCCGCGAAGGTGTTGCTGCACGCGGCGGTGCCGAAGATCCTCCTCGACGGGCTCCTGCCTACTGCGGTCTATTACACCCTCCGTCTGCTGGGGGCGGACGACCTGACCGCGATCCTGGCCGGCGCGGGCGTGGCCGTGGTGCGCGCACTGGCCGGCGTCGTACTCCACCGCTGTCTCAGCTCGGTCGCAGTCGTCATCTTGGTGATGTTCCTGGTGGGCCTGCTCGGGGCGTGGGTAACCGACGACCCGCGGTTCGTCGTGGTCAAGGAGTCGATCCCGATGGTGCTGGGCGGTGTGGCCTGCCTGATCACCCTGACCCGGCGCAGACCGGCGGCCTTCCACGCCGTCGGGGCGCTGCTGGCCGCCGGCGATCCGGACCGCCGCGCTGCGTGGCGAACCCTGTGGGCGGCAACGCCGCGGCTGCGCGCCGCAACCCGCGTCCTGACCCTCGTGTGGGGTCTGGTTCTGTCGGCGGAGGCGGCGGTGAGCACGGTCACGGTCTATCTCAATCCGATGGACGTCGCAGTGGGACTCCACATGAGCATCAAAGTACTCGCCCTGGGCCTGGTCGCCGCCTGGTCCGCCTGGTATCTGCGACGCGTCCGCGTCACCCTGCTGACCTGAAGGGTTCTCCCGCGACGGTCTTCGTTCTCATCCACGGGCGCTTGTTTCCGGCCTCGTCTGGACCCACGTCGCAGCCCAGCGGACGCGAGTTGAGGAGCAGGTGCACATCACTACGCCGTAGCCCGAACACCTCGCCACGGCGCAACCCCGCCCGGCCCATCAGCAACACGATCATCCGGCCCCGGGCCCGCGTCCGCCAGCCCATCCGGCCATCCTCGCCCTGGCTGAAGGATCTGGCCGAGCGGTGGGCCCGGTGGCGGCTCAGCACTGGGCTGGAGCGCACGCTGAGGAAAGCGCTCATGGAGATCGTCACAGGGCTGGACAACCACGACGACGACGCCATCGCGCCCGAGGACCTCATGCCGCTACTCCAGCCGGCGATCCTCGTGCTGGACAGCTCTCCGGCGATGACAAGCGCCCCCCCCGTCGAGCTGATCAACGACTGTGCCGATGGGGACCCGACGACGACCGGTAGCTGACCGCCTGGGAAATGCCGGGGATCCTGGGCCTAATCGACTGACAGCCGCCAAAGTGAGGAGTGGAACCCCTGGAGATTCCCCTGAGGACGGTTATGAAGCCTCTCCCGATCGTTGTCACCCTTGCCGTGGTGCTCGTGGTTGCGATCGGCTGGATACTCGGCCCCGGCGCGCCGTGGTGGCTGCGACATGTCGACGGAGTGACCGGCCTGACGGGCAGGGACCTCGCAGCGGCCGTCGACGCGGTCCGTGGCCGCGCCCTCGCGGTCGCCACCGCGTACGCGGGCATCGCGGCGCGCGCCCGGTACTGCGCGCCGACGGCGATCATCACCGGGCGGGACGGCACGGCCACCTCCTACCGTCCCGAGTGCCGCCAGGCCATCGACCAGGGCGTCGCCGACGCGGCGGCCGAGGCGCGGTCAGGCGTGTTCACTGAGGGCACCATGCGCGGGGCGGGCGGGATCGGCGGGCAAGACCGGCACTACGGACGGGTCCGGTGGACACCGCCCGCTGCGGCGGCTGCGGCCAGAGTCGCCGCCCGGAACGGCCCCGCAGGATGAGGAGAACCTCGACGACCAGAACACCGACCGCCGTGACGACTACAACGACCGCCGTCAGGACATCTTCGGCGAGAACGGCCGTCGTCAGGACGACTTCGGCGACGGGCGTGGCAGGCGTCCGGATGCCTGGTGATCCCGCCTGATGGTCGCGGATTGCGAGAATGGTTGACGGCCTACTGGAGGGCGAGCCGGGCGACCAGTCCCACCACAACGCACAGCAGGGCGATCCGGACGAACGCCACCCCCTGTCGCAGCGCCATCCGCGCCCCCAGATAGGAGCCGGCCGCGTTGCAGACGGCCATGGCCGCTCCCAGTGACCAGAGGACGTTGCCGTAGAAGGTGAACACCAGCAACGCCCCCGTGTTGTTCGCGGTGTTCACGATCTTGGCCATGGCCGAGCCCGCCACCAGATCCGTCCGCAACAGCGCAGTGAACGCGAACACCAAGAACATGCCCGAGCCCGGACCGAAGAGGCCATCGTAGAAGGCGATGGGCACCCCGGCGAGCAGGATCGCGGTGAGCGTACGACGGCGGGTGCGCGGGCCACCGGCGCGGCGGGTGCCGAAACTCGGCTGAAAGGCGACGAACAGCCCCATCGCCACCAGAATTACCATGATCGCCGGCCGGATATGGCCGGGCGACAGGGCCGAGGTGGTCGCGGCCCCGAGCCCGGCGAGTACCAGGGCCAGGGCGGCGGCGGGGAGCGCGATCCGCAGATCGAGTGTGAGGCCGCGCAGGTAGGTGATCGTGGCCATGGCCGTGGCGGCGAGCGAGCCGACCTTGTTGGTCGCCAGCGCCACGGCGGGCGGCAGTCCGGCGATCATGAGGATGGGCACCTGGATGAGCCCGCCGCCACCGGCCACCGCTTCGACCCAGCCCGCCGCGAAGGCGGCCACCAGTACGAGGACCACCTGATCTGTGGTCATCGTTCAGGTGGCGGTAGGGCTGAGGGTGGGGAAAGGCGCGTCCTCGATAAAAGAGGCGACGACGCTCGGGTCGCGGTAGGCGACCGCGCGCATCAGCCAGCGGTCGGTCCCGTCGAACTTCGCGGTGAACGCCCGCCGGGCGTGGCACAGCCGATAATTGTTGACGATCAGGACGTCACCGGGCTCCAGAACCACGTCCTCCATGTTGTCGTCGAGTCGCCGCCGCAGGCGGTCAAGGGCGTGGGCGGCCTCTTGCGGGGCGTCCGGCACGGCGACCGTGTTGACGGAGTTGTAACGGAGGTACGGCCGCTGTCCGCCGCCCCAGACGACCGGACCGGCCGACAACCGGTGGTCGCCCCAGAGTTTTTGCGCGAGATTCGTCTTCACCATGTACTGCGGTTGCCACAGCGGCGCGAGCCAGTCACCGACATCGGTTTCATGGAATCCGGACAGACTGGTGGGCGTTTTCGTCGGGTTGCGTACGCAGGCCAACTGGAGGTAACTCGGAGGATGCCGCATGAAGGCGTCTTCCGTGTGTAAGTCGAAGGGCTTTCCCGAGCCGATGCCCAGGTGCGGGGTGTCGGCGCGGGACGCCATCGGCGCGATGTTGTTCACCAGGCGTCCGCTCTGCTGGGAGGCGTAGGCGAAGGGCAGCCCGAGCACACCGAGGATGCCCAGGCCGACCTGCGGCAATCCGAGCAGTGTACGAGGTGCGTTGATCGGGTCGTCCGGCGTGGGCACGTCGGCCATGGCGCCGGTCGGCAGGCCCCTGATGCACAGGGCGTCGCCCGCCGCGCCATCGCGGAACGTCAGGAGCGCCTCAAGGAGTTGCGGGGGCAAAGCCGATCCGATGGCCGCGATTTTGCGGTGGATTTCGGTTTCATGGAGCGGCGCGTCGTCTCCGCGTTCGACGAGTCTTCGAATCACCGTGACGGCTCGTGCAGGCAATGTGACGAATGTGGCAAACATACACCGGCCCTTCGTCCTGGGGCGGATCCGAGTAGATCGTCGCGCTCATGGTAAACCGCCGGTCAGACGCGAAAAAGCTCTACCGGTGAATAATAAGGGCCGCTTTTAGGTTTCCCGGAGAGAAGTGCGGGGCGAGGTTCCATACGCGGACCGTCTCGTCGCGGCTGCCGCTGACCGCGATCGGGGTGCTGCTCCGGCGTCCCACCGCCACCGGCCACACCCGGCCGGTGTGCCCGGTGAACGGCGTCTCGGAGCCGCCGCATGGTGCTCAGGTCCCGGGCGCGGACTGTGCGGTCCTCGTCGCCGGAGACCACGATCGGCATGCCGTTCACCTCGCCGCAGGCGACGGTCCACACCACGCCCTCGTGCCCGCGAGGGCCTGCCCGGCGGCCAGGTCCCACACCCGGACGGTGCCGTCCAGGCCGCCCCAGCACGATCATGCTGGCTTCAGGGTCTCCAAGAAAGCCGGAGCGGCTCACAAGCCAAAGGCCTGGGAAATGGTGGTGGGCGATACTGGGATTGAACCAGTGGCCTCTACCGTGTCAAGGTAGCGCTCTCCCACTGAGCTAATCGCCCCGGATGTCATCGGAGGTGGAGACGGGATTTGAACCCGTGTACGCGGCTTTGCAGGCCGCTGCCTCGCCTCTCGGCCACTCCACCGGGCAGGGCCCTGTCCGAGCGGACGACGGGATTCGAACCCGCGACCCTCACCTTGGCAAGGTGATGCTCTACCAGCTGAGCCACGTCCGCGTGGGTGCGTCGCCGGGCCGGGGCCCGGGGCGGTGCCACGGCATGAACTCTAGCGAATCGCGGGCGAGTCCCCAAACCGGCGGCGACACTTCGATACCGGCGCAACCATGCCGGCGTTACGTTGTGCGGTATGGACGCTGAACCGTTCGCGAAGGACGCGGACATCACCAAGGTCGCCGGGTTGATGGCGGACGCGACCCGGGCGGCGATGCTGACCACGTTGCTGGACGGGCGGGCGCTCGCCGCCGGGGAGCTGGCCAGGGCGGCGGGGGTGAGCCCGCCGACCGGGAGCGCGCATCTGGGGCGGCTGCTGGACGGCGGGCTGGTGACCGTGGTGAGCCAGGGTCGGCACCGGTACTACCGGCTGGCCGGGCCGGACGTGGCGGCGGCGCTCGAGGTGCTGGCCAGGATCAGCCCGCGGCCGGCCGTACGGTCGCTGAAGGGGGCGCGGCAGGCGCGGCTGCTGCGCGACGCGCGCACCTGCTACGACCACCTGGCCGGGCGGGCCGGGGTGGACCTGCTGGACCGGCTGGTGGCCGCCGGATGCCTGCTGGACCGGGGCGGGCGTTACGACGTGCCGCAGGCGGGAGAGGCGATGTTCCTGCGGCTCGGGGTAGACGTGCCGGAGGTACGGCGGGCCCGTCGCAAGTTCGCGCCGTCCTGCCTGGACTGGACCGAACGGCGGCCGCATCTCGGCGGGGCGCTGGGCGCCGCGCTGACCGGGCGGCTCATCGAGCGTGGGTGGTTCGAGCGCGGGCAGGTGAGGAGGGCGCTGCGGATCACCGATAAGGGCAGGGTGGGTCTGGAAACGCTGCTGTAAGGGGCTAACATGCGATACGCAGGTTACGCGGCGTTCGATGCGAAAGAGTGACTCCCTATGCGTGACAACGAGGTCGTCGAGATCGGGCCAGGCGCGCTGGATCCGGCCGACGTGGTGGCGGTGGCGCGGCGCGGCGCCGCCGTACATCTGACCGACGACGCCGTGGCGGCCATGGCCGCCGCCCGTTCGCGCGTGGAGGAACTGGCCGAAGGCGCCGTCCCCGCGTACGGCGTGTCCACCGGATTCGGCGCGCTGGCCAACCGGCACATCGCCCCCGAACTGCGGGCCAAACTGCAGCGGTCGCTGATCCGCTCGCACGCCGCCGGATCGGGGCCCGCGGTGGAGACCGAGGTCGTCCGGGCGATGATGCTGCTGCGGCTGAGCACGCTCGCCACCGGGCACACCGGCGTGCGGCCCACCACCGCCAAGACCCTCGCCGGGATGCTCAACGCGGGCATCACCCCGATCGTCCACGAATACGGCAGCCTGGGGTGCTCTGGGGACCTCGCGCCGCTCTCGCACGTCGCGCTGGCGATGATGGGGGAGGGGCCGGTCATCGACGCCGCGGGCCGTACGGTGCCCGCCGCCGAGGCCCTGAAGCAGGCCGGCATCGAGCCGGTCGAACCCGCGGCCAAGGAGGGCCTGGCGCTGGTCAACGGCACCGACGGCATGCTCGGCATGCTGGTGCTCGCGCTCGCCGACCTGTCGATGCTGCTCACCACCGCCGACATCGCCGCCGCGATGAGCGTTGAGGCGCTGCTCGGCACCGACTACGTCTTCGCCGCCGACCTTCAGGAACTGCGGCCGCACCCCGGCCAGGCGGCCAGCGCCGCCAACCTGCGGGCGCTGCTCGCCGGTTCCGGGATCATGGCGGGGCACCGCGACGGCTCGTGTACGCGGGTCCAGGACGCCTACTCGCTGCGCTGCGCCCCGCAGGTGGCCGGCGCCGCGCGCGACACCCTCGCCTACGCCGCCACCGTGGCCTCCCGCGAGCTGGCCTCCGCCATCGACAACCCGGTGGTGCTGGACGACGGGCGGGTGGAGTCCAACGGCAACTTCCACGGCGCGCCCGTCGCCTACGTGCTGGACTTCCTGGCCATCCCGGTGGCCGACGTCGCCTCGATGTCCGAGCGGCGCACCGACCGGTTCCTCGACGTGGCCAGGAACCACGGCCTGCCCGCCTTCCTTGCCGACGATCCGGGCGTCGACTCCGGCCACATGATCGCCCAGTACACCCAGGCGGCGGTCGTCTCGGAGCTGAAGCGGCTGGCCGTGCCGGCCAGCGTGGACTCCATCCCCAGCTCGGCCATGCAGGAGGACCACGTGTCCATGGGCTGGTCGGCCGCGCGCAAGCTGCGCCGGGCGGTGGACGGCCTGACCCGCGTGCTCGCCGTGGAGATCCTCACCGCCGCCCGCGGCATCGACCTGCGGAGCCCGGCCACGCCCGCCCCGGCGACCGGCGCGGTCGTCGCGGCGCTGCGCCAGGAGGTGGCCGGGCCCGGCCCGGACCGGTTCCTGGCGCCGGAGATCGAGTCGACGGTACGGCTGGTCGCCGACCGCACCCTGGTCGCCGCGGCCGAGTCCGTCACCGGGCCGCTCAACTAGGAGCGGGTGCGGCGCGACATGTCGGGTTGGCGGGACAATTGCCTGGTGGATGGTTCCTTTGCCCACATAGGCGGACTTGTCGCGACGCGGCTGCGTGACGTCACCACCGACCTGTCCGCGCTGGACGGCGCCGGCTGGTGGGCCGTCGTGGTCACCTACGAGGGCAAGGTCACCTGCGCCCGGTTCGACGACGTACGGCCCGCCCCGCCGGCCCCCCGCCTGGCCGCCGGGCGCGAGCCCTGGCGGGGTCCCGAGCCCGGCGCATGGCGCAGTTCGCTCGACCAGGCGGCCTACGAGGCCGGGGTGGGGAAGATCCGCGCCTACATCGAGCAGGGCGAGGTCTACCAGGCCAACCTGTGCCGGGTGCTGTCCGCGCCGCTGCCCCGCGCCGGGCGCGATCCGCTCGCGCTGGCCGTACGCCTGGCGGAGGGCAACCCGGCCGCGCACGCCGCCACCATCGCGCTGCGCGGCCTGACCGTGGTCTCGGCCTCGCCCGAGCTGTACCTGTCGCGGGACGGCGACCTGATCGAGTCCGGCCCGATCAAGGGGACCGCCCGCACCCCCGAGGGCCTGCTGGACAAGGACCGCGCGGAGAACGTGATGATCGTCGATCTGGTGCGCAACGACCTCGGGCAGGTGGCCGAGGTGGGTTCGGTCACCGTGCCGGACCTGTGCCGGGTGGAGGAGTACCCCGGGCTGGTCCACCTGGTCTCCACGGTCCGCGCCCGGCTCGCCCCCGGGCAGGGCTGGTCCGAACTGTTCGCGGCGACCTTCCCGCCGGGCTCGGTGACCGGCGCGCCCAAGTCGTCCGCGCTGCGCATCATCAACGAACTGGAACCCGAGCCCCGCGGTCCGTACTGCGGCGCCGTGGGATGGGTCGACGCCGGCCGGCGGAAGGCGGTGCTGGCCGTCGGCATCCGCACCTTCTGGTTCGAGGACGACCAGATCCGGTTCGGCACCGGAGCCGGAATCACCTGGGGCTCTGACCCTCGGGGAGAATGGCGGGAGACCGAGTTGAAGGCGTCCAGGCTGATCGCCCTGGCGTCGTACCGCGAAACTGGAGGCGTCACATGACGACACCCGTATGGGTCAACGGCGAGCTGCTGGACCCGGCGCGGGCCACGATCTCGGTCTTCGACCACGGGCTGATGGTCGGCGACGGCGTGTTCGAGACCGTCAAGAGCGTGTACGGCCGGCCGTTCGCGCTCACCCGGCACCTCGACCGGCTCGCCCTGTCCGCGCGCCGCCTGGGCATCCCCGAGCCGGACACCGCCGCCGTCGCCGAGGGCGTGCGCGCCTGCCTGGCCGGTACCGCCGCGGGCTGGCCGCTGGCCCGCATCCGCATCACCCACACCAGCGGCAACGGCCCGCTCGGCTCCGACCGCGGTGACGACGGCCCGGCCACCGTGGTGATCGTCGCGGAGCAGCGCGCCTTTCCCGCCACCGCCGACGTCACCGTGGTGCCCTGGCCGCGTAACGAGCGCGGCGCGCTGACCGGCGTGAAGTCCACCTCCTACGGCGACAATGCCAAGGCACTGGCGTACGCCAAGGAGCGCGGCGGCGGCGAGGCGATCTTCGGCAACCTCGCCGGCGACCTCTGCGAGGGCACCGGCAGCAACGTGTTCGTCGTGACCGGCGGGCGGCTGATCACCCCGACCCTGGAGTCGGGCTGCCTGGCCGGGGTGACCCGCGCCCTGGTCCTCGCCTGGTTCGGCGGGGAGGAGGAGGACGTGCCGCTGCCGGCGCTCGCCGAGGCCGAGGAGGCGTTCCTGACCTCCACCACGCGCGACGTCCAGCCGATCCGCCTGGTGGACGGGGTGGCCCTGCCCGCCGTTCCCGGGCCGGTCACCACCAAGGTGATGGAGGTCTTCGCCGAGCGCTCCGCGGCCGACCTGGACCCGTGATCATTTCCCGTACGACCGCTGCGTCTGCACGTTGAACTCCTCCATCCGCACCCGCTTGGCCGGATCGGTCAGCGGATCGTCGATGTCGATGACGTCGAGCCCGTGCGTGATGTCGCTGGAGTAGATGTGGCCGTTGTAGTAGTACGCCGACCACGACCCGCCGAAGGAGTCGCCCTCCTTCAGCGGGCCGCGCTCGAAGAAGCCGATCTCCTTCGGCTTGCCGGAGTCGGTGAAGTCCCAGATCGACACCCCGCCCTGGTACCACGCCTGGACCATGATGTCCTTGCCCTCGACCGGGATCAGTGAGGCGTTGTGCGCGACGCAGTTCTCGCCCTTCGCCTGCTCGCGCGGCATCTTGAAGTAGGAGCGCAGGGTCAGCTTGCCGTCCTTGAGGTCGTAGATCGCGTTGCCGCCCTTGGTGACCGGGGTGGCGCCGTCGCAGGTGGCGGTGCCGCCGCCGCCCAGCTCGTCGGTGAACACGATCTTGGAGGCGTCGTCGCTGAAGGTCGCCGAGTGCCAGAGGGAGAAGTTCTTCTCGTCGCTGACCTGCTGTAGCACCTTGGGCCGCACCGGGTCGGCGATGTCCAGCAGTACGCCGTCGCCGAAGCAGGCCGCGGCGGCCAGGTCCTTCTCCGGGTAGGCGGTGATGTCGTGGCAGCCGCCGGCGACCATCTCGTCGCGCTTGTGACCTTTCTCGAAGACCATGGGCTCGGCGACGACCTTCGCGGACGTCGGCTCGGCCACCGGCACCTCCACGATCGAGATCGTCTCGTGCGGCGGCGCGCAGCTCTTGGAGTCGGGGATCGGCCCCGGCGAGGACACATAGAGGTAGACGGTCTTGCCGTCGTCGGACGGGATCGTGGTGTGCGTGTGCGAGCCGCAGGCGGTGGCGACGGAGGAGACGTACCGGGGCTTTGCCCGGTCCTTGATGTCGAAGATCCGGACGCCCTCCCAGCCCTCGTCCGGCTGGCCGGGGGCCTCCTCGCTGGCACAGGACTCGTCCGAGCGCGGCTCGTCGATCGACAGGAAGAGCAGGTCGCCGCTGACCGAGATGTCGTTCTGCCCGCCCGGGCAGACGACCTGGCTCACCGTGACGGGCTTGGCCGGGTCGCGGATGTCGTAGATCGTGAAGCCCTCGTAGTTGCCGACGAACACATGGTCGCCCTGGAACGCCAGGTCGGTCCCCCAGGACTCCTCGCCGTCGAACGGCTTGGCCGGCGGGACGTTCGTCAACAGCTTGACGTTGGCGCTGGTCCGCACCTCGCCCACGGCGAGCGCGCGGGTCCCGCCCTGGTCTGTGGCCGATGGCCGGGCTGAGCCGGGCTTCGCCGCCGGTCCTGGATCCGCCGTGCAGCCCGCCATCACCAGCAGTGCGGTCATCGCCGCGGCCGCCCGGCCCGCCGATCGCGCAGTGATCACAGTCTCCCCATCCGAAGTGCCGATGAACGTGCCCCAGTATGGAAGCTATGTCGGCGAGATGGGGAACTCAGCGGGTTTCGGCCGCCCTTGTACTGATATCGGTCCTCGCCGGATGCTCGGGCCGGCCGGCGGAGGAGCGTGGCGCGCCGCTGACCGCGGGCTCGGGTGCGCCGGTCATCGTCCCGGGCGAGCCGGGCGGAAGCGGCCGTACGGCGACGCCGGGGGAGCACCTGGGCGATTCCGGCGCGCGGACCTCCGCCGCCGACATCACGTTCGCCGAGTCGATGATCCCGCACCACCGCCAGGCCCTGGAGATGGCCGCGCTCGCCCCCGCGCGCTCGGCCGACCGCAGGCTGCTCGCGCTCGCCGAACGCGTGACCGTCGCCCAGGGGCCGGAGATCCGGGCGCTCGCGGGGTGGCTGCGGGGGGAGAGGCGGGCCGTGCCCGCGGGGCATGGGCACACCCGCGGCGGGATGTACGGCATGGCGACGCTGGAGCAGATGAACCGGCTGCGCGCGGCCAGGGGGACCGCCTTCGACCGGCTCTTCCTGCGGCTGATGATCACCCATCACCAGGGCGCGCTGACCATGGCACGCGCACAGCTCGACGGCGGGACCGACCGGCGCATGCGCCTGATGGCCCGCGATGTCATCTCCGGCCAGACTATCGAGATCAGCCGGATGCGCCGCCTGCTCGGCCCGGCGACGCCATGAGGATCAGGCGTTCGTCAGGAGCTCCACAGCATGTTGCTCAGCTCCGCGTCGAGGTTCATGAAGTCGGTCTCACGGCCGGCGGGGACCAGCTCGTAGGTCCGGTGCAGGAACTCGGTCAGGGGCGCGAGCGGCACTTCGAAGAGCGCCTGACCGAAGGGGGAGGTCAGGCTGATGTGCAGGGTGCGCTCGCCGTCGGAGCGCGCGGGCCACACCTGGACGTCGCCGTCTCCGACGCGCCGCACGATGCCCACGGTCAGCAACTCGCGGGCGAAGATCCACTCGACCGGCTCGTCGTTCCCCACATGGAAGGCCATCCGGATCGCATACGGGTCTTCGGCCGTGTAGCTGAGTCCAGCGAGCAGGGGGACGGTGGTACGGTCGGGGACCACTAGCCGAAGGCCCAGCTCGGCGGAGACGGTGGTGCTGTTCATCGTCAGCCAAACCTTTACGTCGTCGGGTCCCCTCATCGGGGCTTTCACTGCTCTGACGGGCTTCGTCGTGAGCTATGACGCGGAACGAAGAAACCTGTTGAAAAGATTCCGCCTCCGGGCCCTTCTGTAACGCACATCACAGCCCGACATTTAGGTCCCTACCTGGTCAAACATCGCCAACAGGCCCATGTTTACGAGGGTTTTGCGTGTCGCTCCGGCCCTCAGGCCCCTCCCGCGGGACCTCTCTGACGAAAGCCCCCCGCTTCGTTCGTATCGTGTCACTGTAGGTCAGCACGATGCTATGCCAACCACCCCTCCCCACGCGCCCGATCCGCGACCTTCCCGGCAACCCGCCTCCACCCGATCACCGTGCCCCGGGCGGGAACGGCTTCGCGGCCACCCCGCAAGTGCGGTATGGTTTTCCCGTCGGCCCCGCGAGGGAGCCGCACCACCTGGGCGATTAGCTCAGCGGGAGAGCGCTTCGTTCACACCGAAGAGGTCACTGGTTCGATCCCAGTATCGCCCACCCAGGTCCAAGCCCCAGAGGAAGATCAAGCTCTGGGGCTTTCGGTTTTCCGGGGGCATGGCCGCGCCGTTGATCGGGTGATGCTCTCCGACTTCGGAGTGAGGAACGTGTCACCGAAGCGAGCACGGTCAGTCCTCCTGGCCGTGAGCGCGTCACTGGCCGCCGGGTGTACGACCACGGCTTCCACCCCCACCCCTGCTCCGGTGGCCGCCGTGCCACCGGCGGAGGAGGTGGATGATGAGGGTTCATCGAGGTCTGTGTTCGTGAGAAGACCCGGCTGCGGGCGAACCACCGTCCCTGTGTCGAAGCGGACGCGCGTCAGGGTGGTGGACATCCGGTGCGACGACGACGAACAGGGGCGCACCGTCCACCGGAACAGGCGCTGGGAGCGTCGCTGCGCGTCGTTCTAGGTCAGGTCGAGTTCCAGGACGGGGGAGAAGGCGCGGGAGGAGCAGATGGTGAACAGCCCTTCGGCGCGTTCGTCGTCGGTGAGCACGTCGTCGCGGTGGTCGGGGTCGCCCGCCAGGACGCGAACGACGCACGTCCCGCAGATGCCCTGCTGACAGGAGAAGGGCGCATCGACGCCGTTCTCCAGCAGTACGTCGAGCACGCTGCGGTCCTCGGGGACGAGGTACTCGGCGCCCGTGGAGGCCAGGCGCACGGTGAAGGCGCCCGTGCCGTTACCGGCCGGTCCGGCGAGGGCCGGGGGGTCGCCGAACCGTTCCTTGTGCAAGGCCTGCTGTGGCCAGCCCAGCGTTTCGGCCGCGCGCAGCAGGTGGTCCATGAACCCGTCCGGGCCGCAGATGTAGACCGCCGTGTCCGGTCGCGGGTCGCCGAGGTCGCGGGCGAGGTCGAGCAGTTGGCCGGGGTCCTCGTCGTCGAAGTGGAAGGCGACCCGGGGGTCGCCCGCCAGCTCCCGCACGAATGCGGCGCGGGCACGGCTGCGGGCGCAGTAGTGCAGCCTGTACTCGGCGCGCTCGTGTTCGAGTTGCCGCACCATCGCCAGCAGGGGGGTGATCCCGATCCCGCCGGCGAACAGCAGGTGCCGGCGTGCCGTGACGAGGGGGAAGCGGTTGCGCGGCGCCGAGATCCGCAGCCGGTCGCCCACCTTGAGCGCGTGCATCGCCCGTGATCCACCGCGCGAGGCGGGCTCGTTCAGCACCGCCACCCGGTACGCCCCCTGCTCGGGCGGCCCGCACAGCGAGTACTGGCGGACCAGTCCCGAGCCGATCAGCACGTCGATGTGCGCCCCCGCCGTGTAGGCCGGGAACGCGGCCCCGGCCACCGGCGCGAGGTCGATCACCGCGATGTCCGGGGTCGCTGCGGAGCGGGAGACGACCGCCGCCTCCGTCCACGTCACGGCCATGTCCCCTCAGGCTCCGGCGGCGGGCACGGCAGTGGGCACGGCTGTGGGCACGGACAGCGTCTCCATGCCGGACCGGGTGCGCCGCGGCGGTACCTCGGTCAGGCTCACGCCCTGCGGGTCGCGGCCCGCCTCCACGTCGGCGACCATGGTCTTCAGCAGCCTGCGCAGCATCACGACCCCGCGGTCGGTGGTGGCCAGGGTCTCCTCCGAATGCAGCGTGATCGGGCCCTGCGACTCCTGCGCCTCGGCGTCTCCGGGGAATCGCTGGTGTTCTTCCTCGGTCAGTTCCCAGGCGTCCTTGCCGTTCTGCTTCACGCCGTAGAAGAACCGGTCGAAACGCTCGGGGTCGGTGGTGCGCAGCGAGAAGAACGACCGGTGGTGGGTGTCGTCGACCGGGACGACCCAGATCAGCATGTCGCCCGGTGCGTCGGGGACGAGTTTCACGAAGTCCGACAGCACGAGGATGTTCGGCAGATGCAGTTCCGCCCCCCATTCGCGTTCGGGCCGGACACCGTTCTCCTCTTTGTCCAGGAAACGAATGCGATATTTGGCCCCGTAATCGGTCCGCTCGTAGGTGAGCCGGTCGGCCACGGTGTAGGGATCGTAGAAGTCCTCAGGGAAGCCGGTGGTCCCGGTTCCGAGGAACTGGAAGCCGCTGTGCTGGGAGTGCAGCCAGTTGATGTGCGCCGGGTCGATCGCGTTCTCGTATATCTGGAGCCAGTTGAAGTCCTGTACCAGGCCGGTGACGTTCATGCCGGGGACCGGCCACTCGGCGTAGTACTTCTCGCCCTCCTCCTGCGGTTCCAGAATGTCGTAACGGGGAAGGACCGGCTTTCGCTCCGGCGGTCCCATGTAGACGAACACCAGGCCGTACCGCTCCTCGACCGGGTACCACGGCTGGCGCGCCGCGCCGAGCCGGCGGCCCCTGCCGGGTTCGCCGGCCTGCTCCAGGCAGTGCCCCTGCACGTCGAACTTCCAGCCGTGGTAGCAGCACCGGATGCCGTCCTCCTCGACCCGGCCGTAGTACAGGCTGGCGCCTCGGTGGGCGCAGCGCTCGAACACCACGCCGGGGCGGCCCCGGCCGTCACGGAAGACGATCAGGTCCTCGCCCAGGATCCGCGTCCGGTGCGGTACGTCGGAGGTGAGGGCCGCCGACGTGGCGATCGGCTGCCAGTACCGCCGCAGCGCCTCGCCCATCGGGGTGCCAGGGCCGGTCTCGGTCAGCCGCGCATCGTACGACGGCGCCTTGCGGCCGTAACCGGTGCCGGTGTCCACAACTGATTGCTCGGTCATCTCGATCTCCTCGGCGGGGCCTTGTTCATTCGCTTCCGTAATTCGCGTGCGAATTCCGCGTGCGGGCGCGCGGGAAACCGGCCGCGGTGGTGCCGGGGCCGGGTGAATTGAATGGGGCGGGCATTGTGCCGGTGAATGGCAATATCCACTTTGCAACCGGTGCGGCGCCGCGGCAAGGGTTCGCCGCGGGACCTGTGGGAGAGCCACAGGGACAGCGGCGGCCTTCCGGCCCTAGCTTGACAGAACAGGTTTTCTGCGGGTCGCGCGGACGGCAACCGGGAGGACATATGGAAGCACTTCGGCAGGTGGCGTTGATCAGTGGAGCGAGCCGGGGCATCGGCGCGGCGACCGCGCGGGAAATGGCGCGGCGCGGTTATCACGTGGTCGTGAACTATCGGCGGGACGCGGCGGCGGCGCACCGGGTGGTCGGTGAGATCGAAACCGCCGGTGGGTCGGCGGAGGCGCTACAGGCCGACGTGTGCGACGCCGGCCAGTCCGCTGAGATGGTCCGGCGGATACACGCCGACCACGGCCACATCGATGTGCTCATCTGCAACGCCAACACCGTCAACCCGCCGTTCGAGCCGCTGCTTTCGGTGCCCTGGGAGGCGTTCATCGGGAAGGTCACCGGGGAACTGGCCGGAGCCTTCTTCCTCACCAGGTACGTGCTCCCCGCGATGCAGCGGCGGCGGGCCGGCCGGATCGTCTACATTTCGAGCACGGCCGCCGACTTCGTCGGCAGCGTCGCGGCGCACTCGATCGCCAAGGCGGCGCTGAACACCTACAGCCGCCATGTGGCCGCGCAGGCCGCGCAGCACGGGATCGTGGTCAACACGGTCGCGTTCGGGACCGTGCGGACCGACGCGACCGCGGGCGTGCTCAACGGCGATCTGCGGAAGCTGACGGAGGAGCGTTCGGTCCTCGGCCGGGTGATGGACGCCGAGGACGCCGCCAGGAGCGTGGCGGCGGTGGCCGACGACGGTTTCGGCGTGACGGTGGGCCAGGTGATCCGGGTGGACAGCGGCTTCGGCGTCCTGGACCACCAGCTGCACGTGATGACGAAGCACTTCCAGCGGGGCGATGAGGGGACTTCGGCCTGATCTGAGTCGCCGGTCGCGGCGCCTGGGCGGCCGATCGGTCCGAAGGTCGTCTCCGCCTTGACAAGCCTGTGCCGGGTGGTCACCATTAACGCCTAGGACCGATCGGTCCAGCCGGTCGGCGCGCCTGGGCACTCTGCCGTCCATATTTCCTACTAAACCTGTCAGCTATCCCGGAATTTCGAGTGGACGAGAGGGGCGAGGCGATGCCGGACACCGGAACGCGGGCCCATCCCCGCGGTCGGCTCGGCCCACGCCATGCGGGCGGGCGGGCCCGCTACGTCGTCCGTCGTGTCCAGTACGCGGTGTTCGTGGTGTGGGCCGCGTACACGATCACCTGGCTGCTGCTCTACCTCATGCCGAGCAACGCGGCCGAGGTCATGCTCCGCAGCATCAGCGGCGGTGATTCGGCCGCGGACCGCGCGGCCGTCGCCGCGCTGGAGCACCGCTACGGACTCGACCGTCCCCCGCTGGAGCAGTACCTGACCCTGCTGTTCCGGGCGGTCAGGGGCGACTTCGGGACCTCGACCGCCACCGGGCGGCCGGTCATCGAGGTGATCGGCCAGGCCCTGCCGAGCACGCTCCAGCTCGGGCTGGCCGGGCTGGTGCTCGGCACGCTGCTCGGCGTCGGCATCGCGCTGGCCGCCAACGCCGTCCGGGCCGCCTTCCTGCGCAACCTGCTGTTCTCGCTGCCCCCGCTGTTCGCGTCCCTGCCCGCCTTCTTCGTCGGCCTGCTGCTGGTGCAGTTCCTCGCCTTCTGGCTGCGCATCCTGCCCGCGGCCGGGACCGGCAGCGTCGCCCACCTCGTTCTCCCGGCGATCACGCTCGCGATCCCCGCGGCTGCGGGGATCGCCCAGGTCACCGCCAAGAGCCTGGCCGTCAACCTGCGCTCGCCCTACGCCGACCACCTGCGCGCCAAGGGAGTGCCGCACCGGCGGATCCTGCTCGCGCACGCCTTCCGCAACGCGGTCATCCCCGCGACCACCCTGCTCGGGCTGTCGATCGGGGGCATCCTGGCCGGCGCGGTCGTGGTCGAGACCGTCTTCTCCCGCCAGGGGCTCGGCCGGCTGATGCAGAGTTCGGTGTCCCTCCAGGACATCCCCGTGGTGCAGGGCGTCGTCGTCTTCTCCGCCGTGCTCTACGCGGTGGCCAACCTCCTGGTCGATCTGATCTATCCCAAGATCGATCCGCGGATCTCGATCGGCTGACCATGTCACAAAGATCCATCGCCGAGGCACCCGGCGAACCTCGCACCTCCGACCTGCCGTCCCGCCGCACGGCCGCCACCACGTGGCTGCGCCGCGCCCGGGCCCGGGGCCTGCTCGCACAACTGTCACAGCCGAGCCTGCTGCTGGCGGTGGTCGTACTCGCCGCGGTGTTCCTGGCGGCCTTCCTGCCCGCGGCGTTCACACCGCACGACCCCTACGTCAGGGACCTGGCCGACCGGCTCGCGGCGCCCTCGCCGGAGCATCCGTTCGGCACCGACAACCTCGGGCGGGACCTGCTGGCGCGGTTCGTGTACGGGAGCCGGACGACGCTCCTCGCGGCGACCCTGGCGCTCGCCATCGGCTTCGCCGTCAGCGCGGTCATCGGGCTGCTCGCCGGCTACCTGGGCGGCGTCGTCGACCAGATCGTCGGCCGGCTGATCGACATCTTCCTCGCCGTTCCCGGGCTGCTGATCGCGTTGATGCTGGTCACCAGCCTCGGTTTCGGCACCACCAACATCGCGGTCGCGGTCGGCGTCGGCTCGATCGCGACGTTCACCCGGGTGCTGCGCGCCGAAGTGCTGCGCGTGCGGCGATCCGACTTCGTCACGGCCGCCGTGCACTGCGGCGTGCGCTGGCCCGCCGTGCTGCGCCGGCACGTCCTGCCGCACGCCATCGGGCCGGTGATCGCGCTGGCCGCGCTGGAGTTCGGTACGGCGCTGCTGTCGATATCGGCCCTGAGCTTTCTCGGTTTCGGCGCCCCGCCACCGACGCCGGAGTGGGGGGCGCTCGTCGCGGACGGCCGGACCTACCTCGCCTACGCCTGGTGGCTGACCACCTTGCCGGGTCTGGCGATCGTGCTGGTGGTGGTCTCGGCGAACCGGGTCGGCAGGTTCGTGGAGGGGGTTCGCGGCCATGGCCACGCATAGCGCAGCGGGCGACATCGTTCTCGACGTCGATGACCTGCACGTCTCCTACGCACGCTCACGGGATCTGATCCAGGCGGTGCGGGGGGTGTCGTTCCAGGTGCGCCGTGGCGAGCGGGTCGCGGTGATCGGCGAGTCCGGCGCGGGGAAGTCGACGATCGCCGCCACCCTGCTCGGCCTGCTGCCCGGCAACGCGGTGATCGGCCCGGGGACGGCCCGCTTCGGCGACCTGGACCTGACCGCCATCCGCAGTGAGCGGGTGTGGAACCGCATCCGAGGCGGGGCCATCGCGCTCATTCCCCAGGACCCGAACATCGCGCTCGACCCGGTCAAGCGGATCGGGTACCAGATCGACGAGACCGTGCGGCTGCACGGTCGCCCGGCCGTCCGGCGCGAGCCGCGCCCCCGGTCGATCGAACTGCTCGGCCAGGCCGGCCTGCCGGACGCCGACCGCGTCTACGACGCGTTCCCGCACCAGCTCAGCGGCGGCCAGCGGCAGCGGGTCCTGATCGCCATCGCGCTCGGCGGCGAACCGGAGCTGATCATCGCCGACGAGCCCACCTCGGGGCTGGACGTCACGGTGCAGAAACCGATCCTCGACCTGCTCGACGACCTCGCGAGCACCCGGGGGCTGTCGGTCATCCTCATCACCCATGACCTGGCGGTGGCCGGTCAGCGCACCGACTCCGTCGTGGTGCTCCAGGACGGGCGCGCGGTCGAACGCGGCCCGACCGCCGAAGTGCTCACCGCTCCCACACACCCCTACACGAGACGGCTGTCCGAGGCGGTGCCCGGGCGCGTCGCCGACCGGCCGGCCGCGACCTCCCCGCGCCCGGCGCGGGATCGGCCGGGCGCGGAGTACCTGGTCTCGGTGCGGGGACTGGACAAGAGCTACGTGAGCCACGGCGCGCGATCGGGACGGACCGTGCAGCACGCGGTCCGCGATGTCAGCTTCGCGATCGCCGAGGGGACCACGTACGGCCTGGTCGGGGAATCGGGCTCGGGCAAGTCCACGATCGCCCGGATCGTCGCCGGGATCGACCGGCCCGACGGGGGCGTGATCGCCTACCGGGGCCGCGACGTCCTGCCCGCGAGCCGGGCCGAGCGCCGCCGGTTGAACCGGGCCGTCCAGTACGTCTTCCAGAACCCCTACTCCTCCCTCGACCCGAGGCTCGACGTGGCCGCCACCGTCACCGAGCCGCTGCACGGATTCAAGGTGGGAGCCAGGAGCGAGCGCCTCGACCGCGCGGCGGAAGCCCTGGCCGCCGTCGGGCTGGACGCCGGCTTCCTGCGCCGCAAGCCGGGCGAACTGTCCGGCGGCCAGCGCCAGCGGGTGGCGCTGGCACGCGCGGTCGCACTGCGGCCGGAGCTGATCGTGCTGGACGAACCGACCTCGGCGCTCGACGTGTCCGTGCAGGCTCAGGTCCTCCAACTGCTGGTGAACCTCCAGCACGAGTTCGGCCTCACCTACCTGTTCATCTCGCACGACCTCGGTGTCATCCGCCGGCTCGCGGACCGGGTCGGCGTGCTGGACGGCGGCGCGCTCGTCGAGGAGGCGCCCGTCGAGCAGATCTTCACGAGCCCGCGGCAGGACTACACCCGGCGACTGATCGACGCGATACCCCGGTCCACGCCGGACCGTGTCAGGTGAGCCTTCGGCACACCGGAAAGAGAACGCGACACATGGCACTTCCCACACGAGGTAGTACACGGCTGTTAAGCGGCGCCCTCCTGGCCGCCCTCGCCCTCAGCGGCTGCACGGCGGCGGATGCCGATCCGAACGCGTCGCCCGGGCAGCGGAAGGAGGGCGGCACACTGGTCTTCTACGCGGCGCCGAACCCGGCCTTCGACCCCCGCCAGTCCTACGGCTGGCTCAACCGGGCGCTGAGCGACTCGCTCCTGGACAAGGACCCCGCCACCGGGAAGTTCTATCCCTGGCTCGCCCGCAAGTGGAAGCACAACTCCGACCAGACGGAGTTCACCTTCCACCTGCGGACCGACGCCTCCTTCTCGGACGGCGTGCGGGTCAACGCCGCGGCGGTCAAGGCCAACTTCGACGGGGTGCGAAAGGACCTCGCCGCCGGGGGCGGCTGGTACGTGCGGGGCCAGTTCGAGCACTACGTCGAGACCAAGGTCGTGGACGAGTACACCGTCGTGGTGCGGTTCGCCAAGCCGAACCCCTCGTTCCTCACCACGGCCGCCACCAGCCAACTGGCCATGCTCTCGCCCAAGTCGTTCGCGATCCCGCTGGAGAAGCGCAGAACCGACTTCGTGGCCAGCGGGCCGTTCGTGGTCGAGAAGTACGTGCCCGACGAGCGCCTGGTCCTCAAGCGCCGGCAGGACTACACCTGGAATTCGGCGCTCGCCGAGCACCGGGGCAGGGCCGCCTTCGAGACGATCGACGTCCGGCTCGTCGCAGAACCAGGCGTACGCGAAGGCGCGCTGGCCAGCGGTGAGGCCCAGATCGCCGAGACGCCGACGGTGGAAGGCTCGGCGCTGCTGGAACAGCAGGGCAACAAGCTCTACTGGAACGCCACGGTCGGCATCCCGTACTCCCTCCAGCCGAACTTCACCAAGCCCCTGGCCCGGGACATCGCCGTACGGCGGGCGCTGCTCAAGGCCATCGACCGCCAGGAGCTCTCCGCGTCCGTCACCGGTAAGGTCGCGCCCCCGGCGACCAGCGTGATCACCCGGACGCTGAACGGCTACCAGGACTTCAGCGCGCTGCTGCAACACGATCCGGCCGGCGCGCGGAAGATCCTCGACGACGCGGGCTGGGCGGCCGGCGCCGACGGCGTCCGGCTGAAGGACGGCCGGCGGCTGCATCTGGTGATCACCGGCGCGGCGGAGGACAAGACGATCCAGGACGCGATGGTGCTGATCAAGGACCAGGCCAGGGCGGTCGGCATCGAGATCACGATCAAGCCCGAGACCGGGATCGGCCCGACCTGGTGGCAGTCCGGCGCCGACCTCTGGTTCTCGGGCAACCGGAGCGCCGAAGCGGACGTCCTGCGCAAGATGTACCAGAACGCCGGGACCAAGGCGCAACCGTGGCTGTATGAGAAAAGCTCCGAGGTGAGCCCGCACGGGCAACGGCTCGAAGAGGTCCTTCAGCGCCAGGCCGTCGAGGTGGACGCGGCCGAACGCGACGAACTTCTCGCCGAGGCACAGAAGATCCTCATCGAGGACGCGATCTGCATCCCCCTGGTCGAGCACGCTTCCGGCTTCGTGGCGGCGGCGCCGCAGGTGCGCGGCCTGCGCCTGGACGGCCTTTCCAACCTCGTCGTCTACGACGCCTGGCTCGACGCCTAGGGCCCCGACTCACCACGGGAGAACCATGAGCAAGAGACACGACCGACACGTTCACCTGGGACTTTGGCTCACCTTCCTGGACGCCGCCGCCTGGCGCGACCCGGCCAGCAGGGCCGAGGAGCTGAACACCCTCGCGCCCTACGTCGAGGTGGCCGAGATCGGCGAGCGGGCGAAGTTCGACGCGCTGATCCGCGGCGACGGGCTCGGCCTGCCGTTGCCCGCCCCGGACCAGGCGTTCGCCGGCTCCCTGGAAATCCTGACGCTGCTGGCCGCGCTGGCGGCGCGGACCGAGAAGATCGGCCTGATCGGGACGGCCTCCACCACCTTCTCCGAGCCCTACAACCTCGCCAGGACCCTGGCCACGCTGGACCATCTCAGCAACGGGCGCGTCGGCTGGAACATCGTCACGTCCGTGGCGGGCGAGGAGCAGTTCGGGTACGACGAGATCCCCGGGCACGATGCGCGGTACGAGCGCGCCGACGAGTTCATCGAGGTCGTCTCCAAGCTGTGGGCGAGCTGGGAGCCCGACGCGGTGCTCATCGACCGCGAGAACGGGGTCTTCTTCGACCCTGACAAGATCAACCGGATCGACCACCAGGGCAAGCACTTCCGCGTCGCGGGCCCGCTCAACATCGCCCGCCCGCCGCAGGGCCGGCCCGTGCTGGTCCAGGCCGGCGACTCCGAGACCGGCCGGAACTTCGCCGCCAGGCACGCCGAGGTCGTGTTCACCGCGCAACACGACATCGCCAAGGCGCAGGCGTTCTACACCGATGTGAAGGCGCGCGTCCGGCGGCAGGGGCGGGACGAGACCCGTGTCAGCATCCTGCCGGGACTCGTGGTCACGATCGGCGCGACCGAGGCCGAGGCCCGCGAACTCCACGAGCGCTTCCTCGGCCAGATCGACTACGAGCGGACCCGCCGGAGCCTGGAGAGCCTGCTCGGCGGAGTCGATCTGTCCGATCTCGAACTGGACGAGCGGGTACCGGAAGAGCGGCTGCCGCAGGCCGCCGCGCTGACCCGCCAGCCGGGTCGCGCGCAGATCTTCCTCGACCTGGCCAGGGAGGAGGGCGCCACCCTGCGCCGGCTGCTCCAGGCCCTGGGCACGGCGCACGGCCACGGCCGGGTCTTCGGCACCCCCGAACAGGTCGCCGGCCACATTGAGCGGTGGGCCGAGGCCGGGGCGGCCGACGGATTCGCCATCTCGCCCGCCCAGGGGCTCGCCGGGGCGCGGGCCCTCGCTGACGAGGTGGTGCCGATCCTGCAAGACCGCGGACTGTTCCGCCGGGAGTACACCGGCGGCACGCTCCGGGACCACCTCGGCCTCACGCCGGCGCGGTGAGCGGAACGGCCGGCGTCGTGCGCGCAACGAAGGGAAGCAGATGACCGACGATGGCAGGCGACTGTTCCTCGCCTACAACCTGCGCAGCTACGGCGTCTCACCACGGGCGTGGCTGTCGCCGGGGCTGACCGGCAGGGAGATCTTCACCGCCGAGTACTGGTCGCGCACCGCCAGGCTCGCCGAACGAGGTCTGTTCGACGCGGTCTTCTCCGGGGACTCCGCGCAGTTCCTCGGATTCAACCGGATCGACCTCGACGGGCTGGACCGGTTCGTCCAATGGGCCTCGGTGGTGCCCGACACCGAGCGGATCGGCGTCATCGTCACCGCCTCGACCACCTACAACGACCCCTACCGGCTCGCCGAGCGGCTGCTGTCCCTGGACCATCTGTCGGCGGGCCGGGTCTCGTGGAACCTCGTCACGACCTTCGCCGAGGACGCGGCGGCCAACTTCGGCCTCGCCCGGCACCCCGAGCGCGGGCTGCGCTACCGGCGCGCCGAGGACTTCGCGGAGGTCGTCGTCCGGCTCTGGGACTCGGCCGGCGACGGCCCGGAGGTGGCGCACCACAGCGGCCACTTCACCGTCTCCGGACGTCTGCCGCTGCCCCGCTCCCCGCAGGGACGGCCGCCCATCATCCGCGCCAGCTCGTCGAGCGAGGGGCGGGGGCTGGCCGGGCGCCTGGCGAGCGCGGTCTTCGACTCGGCGCTCACGATCGAGGAGGCCCAGGCGAGGTACCGGATGGTGAAGTCCGACGCGCGGGACGCCGGCCGCCGCCCCGCCGACCTCGCCTACCTCCCCGGCGTGCGGATCGTGCTCGGGAGCACCAGCGCGGAGGCGCGGGCCCGGGTGGACGAGCTGTTCACCGAGGATCCGATCACCCGCACCCAGCACGAGGTCTGGTTCGGCGGCCTGATCGGCGTGCCGGTGGCCGATCTGGACCAGGAAAGGCCGATCTCGCCGGCGGTGCTGGAGGCGGCCATCGCCGCGGCGGAGGCCGGCCGGGACCACCTGCGGGCCTCCACGCTCGCGGTGCTGGCCGAGACCCCGCGGCTCCCGCTTTCCGAGCACCTGCGGCGCACCCGGTACCTGAGCGGCGGCCACGGCACCTTCGTCGGGGCGCCGGAGCAACTGGCGGACCGGATGGAGCACTGGTTCCGCTCGTACGCCGCCGACGGCTTCGTGATCGCGCCCGATCTCGTCACCGAGACGCTGCCGATCCTGGTCGATGAGGTGGTCCCGCTGCTCCAGGAGCGTGGCATCTACAAGCGCGAGTACGCGTCATCGACGCTGGCGGGGCACCTGCGGGCGGCGAGCGGTCAGGTCGGCGAGGTGGCGGCATGAGCGCCGGATGGCGGTCCATCGCGGTGTCGGACCGGCTGGCCCGGCGCCTGCTCACCGAGGCCAGCCTGGCCGATCTCCTCGACCGCGCCGGGCTCGACGCGGTGGTCCTGGGCCTGGAACGACTCGACCCGCGCTCGCCGGAGGAGCACCATCTGGACCCGGCCTCGCTGGCCGCCGTCCTGGCGCGGCGGATTCCGGGCACCCGGCTGCTGATCGCCGCGGCGAATCACCGCGAGCACCCCTGGAACCTCGCCCGGGCCGTGGCCAGCCTCCAGACCATCCTGCCCGCGGGCAGCGGGCTCGTGCTGGGCTCGCGGGACCTCACCGTGGCCGGCGGGCGGCCCGGCGCGCTGGCCTGGGACGTCAGGGACCTGGCCAAACCCGTCGACATCGGCCCGGAGGCGACCGTGGAGACGGGGGTGGTGTCGCGGAAACTGTGGGACGGCTATCCCTATGACGCGATCATCGCCGATCCGGCCGCGTACATCGACCTGGAACGCGTCCACGCCAGCGACCACCACGGCATCTACGACGTGGCCGGCCCGCTGCCGGTACCGACCCGGGGCCGTCCGCTGCTGTCCCTGTTCGTCCCCGACGGCGTGCCGGCCGACGTCCCGTCCGCCTTCGACTCCGTCACGGTGCCCCTGGAAGTGGCAGGCGAGATCGGGGCCGACGCGTACGGCGGCCGGCCGCTGATCGCGTACGTCAGGGACCCCGGCGACCTCGTCCGCGCGGGGGGCGACGGGCGGTGGCGGGGCGTACAGGCCCTCGCCACCGACGATCGCACGCTGCTCGCCGCGCTCGCCGTACTCGGGCGCGGCTGACCCCGGCCCGGCCGTCCTCACGCACCCGCTTCGCCGGAGCGGGTGCGCAGGCCGGTCGCCGCGACCGCGACCCCGATGGCGCCGAGCACCGAGACGGCCAGCAACGCCGGCCGCGCACCGCCCGGGGCGTCCAGCAGGGCGGCGACCAGCGGCAGCATCACGACACTGCCGATCTGGACCCCCGTCTGGTAGACGGGCACCGCCGCGCGCCGCAGGTCGGCGGCGACGCTCTGCGTCGCCCGCATGTTCAAGGCGGCGAACGCCACGACGAACGACGCCCCGACCAGGAGCAGCGACGGCAGCACGTCGCCGGCGTAGGAGCCGCCGCCGGAACGCGCCAGCGCGAGCGGCCCGGCCGCGAACGCGAGCAGCGCCCCGAGCGCGATCGGCCGCGACGTGCCGAACCGCTGGACGAGCCGCCCCGCGAACGGAAGGGAGAGCACCAGCGGCAGGCAGGCGGGCAGCAGGGCGAGCGCGACCTGCCACGCCCGCCATCCCATACCCCCGCTCAGCGTGAACGTCACCACCAGCAGCAGGCCGATGTAGACGCCGTTCAGGATGCCCGCGCCCGCCACCGCGCGCATCAAGGGCCCGTTGCGCAGCAGTGCGAGGCCGGACTTCGGGGGTGGCGCGCCTTCGACGTCCGGTATGAGGCGCCGCCCCGCCACCAGCAGCGCCAGCGCCACCGGAACCGGGAACAGGAACGTCCAGCGCCAGGTGTCGGCGACCAGAAGGCCGGACAGCACCAGCCCCAGGCTGAAACCGGACGCCCCGAACATCGAGTAGACCGACACCGCCCTGCGCTGCCGCGGACCGGACGGGAACGTCTCACCGATCAGCGCCAGCCCGGCGGGCGCGGTCAGCGCCGCGCAGGCCCCCTTGACCACCCGGGAGCCCACGAGGACCGCCATGTTCGTGCTCAGCCCGCCGACGAGGGAGGCGGCGGCGAACACCAGCATCGCGATGAGATAGACCCTGCGCAGTCCCCACAGGGCGACCAGCCGTGGCCCGAGCGTGAGGCTCACCGCGAACCCGAGGGCGAACCCGCTCATCAGCCACTGCACCCCCCACGGGCCCAGCCCGAGATCTGCGCCGATGGCCGGCAACGCCACCAGCACCAGCGAGACCTCGATCGCGTCGAGCAGCATGTTCCCGGAAAGGACGAACAACAGCGGCCGGCCGCCACGCCGGACCGTCGCGCTCCCGGCGCTATCCACCCGTGGCCGCCTTCTCCAGCAGATCCGGAAGCCGCTCGCAGATCAGCTCGATGTTCCTGGCCACCAGGTCGTCGGGCATGCCCGCGACGCTCGCCCAGAAGATGAGGTGCCGCACGGGCAGCCCGCGGATCTTCTGGTGGATGCGCGCCGCCGCGTCCTCCGGGGTGAGGATCTCCAGCATGGCCCACGATCCGTCGGCCGGCCGGTCGGGGAAGTCCTCGGCGCGCAGCGTCGGCGGCTGCGGCCGGTCGGTGCCCGCCGCCCAGGTCCGCCGATAGGTGTTCTTCTGATGGGCCAGGTGGGGGGCGACGCGGGGCCAGGCGGCCTCGGGGTCGTCGGAGAGGATCACCGGCAGCAGGTCCGACACCCGCGCCGTGGCCGGATCGTGCCCGCCCTCGATCAGGCCGGCGCGGTAGTGCTCGAACATCTCGGGGGAGATGTGCAGCAGGCCCAGGCCGAGGCGGCCCGCGATGCCCGCGCCGCGCGGCCCGTAGAACCCGCCCCACACGGGCGGCGGCTGCTGCAGCGGCGGCGGGGTGACCCCCGCCTCCCGCCACAGCCGCAGGACCTCGCCGATGTTCCGTTCGACGTTGCGGAACCGCCGTCCGTGGTCGGCGTCGAAGAGCGCGTACTCCAGGGCCCCGTAACCCGCGCCGAAGCCGAGTTCCAGCCGGCCGCCGCTGATGAGGTCCACGACGGCGGCCTCCTCGGCGATCTGCGCCGGATGGCGCAGGTTCGGCAGCATCACCGCGGTGCCGATCCGGGCCTTGGCGGTGCGCGCCGCCGCGGCGGCGGCCATGGTCAGCGGCTGCGGCAGGTAGCCGTCCTCGAACAGGTGGTGCTCGGTGAACCAGAGGCCGCCCACCCCGCGCCGGTCGGCCTCTTCGCACAGCTCCAGGGAGCGCGCGTAGTGGTAGGCCCAGGGACGTTGCCAGGGCTCCGGGTTGCGCATGTCGAAGAGCAGTCCGACTTCCATGATCAGTCTCCGTTCGTGGGGGGCGGGCCCGTGTTCAGGCGGCCTGGGCCTGCCAGCTCCGCGGCCCTCGGTAGGCGGGGATCGGTTCGGGACGCCGCCATGGCGCCGGGGCGGCCGATCGCCACGGCCCCGGTCGTCGCCGCGCCGCGTTCCGCCGGCGCAGCAGGACCGCGGTGACCACGGCGAGTTCCACCGGGTCCAGCGCGCCCCGCTCCACGCGCAGCAGCGGTATGTCCGTGTGCTCCCTCATCGCTCTGATCGCTCCCCTCGCATTGGTGGCGGTCTCATTGCGGCGGATTGCCGTGCTTGCGGTGCGGGAGGGCGGCGTCCTTGTGCCGGAGCATGGCGAACGCCCGGACCAGCACGGCACGGGTCTCCGCCGGGTCGATCACGTCGTCCACCAGTCCGTGCTCCGCCGCGTAGTAGGGGTGGACCAGCCGCTCGCGGTACTCCTCGATCTTCCGCGCGCGGGTGGCGGCCGGGTCTTCGGCCGCCGCGATCTCCCTGCGGAAGATCACGTCGGCGGCGGCGTCGGCGCCCATCACCGCGATCTCGTTGCCCGGCCACACCAGCGCCAGGTCCGCGCCGATCGACCGCGAGTCCATCACGATGTACGCCCCGCCGTACGCCTTGCGCAACACCACCGACACCCGCGGAACCGTGGCGTTGCAGTAGGCGTACAGCAGCTTCGCGCCGCGCCTGATGATGCCGTCGTGCTCCTGCCGCACCCCCGGCAGGAACCCGGGCACGTCCACGAGGGTCAGCAGCGGGATGGTGAAGGCATCGCAGAACTGGACGAACCGCGCCCCCTTCTCGCTGGCCTCGATGTCCAGGACGCCGGCCAGCATCGCCGGCTGGCTCGCCACCACGCCGACCACGTGCCCGTCCAGCCGGGCGAACGCGCACACCAGGTTGCGCGCCCAGTCGGCGTGCACCTCCAGCAGCTCCCCGTCATCGACGATCTCCGCGATGACCTCGCGCACGTCGTAGGAGCGGTTGCCGTCCAGCGGCACCAGGTCGCGGACGCCGTCCAGCCGCCGGTCCGGCGGGTCGGCGGCGGGCACGACCGGCGGCAGCTCGCGGTTGTTGGCCGGCAGCATGGACAGCAGGTACCGAACCTCCGCCAGGCAGGTCTCCTCGTCGTCGTAGACGAAGTGCGCGGTGCCGGAGACCCCGCCGTGCACGTCGGCCCCGCCCAGGCCCTCGTGCGTCACCTCCTCCCCGGTCACCGCCGCGACCACGTCCGGGCCGGTGATGAACATCTGCGAAGTGCCGCGGACCGCGAAGACGAAGTCGGTGAGCGCGGGGGAGTAGGCGGCGCCGCCCGCGCACGGGCCGAGCATCACGCTGATCTGCGGGATGACACCGGACGCCCGCGTGTTGCGCTGGAAGATGCCGCCGTACCCGGCGAGGGCGGAGACGCCCTCCTGGATGCGCGCGCCCGCGCCGTCGTTCAGCGAGACCAGGGGGGCGCCCGCCGCTAGCGCCATGTCCATGATCTTGTGGATCTTCCCGGCGTGCGCCTCCCCGAGCGCGCCGCCGAAGACACGGAAGTCATGGGCGTAGACGAACACGGTCCTGCCGTTCACCTGGCCCCAGCCGGTGACCACGCCGTCGCTGTGCGGGCGTCTGGCCTCCAGCCCGAACCCCGTCGCCCGATGCCGGCGCAGCGATTCCACCTCGGTGAAGGTGCCCGGGTCGAGCAGCAGGTCAATGCGTTCGTAGGCGGTCAGCTTGCCCTTGGCGTGCTGGCGTTCGGTCGCCGCGGCGTCGGGCCCCTGTTGGATTTGCCGCTTCAGCTCCCGTAACTCCTCGATCCGGCCGGCGAGGCCGGCCGGTTCCGGCTCCGCTGCCGGTGCGGTCATCGTTTCCTGTGCCGTGGTCATGGACCCCGTTACTCCCGAAGATGCCGATTGGTTTCAGCCGAGCAGCGTGCCGCCGCTGGCGTCGACGAACGTCCCGGTGACCCACCTGGCCTCGTCCGTGGCCAGGAAGCGGATCACGTCGGCGACGTCCTCCGCCTGGCCGACCCGCTTGAACGCCGACAGCTGGGCCATCTGCTGCACCGCCTCGGGGACGTCGAAGATCGCGCTGCCGTTGTCGGTGATGCCGGGCGCCACGGTGTTGACCGTGATGCCGCGCGGGGCGAGATGGCGGGCGAAGTGCAGGGTGATCTGCTCGATGGCGCCCTTGGTCATCGAGTACGCCACCTGTTCGGGGTTGGCCAGCCGGGTCAGCCCCGACGAGACGTTGATGATCCGCCCGCCGTCGGGCAGCAGCGGCAGGGCACGCTGCACGATGAAGAACGGGGCCTTGACGTTGACGGCGTAGAGCCGGTCGAGGTCCTCGGGGGTGACGTCCTCCGGCATCTGGCCCGCGGGCGTGGTGATGGCCGCGTTGTTGACCAGGATGTTCAGCACGACCTCACCGGTGCGGGCCTTCAGCTCCTGCTCCAGCCCGAGGAACAGCTCGTGGACGTCGCCGGGCACGCCGAGTTCGGCCCGCACGCTGAAGGCCCGCCCGCCGTCCTGCTCGATCAGGCGGACGGTCTCCTCCGCCGCGTCCCGCTGGGTGGCGTAGTGCACGGCGACCAGGGCGCCCTCCTCGGCCAGCCGTCGCGCGACGGCCCGGCCGATGCCCCGGCTCGACCCGGTGACCAGCGCGGTCTTGTTCTCCAGCCGTTCCATCCTGCCCTTCCTCCCTTGTGATGCGGTTCGCTCGCGTACCGGCGGGACCGGGGCCGGGGGCTGCGGAGCACCCGTCCGGCGGCCGATGGCCCAGGCGGCGGGCTCGCCGACCTGGCTGATCACGCGGGCCACGGCCCGCCGGACCGGGCCGGATTCCAGCAGCCCGGTGAAGACCTCCCGAAGCGGTTCCACGTCCTTTCCTCCAAGCAGCAGCAGCGACTGGACCCGGATGTTGGTGAGCGTGCGGACCCCGACGGCGTGCCGCCGTTCGTGGTAGCCGTCGAGGGCGTCCTCACCGACCCGGCCGGCCACCCGGCCGGCCAGCGGCCCGCTGAGGTCGGCCGCGTCCTGAAGCCCCAGGTTGAGCGCCTGGCCGCCGACCGGCATCTGTACGTGGGCGGCATCGCCCGCGAGCAGGACCCGGCCCCTGCGGTACTGCGTCACCTGCCTGCTGGCGTCGTCGAACGCGTTGAGCCACAGCGGCGTGCCACCTTCGATCCGCTCTCCGGTCACCTCGGCCCAGGCCGCCGCGACCTCCTCGAACGCCGGAGGCGCGAGGCGCGCCCGGGGCCGGGCCCCGTACACGTGGACCATGACCCGGGTGCTGCCGTCGGGCCAGCGGTGCGCGGTGGCCAGCCCCTTCGGCAGCCGTTCGAAGCGCCGGTCCGGGACCTCGATGCCCGCGACGTCGGCGCGCAGCATCTCGCGTCCGGCGTCGGTACCGGCGAACTGGAAGCCCGCCAGCCCCCGGACCGCGGACCGTTCGCCGTCACAGCCCACCAGGTAGCAGGCGGTCAGAGCGCGTCCGGTCCCGTCGGCCGAGCGGATCTCGGCCGAGACGTGATCGCCGTGGTCGCGCAGGCCGGCCAGCCGCCATCCGCGCAGCAGGGCGGTCCCCGCCTCCATCGCCCGCTCCTGGAGCACCGCCTCCAGCCGGGTCTGGGGGCATTTCCACTGCCCGGCGTACGGGTGGCCGGGGTCGGCCTCGGTCAGGTCGAGCCGGATGCCGCCGAAGTGCCCGGGACCGCCTCCGGGCAGTTCGCCGAGCCGGGCGAGGACGCCCCGTTCGGCGAGCAGTTCCATGGTGCGGGTGTGCAGGGTGGACGCCCTGGACTCGGTCATGGGCTCGGTGAGCTGCTCCACCAGCGTGGTGCGCACCCCCTGCTCCGCCAGATCGCCCGCGAGCAGCAGCCCGACGGGTCCGGCGCCGATGACGAGCACGTCGGCATCGAGCGCGCCGGACCTCCGGGCGGCCGGGGTAGCCGTGTCCGCCATGACTCAGCGCCGGGCTTCCGCGTAATCCTTGGCGAGCCCCAGCGTCGCCCGGCTGTTGCCGCCGAGCGCCTCGCGGATGAACGAGCGGGCTTCCGCGACACCGGCGTCCGCGCCGAGGACATCGGTGATCCGCTTCGGGTCGATCACGACGGTGTGCTGGGAACTGGCCCTGGCGGCGCCGTCGCCCGTCTCCTCGAACTCCCAGTAGCCCGTGTGCAGCCTCATCAGGGCCGGCAGCGTGGTCTGCTTGTAGACGATGCGGTGGTGGGGGAAGCACACCCGGACCGACTCGGTGGTGTGCGAGGAGCCGTCCTTGGTGAGGGTGTCCATCCGCAGCACCTGGAGTCCCGGGGTGTCCTCGGTGAGCCGCACGGTGGCGACGTGCGGCAGCCGCTCCCGCCACCGGCCGGCCTCGTTGACGAAGTCGTAGAGGTCCTTGGCCGAGCCGGAGACCTCGACGGAGTCGACGAAGGACAGCGTGAGCGGGTCTTCCCCGGCCGCCTCCTCCAGCGCGGCCTTGACCGCGGGAAGTTCCTCGCTGCTGTTGCGGTCGACGGCCTGGTCGATCCAGGCCAGCCCCTCGGGGTCGTCGTCGATGGCCCGGTACCGGTGCAGCAGGCGCAGCCTGGTCTCCTGCGGGCCCGCCGGCTCGATGAGCCAGGCACCGGTCATCTCCGCCACGGGGGGCGAGGAGACCTCCTGCCAGAAGTCGATGCGCTTGTCCTGCGGGAAGAGCCTGCGGCGCGAGGTCCAGCTCTTGGCCTCCCCGTTGGCGGTGGCCCAGATCCGGATGCGCTCCTCGCGTTCGCCGCGCTCCAGGTACTCCACATGGACCGAGGGCGGGAACAGGCGCGGCCAGTTCTCGACTTCGGCGAGCAGGCGGTAGACCTCCTCGGCGCTCGCCCGCACCGTGACCTCGTGCTCGACCTCTCGTCCCGGCTGTTGCGACACTGTCGTGCTCCTCTCAGAAGTTGCCCAGCCCGCCGCAGACGTTGAGCGCCTGCGCGGTGATGGAGGCCGCGGTGTCGGAGGCGAGGTAGCCGACCAGGCCCGCCACCTCCTGAGGGGTGGAGTAGCGGCCGAGCGGGATCTTGGCCTGGAAGCGCTCCAGGATCGCCTCTTCGGTGGTGGAGTACGCGTCGGCGTAGCCCTGCCGGACCCGCTGCGCCATCGGGGTCTCGACGTAACCCGGGCAGACCGCGTTGACCGTGATCCCGGTCGGCGCCAGCTCGTTGCCCAGCGCCTTGGTGAACCCGACGACGCCGTGCTTGGAGGCCGAGTACGGCGCCCCCAGCACCACGCCCTGCTTGCCCGCCGTGGAGGCGATGTTGATGATCCGGCCACGGGACTTCCGCCGCATCCCACCGGCGTTCAGCACCTCGCGGGTCACCACGAACACGCTGGTCAGGTTGGTGGCGATGACGTCGTCCCACAGGGGGTCGCCGATGTCGGCGGTCACTCCGCCGCCGCTGCGGCCGGCGTTGTTGACCAGCACGTCGATGGTGTCGAACCGGGTCACCGCGGCCTGCACGAGGCGGGCCACGTCCTCCTTGGACCGCACGTCGGCCACGGTGCCGTCCACGTCGAACCCCTCGTTCTGGAGGGCCTTGACGGAGTCGGCGAGCGCTTCCTCGCCGCGCGCGCAGATGAACACCCGGTGGCCCTGGCTCGCGAGCAGCCGGGCACTGGCCAGGCCGATTCCGCTGGTGCCGCCGGTGACCAGGGCGACCCGGCCGGCGGATTGCGTGGTGGTTGCGGTGTTGACGGACATCAAGGCTCCTCGGCGGGTGCGTTCACGCGGCGGGCAGGTGGGTGTTGACGAGGTCGATCAGCTCGCGGGGGGTCTGGGCCTCCCCGAGCGCGTCCTCGTCCAGGCTGATTCCGTGGTGGCGTTCGATGCGGCTGGCGGTCTCCAGCAGCGCCAGGGACTCGTACCCGAGGTCGTCGAACGAGGTGTCGATGATGTCCCCGTCGAGGTCGACGCCCTCGTCCGTGCCGGCCGCCTGGCGCAGGACGGTCTTGAGATCGTCCAGCGTGAACTGGTTTCCGGGCATGTGCGGTCCTTTCGTCTCGTCAGTGGTCCGCCGCGGCGGAGGGATCGACGGCCCGCACGACCATGGCGGAGTTGAGCCCGCCGTGGCCGCGCGCGATGACCAGGACGTGGCGCAGCGCCGCCGCCCGCGGGGCGCCGGTGACCAGGTCGAGGTCGTAGGCGGGGGAGGGCCGGGTGTTGACCGTCGGGGGGATGACCCCGTCGCGCATGGCCAGGCACGCGGCGGCGAGGTCCAGCGGGGCCGCCCCGGAGTACAGGCGGCCGGTCATCGTCTTCGGGGCGGTCACCGGTACGGCGGACGGCCCGAACACCTTGGCGATGGCCTCCGCCTCGACCCGGTCGAGTTCCGGGATGGCGGCGGCGTCGGCGAAGACCGCCCCGATGTCCGCGGGCTCCACCCCGGAGTCGGCGAGCGCCCCCTCGATGGCGGCCTGCAACGTCGGTTCCCGGCCGCTGTCCCGCCGGGGATCGGTGGTGGCCGCGTACCCGGCGATCTCGCCGTAGACCCGCGCGCCGCGCGCGCGGGCATGCCCGGCGTCCTCCAGTACCAGTAGCGCGCCGCCCTCGCCGGGGACGTGCCCGGTCGCGTCGTCGTCGAACGGCAGGTACGCCCGCTCGGCGTCGTCCCTGGTGCTGAGCCGGCCGCTGGTGAGCTGGGCGACCCACCCCCACGGGCAGATCGAGGCGTCGACCGCGCCGCTGATCACCATGGCGGTCCCCTTGCGGATCTGCCGGCGCGCCTGCGCGACCGCGTCGAGGCCGCCCGCCTGGTCGCTGACCACGACGCTGCTCGGTCCGCGCAGCCCGTGGCGGATGGAGATCTGGCCGCTGTTGACCGCGTAGAACCAGGCGAACGACTGGTAGGCGCTGACGTACTGGCCGCCCTTGCTCCACAGCGCGCGCAGCTCGTTCTGCCCGAACTCGAACCCGCCGGAGTGGCTCGCCGTGATCACCCCGACGTCGAACTCCGGCAGGTCCGCCGGATTCACGCCCGCGTCGGCGAACGCCCGGTCGGCGGTGGCCAGCGCGAGCCGCGTCATCCGGTCGGTCTGCGGCAGCAGCCTGCTGGGAAGGTGGTCCTCGGCGACGAAACCGGTGATCTCACCCGCCAGCCGGGCCGGGTAGGAGGAGGCGTCGAAACGGGTCACCGGCCCGATGGCGCCGCGCCCGGCCAGCGTGGCCGCCCAGTACTCGGCCACCGACAGCCCGGTGGGAGCCGCCACGCCGAGCCCGGTGACCCAGGTCGCGGTGGTCATGTGCCGCTCCGCCCGGGTGGCGCCAGCACGATCGCGCTCTGGAACCCGCCGAACCCGCTGCCGACCGACAACACCGCGTCCACCGGCAGCTCCCTGGCGGTCAGCGGCACGTAGTCCAGGTCGCACTCGGGGTCCGGCCGGTGCAGATTGGCCGTCGGCGGCACCACGTTGTGCGTCATCGCCAGGATGGAGGCGGCGATCTCGATCGACCCGATGGCGCCCAGCGAATGCCCGACCATCGACTTGATGGAGCTGACCGGCGTGCGGTAGGCGTGCTCGCCGAGGCTGCGCTTGAACGCGGCGGTCTCGTGCCGGTCGTTCTGCTTGGTGCCCGAGCCGTGCGCGTTGATGTAGTCGATGTCCTCGGGCGCGAGCCGGGCCGCCTCCAGCGCGACGCGGATGGCCTCGGCCATTTCCCTGCCGTCCGGCCGGAGGCCGGTCATGTGGAAGGCGTTGGACCGTGTGGCGAACCCGGCCACCTCGGCGTAGATCCTCGCTCCGCGCGCCTGGGCGCTCGCCAGGTCCTCCAGCACGAACATGGCCGCCCCCTCGCCCAGCACGAACCCGTTGCGGCTGGCGTCGAACGGGCGGGAGGCGTGCTCGGGGTCATCGTTGCGCGGGGTCGTCGCCTTGATCGCATCGAAGCAGGCCAGTGTGATGGGAGAGATGGGCGCGTCGGTCGCCCCGGCCACCAGTACGTCGGCCGAGCCCTCCCGGATGAGGTCGGCTGCGTAGCCGATCGCGTCCAGCCCGGAGGTGCAGCCGGTGGAGATCACCGTGGTGGGCCCCTCCGCGCCCACGGCCCAGGCGACCTCGGTCGCGAACGAGCTGGGCACCATGTAGTTGTAGAGGTGCGGCACCGCGTAGGTGTGGTCGACCAGTTCCAGCCGGCCGCCGTCGCTGACGGTCCGGTACTCCTGGTCCAGCCCCATGGTCGCGCCCACCGCGCTGCCCACGGTCACGCCCATGCGGTGGGGCGGCAGCCCCGCGAAGTCGAGCCCGCTGTCGGCCACCGCCTCGCGTGCGGTGACCACGGCGAACTGCGCCGCGCGGTCCATCCGCCGGATCTCCTGCGGGGTCAGCCCGGACAGCCCGGCGTCGAAGTCGGCCTCGGCCGCGACCTGTGAGCGAAAGGGCGACGGGTCGAAGAAGGAGATCCGGCGCGTGGCGGTACGCCCGTCCGTGAGCAGCTTCCAGAACTCCTTGACCCCCTGGCCGCCCGGCGCGGTCACCCCGACCCCGGTGATCACCGGACGGCGGGGGAGCGAGCCGCTCATCCCGCGCTCCAGGCGTAGAACCGGCGGGCCATGGCGTCTTTGGGGGAGCGCCAGGTCGCAGGGTCGTAGGCGGCGATGTAGGGCTTGAGGTCCTCGCTGATCCGGACGAACCGCGGGTCGGTCTTCGCCTCTTCGATCAGCGCGCCGCCATTGTCCTCGTCGAAGTCCTGGAGGTGGAAGTACAGGCCGTTGAACTCGAACAACTGCCGCCGCCGGGTCCCCATCCGGTCCGGCATGTCGGTCCGGTCGAAGTCGGCGAAGAGCTCGGACACCTTGTCCGCGGAGGAGGCGGCCATCTTCGCGACTATCAGTGTGCTGTGCATCGTTCCTCTTCTCGATCGTTATCGGCTCGGCCCGAACCAGCGGCCCAGAGCGGTGCGCAGATCGTCATCGGTTCCAGGGGCGGCCCAGGCGACATGGCCGTCGGGCCGCAGCAGCAGCGCGGTGGTGCCGGCCAGCGGGCCCTCCGCGTCGTCCGCGTGCGGCGTGGCCGTCACGATGTCGACCCGGTCGGCCCACGGGCGGGCACGCCGGCGCAGGACCCGGTTGCCGGTCAGGTCGAGCAGCACGCCCCGTCCGGTGCGCAGCAGCTCGCCGCCCGCGGTGCCGCGGCCGGCGTGCTCCAGGCCCAGGTGCGGCATGCGCGCGCCCAGCAGGGGGTGCCTGCCGCGGCCCACGTCGTAGGTGATGTCCAGGCCGCTGACGCGGGCGGCGAGCAGGCGCTGGGCCTCGGCGCCGCCGATCAGTTCGCCCAGGACGTCGCGGAGCGGCGCTGCTTCGTCGCCGCCGAGCAACAGCGCGCCCTGCGCGCGGGTGTTGGCCAAAAGCGCGCGGCCGACCGCGTGCCGCTCGGTGTGGTAGCTGTCCAGCAGCGACTCGGGGGCCCGCCCCCGTACCACGGAGGCCAGCTTCCAGCCCAGGTTCACCGAGTCCTGAATGCCGGTGTTCATGCCCTGCCCGCCGGCCGGCAGGTGGACGTGGGCCGCGTCTCCGGCCAGCAGTACCCGCCCCCGCCGGTATTCGGTGACCTGGCGGGCGGCGTCGCTGAACGCGCTGACCCACACCGGCTCCGCCGTGGAGATGTCCGACCCCGCCACCCGTTTCCAGACGTCGGCCACCTCGGTGAACTCCGGCGGGCCGGTCCGCGTCCGCGGCGGGGTCCCCCGCTCGCCGACGATGATCCGGTGTACACCGCCGGGCAGCCGGGCCACCATCGCCATGCCGGTCGAGGTCTGCGCCCCGGCCGTGCGCGGCTCCAGCTCAAGGCCGCGGATGTCGGCGAGGAAGAGTTCGGTGGTGGCGGACGTCCCGGGAAAGTCGAATCCGCCCACCCTGCGCACCGTGCTCTGCCCGCCGTCACAGCCGACCAGGTACCGGCTGCGCAGGGCCCCGCCGTCGCGCAGGGTGACGGTCACCCCGGCCCGGTCCTCCACGAAGCCGGTGCACTCCCGGCCGCGCCGGATGTCGGCGCCCAACTGGAGGGCCCAGCCCTCCAGCACCTCCTCGGTGGTGTTCTGCGGCACGTTGCGGGCCGCGCCGTGCGCCGAGCCGAGCAGCCCGAGGTCCAGGGGGAGACCGCCGAAGTGCCCGGCGTGGCTGGTCTGAAGGTCCCTGAACCGTGGCAGCAGCCCCCGCTGGTCGAACACCTCCATGGTGCGGATGGTGAACCCGATGGCGCGGGACTGCCCGGAGCGCTCGCCCAGCCGGTCCAGCACGATGACGTCGATACCGGCCAGGCGGAGCTCTCCGGCCAGCATCAGCCCGGCCGGTCCGGCGCCGACGACGATTACGGAAGCGTCCATGCGAACCTCCAGGGACGGCGGCTGAGCGTTTCGTGGAAACTGTCACGGGTACGGCGCGGAGTTACTCGCCCTCGATGTTGCGGGCGATCCGTTCCAGTACGTCGTTGGCGGCCAGGAATTCGCTTTCGCTGATTCCGGCGAGCGATTCGGCGGCGTGTGCGTTCACGATCGCCTCGGCCCGTTCGTGCGCCGCCACGCCGGCCTCGGTGAGCGTGTACGTCTCACCGGCGACGGCGACCCATCCGCGCGTGACGAATTCGTCGACGATCGGCCGGTACGACTTTTCACCATCGGCGGCCAGGAAGGGGTCGAAAGCGTCGTCCACTGCGGCGACCGTGTCCACGCCGATGCCGAGTGCGTGCAGGACCTGCCACTGCCTGCGGCTCAGCCGCTCGCCCGCGAGCGCGGAGCCGGTGGCGGCGTCGAAGAGCCGGTGCAGGTGCAGCAGCCAATAGCCGAGCCGCTTGGTCGTGTTCTGCTGGAGCATGGGAAACCTCTATTACCGCGACAAAGGGATTTATCGGTGAGTTCCCGAATCAACGCTTTGACTCTGACATGCGCCCGCAGAGGCCACAAGAGGCCGTGGGACAAACTACGGTAGGGCCGCAAGCATTCACCTGCGGGCAGCCGAAGGCTCCACCCGCGGCAATGGGCGGGTGGAGCCTTTTCGGATCGATATTAAGATGGTGCCGGCTTAGGAGACGGTGAGGCTCAGTGCCATGGAGAGTTCGGCCCGTCCGGAAATGCCGAGTTTGCGGTAGACGCTGGACAGATGGAACTCGACCGTGCGGACGGCCAGGAACAGCGTCTCGGCGATCTTGCGGTTGCTGTACCCGGCACGGGCCAGGTTGGCGACCCTCGCCTCCTGGGGGGTGAGGGCCTGGGAGGCGTGGCCGTCACCGGACCTGGCCAGCGCCGCGTCGGTCCGGGCCACCCAGTACGCGTTGCCGGAGCCGCGCGCGACCGCGGCTGCGGCGGTCAGGCCGGTCCGGCCGCCGGTCACGTTGCCCTGCTGGATCCGCAGCGCGCCAAGGTCGTAGAGCGCCTGGATCAGCGCGGCCCCCGCCTGGGCCAGGTACAACAGCTCCACGGCCTCCTCCAGCATGGCCGTGGACGCCTCGTCCCGGCGCGCCAGGGCGAGGGCGTGCAGCGCGACGCCGATGGAGCGCGGGGAACCCCACCGCCGGGCCGCGGCGAGTTCCTCTTCGGCCAGGACGCGTGCCAGGTCGCGGTGGTGTACCGCCAGCGCCCCCAGCGCGGCCCTGGACCGCCACGGGATCACCGCGGGGTTGGCGACGTTGAGCGACTTCAGCAGCCGGCCGCACTCCATGAAGTCATCGACGCCGAGCTGGAACTGGCCCGTGGCCAGGCGCAGGTTGCCCCGGGCGGCCAGGATGTGCGCGCGCTCGGCCGGCCCGCTGTTCAGCCGGCCCGTGAGCCCGTTGGCGAACAGCACCTCGTGCGCCTGGTCGAACTCCCCGACGCACACCAGCGCCTCGGTCAGCCAGGCCACCGCCAGGGTCCGGAGCGGCCCCGCGCCCATCTCGGCGAGCAGCGACCTGAACATCTCCGCGGCCAGGCCCATCGCCCGGGTCTCCAGGCCGACGCGGGCCCGCATCATGAGCAGCAACCCCCGGCGCAGCGGTGAGCGCGTCCACTCCTGATCGCGGGACAGCTCTTCACAGTAGTCGGTCACCGAGTCGAGGTCACCGGTGTAGAAGAGGGCCAGCAAGGTGAGCCACATGGCCTCCGCCGCCCGGTGCGGCTCGCGCGCGTTCCAGGCGGTCTCCACCTCGTCGAGTACGGCGCCGCGCATGCGCCGGCCGAGAGCGGCTATCTCGACGCGCCGCGCCGCCTCGCACATCGTCCGGCAGATCGAGCCGCCATTCGGGAAGGCGACCCCCGGCGTGTAGCCGGTCACCAACTCACCGCGACCGGCCACGCCACCTGCGTAGCCGACGTTCCCGTGGAGCCCAGAGCCGGAGAACTGCCGTTTCCCGCGCCCGTCCTCGTGTTTCACGATTGCGGCTGTTGTTCCTTGGTTCCTTCCGATCATGTTTTAGTGTCCCCATCAACTAGCTCAACGCGATGCGACCATTTGGAGACGGGGGCCCAGGACGGTCCAGGGCGGGTGGGCGCGTCTGATTATTGAAAAGGCTCACACGCGATAGAGGGATTCATCTCCTGGCGTGGTCCATGATCAACAAGTTAGATGACAGGACGCGGGCCGCCCACTTGAAGAGGCGATGAAGTGAGCGCCGCCCACCAGCCGGAATTCCTAACCCCCGTACGTCGCCGTCCCGCACTCCGAATGAGCCGGGGGCCGGCCTGAGGAAGCCTGCGACGAGATCCCTACTAAATTAGTAGTCTATCTACTGTGCCGAGATAATCAAGGGCCGTAAGGGCGGCCCGCACACGGCCAGAATAAGTGATGTTCGTCACTTGACGGCGGTGCGGAGGGCTGCTCGATCGGAGCGCCGGATCCACCGTGGGGGCTTCGCGACGGCATCGGGGCGGCTCATGTCCGGCCGCCTTCTCGCCATCGCGCACGCGCGGGCCCGGTGCGTCGAGACGTGGGTGTCCGCCGCCTTTCCGGTCACCTTCCCGGCAGGTTTCCCCGGACGAACGTGACCGGCGCGATGGAACATGGGCCGGCCGCGTCGGCGTCGCGGACCGGCGCCCCTGTTCCGGCCGCTCGCCTGGACCGCGATCCGGTCCTCGCCAGGGGCCTCGAATTCGGCCGAGGTTCCCGGCGGGCCGCCTCTGACCAAAGGGTTCGCGGCCGTAGGCGGCCTGGTGCGCCGTTGCGTCCATGGTGCCGAGCGCCCCGATCGGCCCCGCCGGGCGGCTGCTCGGCGGGGCGGGCGGAACCGCCGGTCTCCGCCGTGCCCGCCGTGTCATCTCCGCTTTGCCGGTTGTCGACGGCCGGATGACAACCCGGCCCGCCGGGCTCTTGCGCCGGCCCGGCCCCCATGCTCCGGCCCGTCTCGCCGACTAACGTGATCGAATTATGTCGCTCCACCATCGGCCCCCTATTTGATCGGCTCCGGCATTCCATTCTTGAACCCTATGCGGTCCCTGAGCCCAGCGTCCCTACGGCTCCGCCACAGGTCACGGACCGAACGGTCCGTATCCCTTGCGGCGGCCCTGAAAGCTCTGCGAGAATTGCTGTGACCACCACTTTTACCCACTAGCGGCAGAACGCCGGCGGGGGCTGGACCCCCGTCTTGGCGGCCGAAGGGATTTCCGTGAAGAACATTGTCATAACGGGCGGGACGTCCGGTATCGGGCTGGCCCTGGCCCGTGCCTGTCGCGATCGCGGGGACAACGTCCTCATCGTCGCCCCGGACCCGGCGAAGGGCGCCCGCTTCATCGAAGAGTCGGAGAAGAAGGAGGCCGGTAAGCGGGTTTTCTTCATAGCGGCCGATCTCAGCCTGGTCAGCGAGAACGAGCGGGTTCTTCGCGAGGTCGGCGAAATATTCCCGACCGTGGACGCCCTGGTCCTGTGCGCACGGTTCTTCCGCTCCTACCGCCGGGTCACCGCCGAGGGCTTCGAGCACCAGTTCGCACTGTACTACCTGAGCCGGTTCCTGCTCAGCCACGGCCTGGTGGGACCGATGCAGAAGGCCGGGACGTCGGCGGTCGTCAATGTCGCCGGCCCCGGCATATCGGCCGGCCGCGTCCACTGGGACGACCTCGAACTGACGCGGGGCTACGACGGCTGGGAGGCGATGTTCCAGGGCGGCAAGCTCAACGATCTCCTCGGTGTCGCCTGGGCCGCCGCGCACGGTGACCGGGGGATTCGTTACGTTCTGCAGTTCCCCGGCGGCACGCGCACCGGCCTCGCGGGCGAGTTCGACCCCGAGACGGCGGCACAGGTCGAGGAGATGAAGAAGGGCGCCACGAAGTCGGCGGAGGAGTCCATCATCCCGATCGTGGCCGTCATCGACGACCCGCCGGCCGAACCGCTCACCGCCCTGTGGGAGGACCGGTTCATCGGCCTGGAGGGCTGGTCGTTCGACCCCGCCGCCGCGACGCGCCTGCATCGCATCACCGAGGATCTCCTCGCGCGGCGCTGAGGCAGCACTTCCGGCCACCGCTTCGCCGGTTCCGGCCACCACTTCACCGAAACGCAGGGAGGGCGGTTTCACGTGCGCAAGGTCCTGATCGCCAACCGCGGGGAGATCGCGGTCCGAATCGCCCGCGCGTGTCGTGACGCCGGACTGGCCAGCGTGGCGGTGTACGCCGAGCCGGACCTCGACGCGCCGCACGCCCGGCTGGCCGACGAGGCGTACGCGCTGGGCGGGCAGACGGCCGCCGAGTCGTACCTGGCCATCGGCAAGCTGCTCGACGTGGCCCGGCAGGCGGGCGCCGACGCGGTGCACCCCGGATACGGGTTCCTGGCCGAGAACGCCGAGTTCGCCGCGGCGGTGATCGAGGCGGGGCTGACCTGGATCGGCCCGCCACCCCGGGCGATCACCGCGCTGGGCGACAAGGTGGCCGCCCGGCACATCGCGCAGAAGGTCGGCGCGCCCCTGGTGGCCGGGACCGCCGACCCGGTCACCTCGGCCGACGAAGTGGTGGCCTTCGCCCGCGAGCACGGCCTGCCGATCGCGATCAAGGCGGCGTTCGGCGGCGGCGGTCGCGGGCTGAAGGTCGCCCGGACCTTCGCGGAGGTGCCCGATCTGTTCGAGTCGGCGGTGCGCGAGGCGGTCGCCTCCTTCGGGCGGGGCGAGTGCTTCGTCGAGCGGTACCTGGACCGGCCCCGGCACGTGGAGACGCAGTGCCTGGCCGACGCCCACGGCAACGTCGTGGTGGTGTCCACCCGCGACTGCTCCCTCCAGCGCAGGCACCAGAAGCTGATCGAGGAGGCCCCCGCCCCGTACCTGACCGAGCCTCAACTGGAGCTGCTCCACTCCTCCTCCAAGGCGATCTTGGCCGAGGCCGGGTACGTCGGGGCGGGGACGTGCGAGTTCCTGGTCGGCCGGGACGGCACGATCTCGTTCTTGGAGGTCAACACGCGGTTGCAGGTCGAGCATCCGGTCACCGAGGAGGTGACCGGGATCGACCTGGTCCGCGAGCAGTTCCGCATCGCCGACGGACAGGCCCTGGGCTACGGGGACCCGGTGCCGCGCGGGCACTCGCTCGAATTCCGGATCAACGCCGAGGACCCGGGGCGGGACTTCCTGCCCCAGGTCGGCACCCTCACCCGCTGGCAGCCCCCCTCCGGGCCGGGGGTGCGCGTGGACGCCGGATGCGCGCAGGGCCAGACCATTCCGCAGGCGTTCGACTCGATGATCGCCAAGCTGGTCGTGACCGGGGCGACCCGCCGCCAGGCCATCGACCGGGCCCGCCGCGCGCTGGCGGAGTTCGAGGTGGGCGGGATGCCCACGGTGCTGCCCTTCCACCGGGCGGTGCTGGAGGACTCCGCCTTCGTGCCCGCCGACGACGTCACGCCGTTCAGCGTGCACACCCGCTGGATCGAGACGGAGTTCGACAACCGGATCGCCCCCTACGAGGAGCCGGACGCCTTCGGCCGGGAGCAGCCGGCCGAACGCGAGATCGTGGTCGTCGAGGTCGGCGGCAGACGGGTGGAGATCTCGCTGCCCGCGCTGGGCGGCGAGCCCGCCACGTCCATCGGCGACGATGGTGTGCGCGGCAGGCCCAGGGCGGTGAAGAGGGCCCGGTCGGCGCTGTCCGGCGACGCTCTGCTCGCCCCCATGCAGGGCACGATCGTCAAGGTCGCCGTGGCGGACGGAGAACCGGTGCAGGCCGGGCAGCCCGTCGTGGTCCTGGAGGCGATGAAGATGGAACAGCCCATCAACGCGCACCGCTCCGGCACCGTCAGCGGCCTGTCCGCCGCGGTCGGCGTGGCCGTCTCCGCCGGCGCCGTCATCTGCCGGATCAACGACTAGGACGTCATGACGCTGTCTTCTTCGTCCCCGCAGGCGCGGGGCGTCCCATCCGGCGCGCAGGTCCGTCCCGTGGAGGTGGACGCGGCCGGGCTGCGGCTCTCCGGGCTGCTGGCGCTGCCGCCCGGCCCGCCGAGGGCCGTGATCGTCGCCCTGCACGGCGCCGGTATGCGCGCGGGGTACTTCCACGGCGCCGCCGACCCGGCCGCCTCGCTGCTCACCCTCGCGGCGTCGCGCGGTTACGCCGCGCTCGCGCTGGACCGGCCGGGATACGGCCTTTCCGCGGCCACCGTGCCCGACGGGCTGGAACTGGCCGAACAGGCGAGCCACGTCCGGCAGGCCCTCACCGGTTACCACGGCCGCGACCCCATCGGAGCGGGTTTCGTCATCGTCGGTCACTCCCTGGGCGGCAAGGTCGCGCTCGCGGTCGCGGCGGGCTGGAGCGGCGAGGCGGCGCTGCTGGGCGTGGACGTCTCCGGGATCAGTGACCGCTGGGCCGTGGACCGTGAGCTGCGCGGCGAGGTGAACGGGCGGCGCACCCGGTCCCTGAGCTGGGGTCCGCTGCGCCTGTACCCGCCGGGGACCTTCCAGCACGCGCTGCGGCTCGCCGCGCCGGTCCCGCCCCGGGAGGCGGCGGAGATACCGGAGTGGCCGCGCCGGTATCCGGAGGTGGCCCGTGAGGTCCGGGTTCCGGTGCGGTTCACCTTCGCCGAGCACGAACGCTGGTGGCGCTGCGACCCGGCGACCGTCGAGGCCATGACGGCCTGGCTGGCCGCTCCCGTCGTGCGTACCGAGCACCTGGCCGGCGCCGGGCACAACATCAGCCTCGGCTACGCCGCCCGCGACTACCACCTCGGCGTGCTCGCGTTCGCGGACGAATGCCTGGCCCGGTCGAACTCGGATACGACCTGAGCCAGGCACCCGTCCTCGCGCCGGATCACGGGGAAGCGGCTACTGGGCGTGCCGCCTGTTCGGCGCGAGGGTGAAGCACAGTCCCGCGCTGACCACCAGGGCCGCCATCACCGCGATCATGCTCGTGGTGAACGCCCCCTGGTAGTCCCGGGCACCCTCAAGGACGGTGAAGAACAGCGTGCTGAACGCCGCGACGCCGAGCGCGCTGCCGAACTGCTGGCCGGTGGTCCAGACACCCGAGGCCGATCCGGCGTACTCGGGCGGCACGGCCGACAGGAACAGGGTGGTCAGCGGCGGCATGACCAGGGTCATCCCGACGCCGAGCGCGAACAGGCCCGGCACCAGCGACCAGGCGTTGACCGGCGAGCCGGCCTGCACGGCGACGAGCAGCATGAGCCCGCCCACCACCGACAGCAGGCACCCGGCGAGCACGATGAACCGCCCGAACCGTACCGTGAGCCGCCCGGTCGGCATCGCCATGACCAGCCCGCCTGCGGCGAACGCGATCGAGACCAGGCCCGCGCTCAGCGCCGAGTAGCGCTGCCCGTCCTGCAACCACAGCGGGATGATCATCATGATGCCGCTGAAACCCGAGAACGACAGCAGCAGCACGAGCAGCCCGCCGGCGCCGGTCCGGTTGCGGAACAGGGCCACGGGCAGCAGCGCGCCCGCCCGCCGCCGCGGATCGCGCTGCTCGACGATCGCCAGCCCCACCACCGCCAGGACACCGGCGGCGAGCAGCAGCCAGATCCACGCGGGCCAGCCGTAGGTACGGCCTTCCAGCAGCGGGAACACGATCGCGACGAGCCCGACGACGAGCACGCCCGTGGCGCCCCATCTGGGCCGGGCGCCGCCGGCCGCGCGGCTCTCCGGGACCAGCCAGATCGCAAGGGGGATCAGCACGACCGCCACCGGCACGGTGACCAGGAAGATCATGCGCCAGCCGAGCCCGGCGACGTCCGCGGTGATCAGTACCCCGCCGAGGATCAGCCCACCGGCCTGCGTGACCCCGGAGACCAGACCGAAGGTCCCGAAAACCGTGGCGCGCTCCCGGCCGGTGAAAATCGTGTAGAGAATGCTCATCACCTGAGGGGCGATCGCGGCGGCGGCCAATCCCTGAAGCACCCGCGCGGCGATCAGCTCGCCCGGGCTGCGCGCGATTCCGCACCATACGCTGACCACCGCGAAGGCGACGATTCCGAGTATGAAAACCAGCTTCCGGCCGCGCAGGTCACCCAGCCTGGCGGCGGTGATCAATGCGACGGCGAAGGAGAGCAGGTAGGCGGCGGATATCCACTCCAAATCGGTCGGACTGGCGCCGAGATCGCGCTGGATCGCGGACAGGCCGACATTGACGATGGTGACGCTCAGCAAATCCAGCATGAAGGCCACAAGGAGGACGACCAGCGCGGCCCAGCGGCGTGGATACACCACTTCGGAATCGGGCTGGGCGGATGTCGTTTCTGTAGTCACACGGCACTCCTGGTCGGCCGGGAACGAGAGAAGGGATGGGCGGCGCGGACCGCCGCAGCGACTTCCGCTGGCATCTCGGCTGGCTCGTACGGCCCTGGACCGATCGGTCCGCAGTCGAATTATCCGTACGGTTGCGAAGGCGTGTCAAGGCGAAGTGGCCGCTTGGGACGGATCGGTCCGAGGTTTCGGGCCTGGCATCCGAAATGCACGGGAATCTGCCCTGGAGACCGCCGCCCGCGCCGTCGGCACCTGACCGCGAGGGCGGCGGCCGGCCCTTCGGCTGTACCACAGAACAGGGCGGGAACCCTTGCGGCCACCACACCCGCTTGCGACCGTTGGCATGTCACCCGCCGCGCCACGCGCGCGCCGCGATCGCGTCCGTCCATCGCCGGGCGGCATTGATCCGAAAGGTAGCAGGATGTTAGACGATGTGGATACGGCCGGCACACTGAAGCAGCTCACGAAACGCGTTGCGGAACTGGAGGCCGTCCGCGATCTCACCAGCCTGCGAGCTGAGTTCCATCGCTGTCTCAACAACAAAGAATGGGACGCCCTTGCCGCGCTGTTCACCGACGAGGCGCACCTCGACTATGGCGAATACGGCCAGGCCCACGGAAGCAAGGAGGTCAGGGACTACTATGGCCGGCTGCTGGAGCAGATCCGGGACATGCGCAACGCCACCGCCATCGCGCTGAAGAACTTCGTCCACGGGCACCAGGTTCGCGTGCTTGACGGGGAGACCGCCACAGGCGTGTGCTTCTTTGAAGAGCAGATCAGGTTCAACAAGGACAGCATGGCGTTCAGCAGTATCGGCCAGTTTTCCGACGAGTACGTCCGCAGAGGCGATCGCTGGTACTTTGCGAAGGTCGTGCTCGACCATTATTGGGTGGTTCCCGACAACGACGGCTGGCACTGGCCCTGGTAGCGCTCTGAAGCATTTTCCGACCGCGGCGGACCGGATGGCCGGCCCATTGAAAAGTGGCCCCGTTTCAGGAGTTCCCCATGACCATCCTGGTGACCGGCGCGACCGGTCGTGTCGGCAGCCGGTTCGTTCCCCGCCTGCTCCGGCGGGCCGAGCCGGTCCGCGTCCTGGCCCGCGACCCGGTGCGCGCCGAGCCGCTCGCCCGGCTCGGCGCCGAGGTCGTCATCGGCGACCTGCGCGACGGCGGCGCGCTGGCCGGCGCGCTCAAGGGGGTGGCCGCGGTCGTCCATCTCGGCGCGGCGTTCCGCGAGGTCGGTGACGAGGAGGCGGTCGCGGTCAACCGCACCGCGACCATCGAGCTGGCCGAGGCCGCCCTTCGCGCGGGCGTGTCGCGTTTCGTCAGCGCCGGCACCACCCTCGTGTACGGTCCCGGCCGCGGCCGGCCCGCCCGGGAGGCCGACGAACCGGCGCCGCCCGCCTGGGCCTACACGACGAGCAAGGTGGCCGCGGAGGAGGCGCTGCTGCGGCTCCATCGGACGGAGGGGCTGCCGGTGCGCATCGTGCGACTGGCGTTCGTGTACGGCGAGGGCGATCCGCACCTGGCCGAATCGCTGGCCTGGGCCCGGGACTGGCCGGCGCACAAGCGGCTGCACCTGGTCCACCACGCCGACGTCGGTCAGGCTCTCCTACGGGCCGTGCGGGCCGAGGGGGTGGACGGGCGGACGTACAACGTGGCCGACGACGCGCCCGTCACCCACCTGGAACTCCGGGAGCTCAACGGCGAAACGGCCGCCGACCTGACGGTGGACCAGGGGCCCGCCGATCCCTGGGAAGGCATCGTCGACACCTCGAAGATCCGCCGCGAGCTGGGTTTCCGGCCGATCTATCCCACCGTCTACACCGCGTACGAGGCCGGGGCCCTGTGACCGTGGGTCACCTGCGCCGCGCGCGCACGTGCGACATCGGCGTCAGCACCCGCCCGCGCTCGTCCACCCGCAGGCCGTCCGGGTCCGGCGCGGCCACGACGTCCGGCGCGCCCGCCTTCCACATCTCGGCGAGCAGTTCGCGGGTGAACCCGGTGGCGAACGCGGTCTCGGTGATCTCCTCGATCCGCCAGTGCCGGTCCAGGTGGGCGTGCAGGTCGTCCGCGCTGACCAGGACCTCCTGGGCGATCGGCGTCCCAGCGGGGACGGACTCGGCGAAGCAGAACAGGTGCAGCGTGGCGTCCGGCCGGCACACCCGGTGCAGGGCGGCGGCGTACGCCGAGCGCTGCTCGCCGTTCAGGCAGTGGTAGAGGCCGCTGTCGAGCGCCGTTTCGAAACCGGTCCCGATGTCGCGCAGCTCCGTCGCGTCGGCCACCTTGAACAGCGCCCGGACGCCGTGCTCGGCGGCCCGCCGGCGGGCCTGCTCGATCGCGCTCGGCGAGCCGTCCACACCGGTCACCTCCAGGCCGGCGGACGCGAGCATGATCGCGTTCTCGCCCAGGCCGCAGCCCGCGTCGAGCACCTTGCCCCGGAATCCGCCCGCCCGGGCCAGCTCCACGATCACGGGCTGGGGTTCGCCGATGTCCCAGGGAATGAACCCCGCGCCCGGTTCAGAGCCCTCGAATGTCGCGCGCCCGGCGTACAGCGCGTCGAAATCATAATCCGCCTGGGAGAAAGTCCGCTCTTGCTGGGCCATTCCGGGTACTCCGTCCACTCGCCGGTTCGCCGGCCGCCGCCTGGTGGATCTCGCGGGGCGATATTCGGAATCGATGCTAGGCCGGTGTCCGGCCGCGGGCCATGCGGCGGCGGCTAAACTACGGGCGGCCACGGGATTCCGGCGTGCCTGGCCAGGCGGCCTCGTCCGGCCCTCCGCAGCTGCCCGGACTGATTGGTCTGCTATTATCGCTTTATGGCACGGCAACCGTCCGCCAGCGTGCGTGAGCGCATTCTCGACGCCGCGACCGACTTGTTCGACCGTTATGGCGTACACGCCGTCGGGATGCAGCGCATCATCGACGCGGCCGGTTGCGGAAAGCAACTGCTCTACCGGGAGTTCGGCAGCAAGGATGAGCTGGTGACCGCCTACCTGCACCGGTGCGAGGGCAGTTGGGAGCGGAGCTTCGCCGCCGCGGTCGAGGTGGGCGAGCGGCCGGAGGAACAACTGGTCGAGCTGGTCCGGGTGGTCGGCAGGAGCGTTCCCGGCCCTCGCGGTTGTCCGATCCGCAACACCTACGCGGAGTTCCCCGAGGAGGGGCATCCGGTGCACCGTACGGCGCTGGAGCACTTCAGCGCGGTACGCGAGCAGATCTGCACGCTGGCCCGGCGCACCACGGCGGCCGATCCGCAGCGCCTCGCCGACCGCATCCTGCTGATCATCAACGGCCTCTTCACCTCGGGCTCCACGCTGAGCACGGACGAGAACGCCCGGCTCGCGGTGGAGCTGGTGCAAGACGTGATCGCGGTGGAGACGGCGACTCCGCGGACGTCCACCCCCGTTTAATCGGAAGTCGGCTTTCTGTCCTTTCCACGTGGGGTGGCGAGGATCCGCCGGCCGAGGTCCGGGGTGATCAATGGGGCGATCTGAGGGTCGGCCAGCAGGCTGATCGGGGCGATGTGGTCATCGTTCAGCGGGCGCCACGACTCAAGGGCTTCGTGCAGGGCCGGCCATGGGTCCGGGGCGGTGACGGCGGCGCGCACTGCCGACTCGAAGTGTGGCGGGCCGAGGCGCGGCCGGAAGCCGGGCTCGGCGGCCCGCGCACGATAGTCCATGATCAGCCGCCTGACCTGGTCCGAACCGTAGTCGGTGAGAAACGACAGCATGGACAGCGTGCCCATCGGGGTGCGCTCGTCCGCGGCGTGCAGCACCGGCAGGATCTCGGCCATCAGCAAGGTGGCGTCCAGGGACCAGGTGGGCGCGCCGGCGTGCGACAGCGGGACCTGAATCTCCATGGGCGCGTCCGGCCGGCGGAGCATGACGAGCATCTGGAACCGCAGCAGGCGCGCCCGGTCGCGGCCGAACCTCGCGGCTTCGGCCAGCTCGGCGAGCGGCCCTTCGACCTCGCCCGCCAGGGCGGCCAGCCGGGCTCTCTCCGTTCTGGCGTCCCACTCGTCGGCCGTGGCGCCCGGCGGGCGGCGCAGGGCGTGGAAGCGCGCGTACAGGTCGTACATCAGCTCGGCGAACGAGCCGTGCCGCTCGGGGCCGCTTCCGGACCACGACGCCAGCCGGTAAGCGGCCCATTCCCCTCGCTCGTCCACGTCCATCGGGTCGAGGAAGACGATGGCCGAGTCGGCCTCCAGGGAGACCAGCAGCGACCGCTCGATCAACCGGCTGTCGGGCACATGGCCGTCCTCCTCCTCTTCGTCCGCCACTTCGTCCTCGTAAGCCTCGATCCAGTAGGGTTCGAGGTCGCGCACCCAGCCCAGCTCATCGGCGGCGCGCAGGCTGCGGACATAGTCGCCCAGGTCCTGCCATCCGTTGCTGACCAGCAGGAACTCCCGTAAGGATGGCGGCAGCGAGCAGCCCAGCCGCACCTCCGCCGCGGCCACCTCATCCTCGGTGGCGGGCGGGTAGCCGAGCCGGGGGGCGGTGATCGGCTCCTCGAACGGACGCGGCGGCCCGGGCTCGCGCGACGACAGCCACTCCTCGCTCCAGCGCCGTAAGAACGGCTTCCAGCCTGGGCGGTCCATGTGGTGCTCCCTTCCTGCGGATGATCTCCGCGACCATTTCAGCAGAGATCCCCGACAGTTCGCCCGCCCGGCGATCGGGCACCATGGAGGTGTGATTCAGACGGCGGCGGAAACAGGCTCGACGTTCGGGCTCCTGACGGACCTGGTGGCCGACGGCGGGGTCGTGGTCCTGAGTGGAGCCGGGCTGTCCACCGAGTCCGGCATACCCGACTATCGCGGTGAAAGCGGCCGGAAGCGGCAGGCTCGGCCGATGACCTATCAGACGTTCGTGGGCAGCGCGGCGGCCCGCAGGCGGTACTGGGCGCGCAGCCACCTGGGCTGGCGGCACATCACCGGGGCCCTGCCCAACACCGGTCACCGGGCGGTCGCCGAGCTGCAACGCCGCGGGCTGGTGGCCGGGATCATCACCCAGAACGTGGACGGCCTGCACCAGGCCGCGGGCGCGAGCGACGTCGTCGAGCTGCACGGCGGCCTGGACCGCGTCCGCTGCCTGTCCTGCGGCGAGCGCAGTCCGCGGCATGTGCTGCACCGGCGGCTCGCCGCCGCCAACCCCGGCTGGGACACCGCGGCGGGCGAGATCAACCCCGACGGCGACGCCGACCTCGATGACGACCTGATCGAGTCGTTCACGATCGTGGACTGCGGCGGCTGCGGCGGCGTGCTCAAACCCGACGTCATCTTCTTCGGCGAGAACGTGCCGCGCGTACGCGTGCAGGAGTGCTACGCGATGACCGAGCGCGCTGCCCTGCTCCTGGTCCTCGGGTCGTCCCTGACCGTGATGTCCGGGTACCGATTCGTCCGGCACGCCGCCGAGCTCGCCATCCCCATCGCGATCGTCAACCAAGGTCCCACGCGCGGCGACGCCCAGGCCATGGTCACCCTCGACGCCCCCCTCGGCCCGACCCTCGGCGCGCTCGCGGCGGAACTCTGCCCGGCGACCTGATCCCCGCCGTACATCGGCTGGGACCCGGTCCCTTTTCTCTGTATCAGGACTCACCTGTCCTGGCTCTGTAAAAGTGCGCGCACTTCGCGGCGCGACCGAGAGAGGAAGGGAAGTGCCGGCCATGTCTCATGTAACCGACCTGCTCCACGCCGCGCGGGCCGAGGCTCTGTTCGTCAGCCCGCTCTCCGCGTCCGGCCTGCCCAGCGCGGAGGAGGCGACCCAGGCCATCCGTACGGCGGTGCGCGCGCACGGGGGCACCAGGGGATGCGCCGGAGAGGTCGCCGCGGTCTATGGCGATTATCCGGACACCGCGGTCCAGCGGATGCGCTGGGCGCTCGCCGCGGTGGAAACCCTGTTCGTCAGAAACGTCCACATGCGCGCCGTACCCATCACCGCAGGTTCCCGCGGCGGCTGACACCCCACGGCCCCGACCGACACCGCAACATCCCAACGTGCCGGTCGGGACCAGCCCCGGGGAGCGGCGCTGTCACGGGGCCTTGACCGCGCGGGGCCGGCACCGGAGAGCCGTGCTGTCGCAGTGTCTTGATCGTGACGGCCGCCGGGGCGTTACCCGCGTCGCGGGGCGGTACCTCGGCTGGGCTGCGGCGGCGGCATGGTGTCTCGACTGCGCCGGTGGTCGCGTGGGTGATGGTCGTGGCATGTCGTGGCGTGTTGTTGGTGCGGCGGCGCGATCGTGGACGGTCGTCGGGCGTTGCTCGCGTCGCGGGGCGGTACCTCGGCTGGGCTGCGGCGCCGGGATGGCGTCTCGACTGCGCGGGTGGCCGTGGGGCGAATGCCGTGGCATGTCGTGGCGTGTGGTTGGTGTGGCGGCGCGATCGTGGACGGCCGTGGGGGCGTTGCTCGTGTCGCGGGGCGGCACCTCGGCTGGGCTGCGGCGGCATGGTGTCTCGACTGCGCCGGTGGTCGCGTGGGTGATGGTCGTGGCGTGTTGTTGGTGCGGCGGCGCGATCGTGCACGGTCGTCGGGGCGTTGCTCGTGTCGCGGCGCGGTACCTCGGCTGGGCTGCGGGACGTCATGGTGTCTCGATCGCATGGGTGGCCGTGGGGCCGAATGCCGTGTCACGGCATGGCGTGCCGGTGGGGGAAGCGGTGTACCCAGCGGCGTTGCCATGGTGTTTCGATGGCGCGAGGGTGGTGGTGTTCGCGGGTCCAGGTGACGGCGTCGGTGGGATTCAGGCCGGACAGGACGGCCAGGCAGGCGATGACGGTTCCGGTACGGCCGACTCCGCCGCCGCAGGCCACCTCGACCGCCGCGCCCGCGCGTGCCTGGGCGTGCAGTGCGCGGATGTGCCGGACGGCCTCGGCAGGGTCGCGGGGGAGCAGGAAGTCGGGCCAGTCGAGCCACTCGTGCGGCCAGCGCAGCGCGTCGTCGTGGCGGCGGCGGAGCCGGCGTGAGCCGAGATAGAGACCGGCATCGGGCGCGGGGCCGCCCGGCGTTGGCCGGCGCAGGCCACGACCCCGAACCCAGGAGCCGTCCGGCAGCCTGATCGCGCCCGGCAGCGGCGGCCCGCTCGGTGAGTGGTTCGGGGAGGCGTTCGTGGGGTTCGGTGGGGTGTTCATTTGGGGTGAGTTTTGAGTCCGGGAGTCGTTCGGCGGTCTGGTTGCGCCTGGCTGTGGCGGCCCGCTGGGCGGGTCGTTCGGTGAGGATTTCATTGGGGTGTTCATCGGGGGGAGCCTTCCTTGATCTCGGTGGTACGTCTGGCGCGGTGGTTGGCCACGTTGACCCGGTTGCCGCAGGCGTCGGGGGTGCAGTAGCGGCGGCGGCCGGCCCTGCTGGTGTCGGCGAACACGCCCCGGCAGCCCGGGGCGGCGCAGGCGCGGAAACGGTCGTGCCCCAGTGCCCGCATGACGCCCAGCAGCCCGATGCCGACGAACGCGGCCAGCTCGGCCACCAGCGGGGCGCCCGCCCGGGTCGGCACCTCCCACCGCCACCCGCCATCCGTGTCGCGTCCCAGCACCGGGGCCAGCCCGGCCCAGCCGGCCAGCACGCCCGCCGCCGCCACCGCGTCGTCCTCGGTCGCCGCCGCGAGGACGGCGCGCACGTCGCGGCGCAGCAGGCGCACCTGGTGCAGGTCCGTCGCGGTGGGATTGCGCGCCCCCGGGGCGTCGAGCGGTACGTCGTGCCCGGCCAGGAACTCCGCCAGCGCCCCCGGGTCGGGCAGCGCGTCACCGGCCGCGCCCCGCACCGACGGCGACCCGTTGACCAGCTCGGTCGCCACCGCGGCGGCAGCCGCATAGTCGCGGATGGAGATCCGCACGCCACTCCTTTCCTCGATCCGGTAACTGCTAAACCTAGCCTATAGCCCTTACGTGGTCTACGAGCGCCGAATCGGAGTGTCGGGCGGCTTGGGTATTGTCCGGCGGTGGAGTGACGCGTGATGTCGGGAAACCGGGGTGGGCCGTGCTGACGGCTGTGCAGGCGACGGTCGAGCGGCTGGTGTTCGTGGCCGACGACGAATACACGGTCGCGCGGATGACCGCCGACGACCGGCCCGGGTTCGTGGCCTCCGGCCGGCCGCTGGCCGGAGTGCAGCCCGGGGAGACGTTGCGGCTGGCGGGCGAGTGGGAGCGCCACCAGCGGCACGGCGACCGGCTCGTGGTCAAGGAGTGCGAGCGGGTGGTGCCCTCCACCGTCCGGGCCATCACGCTGTACCTCGGCTCCGGCCTGGTCCGCGGGATCGGCCCGAGGCTGGCGCACGCCATCGTCAGCCACTTCGGCGAGCACACCCTGAAGATCATCGACACTGAGCCGGCCCGGCTGCGCGAGGTGATCAACATCGGCGCGACCCGGCAGGCGCAGATCGTGGCCGCCTGGGCGGAGCAGAAGGCCATCGCCGCGCTGATGGTCGTCCTGCAGGGGCTCGGCATCAGCCCGCTGCTCGCGGCCAAGATCTACCAGGTCTACGGCGAGGAGTCGGCGCAGATCCTCACCGGCGACCCCTACCGGCTGATCGGCCAGGTCAGGGGGATCGCCTTCCACACCGCCGACCGGATCGCGCTGCGCTCGGGGGTGTCCGAGCGCGACGGCCGCCGGATCCGGGCCGGGGTGCTGGACCGGCTGGAGGCCGCGGCGGCCCGTGACGGGCACTGTTTCATGCCGATGCCCGTCCTGCTGGCCGCCGCCGCCCGGCTCGTCGAACAGGACGAGGACCTGGTCCGCGCGGCGATCGACGCGCTGACCGCGGAGAAGCGGATCGTCGTGGAGCCCTCGCCCGTCGTCCCCGGGCAGGCCGTGGTCTACATCAAGGAGCAGCACGCCAGGGAGAGCGCACTGGCCGCGCAGCTCGCCCGGCTGTGCCGGGCCCGCTCCACCCTGCCCATGCGCCCCTACGCGGAGGACGAGACCCTGCACGACGACCAGCGCGCGGCCGTCAACCTGGCGCTGACCAGCACGGTCTCCGTGCTCACCGGCGGGCCGGGCTGCGGCAAGAGCCACACGGTGCGGGTGATCGCGGCGACCGTGCGGGCGATGGGCGGTACGGTGACCCTGACCGCGCCGACCGGCATGGCGGCCAAACGCCTGTCGGAGGCCACCGGGCTGCCCGCGATGACCGTGCACCGGATGCTCGCCCGCCGCGGCGAACCGGAGGAGGGCACCCTGTTCCAGGACTCGCCCGCCCGGGCCGACCTGGTCGTGGTGGACGAGGCGTCGATGCTGGACCTGCACCTGGCCACCCGGCTGACCTCGGCGGTCCCGGCGGGCAGCCACCTGCTGCTGGTCGGCGACGCCGACCAGCTTCCCAGCATCGGCCCCGGCAACGTGCTGGACGACGTGCTGCGGGTGCCGGAGGTCCCGCGCGTCCGGCTGACGCACGTCTTCCGCCAGGCGAGCGGCAGCGGCATCATCTCGGCCGCCCACCTGATCCGGGCGGGGGAGCTGCCGAGGCCGCCGGGCGGCGGCGGGTTCTGGTTCGAGGAGCTGGACGACCCCGACGCGGTCGCCCGGCGGGTGGTCCACCTGGCCACCGAGGCGATCCCCCGCAAGCAGGGCGTCGATCCGGGGCAGGTCCAGGTGCTGTGCCCGACCCGCAAGGGCGCGGCGGGCAGCGTCGAGATCGGCCGCAGGCTGCAGGAACGGCTCAACCCGGCGCGGGACGGCGTGCCGGAGCACTGGGCCGGGCCCGCGGTGTTCCGGGCGGGCGACCGCGTCATGCCGATCCGCAACAACTACGACAAGGGCGTCTTCAACGGCGAGACCGCCACGGTCACCGAGGTCGACGTCCCCGAGCGCGTGGTGAAGATCCGTACCGACGACGGGCGGGACGTCGAGTACGCCTTCGGCGAGCTGGACGACCTCACCCACGCCTACGCGATCACCGTGCACCGTTCCCAGGGCGGCGAGTACCCCTTCGTGGTGGCCCCGATCGTGGGCGAGGCCGGTTCGGCGATGCTGCGCCGCAGGCTGCTCTACACGCTGGTGACCAGGGCGCGGTCCTGGGTGGTGCTGGTCGGCGGCCGGGAGGCCCTGGAGTCGGCGGCGCGGCGGCTCGGCGGGCGCAGGAACACCGGCCTGGCCGCGCGCCTGGGGGCAGGCCTGGCCGCCGCATCGCGCTGAGCTCAGACCCCCAGCATGGTGTCGATGGCCTCGGGGGAGAAGACGTGCTTGGCGACCATCAGGGTGAGCCCGAGCGTGGCGCTCTCGTCGCCGTTCCTGGCGGGGACGACGCGTAACCGCCGGGTGGCCCGTTCCATCGCGTCGGCCCTGACCCGGCGGCCGACCTCGTCGGCGACGATCGGCAACTGCCCGATGATGCCGCCGAGCACCAGCGTGCTCGGGTTGAGCGTGGCGGCCAGCGTCGCCAGCACCCGGCCCAGCCGCCGCGCGCCCTCCCGCAGGGCGGCGATCACGTCGGGGTGCTGGGCGTTCGCGCTCAGCACGATGTCCTCCAGCGTGTGCACGCCGTGGACGGCGAGCTGGTCGAGCAGCGCCCTGCCGGAGGCCCAGGCGGCCAGGCAGCCGCGCCGCCCGCAGCGGCAGCGCGGGCCGTCGTCGGTGACCCTGATGTGCCCGATGTCGCCCGCCGCGCCGTCCGCGCCGCCGATCACCCGGTCGTCCACGACTATCCCGGCGCCGATCCCGGTGGCGTACTTCACGGCGAGCAGCACCCCCCGCTCGCCGCTCGCCGACGCCTCGCCGAGGGCGAAGGCACGGGCGTCGTTCTCGATCAGCAGGGGCACGTCCCAGCGGGCGCGGACCGTCTCCTCGATCGCGTAGCCCTCCCAGCCCGGCATGGTGGTGCTGGCGCCGAGCCGCCCGGTGCTCACGTCCACCGGGCCGGGGATGCCCATGCCGATCCCGACGACCTGCGCCTCCTCGTCCACGCGCAGCAGCTTGTCGGCGCGGTCCAGGAGTTTGGGCAGCAGTTCGCCGGGCGGCCGGGAGATGTCCAGGTGCAGCGTCTCCATCCGCAGCGTACGGCCGAACAGGTCGGCGATCGCGATGCGCCCGTGCGCCTGGCCGAGGTCCAGGACGAGCGCGACCCGGTTGCGGTCGTCGAACCTGAGCCGCTGGGCCGGGCGGCCCACCGACGACCCGGTGGCGCCGGACTCGTACACCAGGCCCGCCCGGAAGAGCTGGTCCAGCCGCTCGAACAGGGTGGTCCGGGACATGCCGGTGGCGCTGAGCAACTGCTGGCGGGTCCACCCCGGGCGGGTGCGGATGAGTTCGAGCAGGTGACCGGGGGAGGCCGGTCCGCTCGCGGCCGGTCCTGGTGGAGCGGCCGGGGGGTCGGGGTGCCGAAAGACCGTCACGGACCCACATTCTCCTTCATGTGGTGCGGCCATGCTCTTGACCGGCGAGATCGACCTCATTATGTTCGACGACCATACAGAATCTTGGCATCAAAAGGGAGATTTCTTGCCCGCCCCCGCCGTAACTTTCCCCACGCCTGGTCCGCGCGACACCGACGGCAGACCATGACGGCCGCTCTGGCGGACGCCGCCGCGGCCGTGCTGCGCGGCAACGATCTCGGCCATCTCACCGTCGCCTCCCCCGACCTCTATCCGCATCAGTGGAGCTGGGACACCGCGTTCGTCGCGGTCGGGATCTCCCGGGTCTCGGTGCCGCGGGCCGTCGCGGAGATGACGTCGCTGCTGGCCGCGCAGTGGCCGAGCGGGATGATCCCGCACATCGTGTTCGATCGCCCCTCGGCCTACTTCCCCGGCCCGGAGCGCTGGCGGAGCGAGCTGGCGATCGAGCCGCCGGCATTACGGACATCGGGAATTTGTCAGCCGCCCGTACATAGCCTGGCGCTGGCGTGCATCCTCCAGGAAGGACGCAGGCGCGGCGGGTCCGACCGGCGCACGGCGGAGGACTTCGTGGCCGGCACCCTGCCCGGCTGGCTGGCCTGGCACCGCTGGCTGGCCGCGAGCCGGGACCCCGAGGGCCACGGGCTGGTGGAGATCCACCACAGCTGGGAGTCCGGCATGGACAACTCGCCGCGCTGGGACTTCCCCTACTCCCGGGTGACGCCGGGCGAGATGGAGCCGTTCACGCGTACCGACACCCGGCATGTGGGCGAGGTACGGCAGCGCCCCACCGACGAGGAGTACCGCCGCTACATCTGGCTCGTGGACCAGATGGTGGCCGTCCGCTACGACGAGGAGGCGATCAGGAAGACGATCGATTTCCACGTCGCCGACGTCTTCTTCTCCGCGCTGCTCGCGCTGGCCGCCGAGATCATCGGCGAGCTGGCCGAGGAGTTCGGCCGCCGCGCCGACGCCGCCGAGATGAGCGAGGTGGCCGCCCGGTTCCGCGCCGGGGTCGCCGCGGCCGTGGACCCGGAGACCGGGCTGGCCACCGACCGCGACCTGCGGTCCGGCCGCCTGCTGCACTCCGCCGCGCTGAGCGGATTCGCGCCGCTGATCAGCGGCGCGGAGGCGGACGTCCTGGCCCGCCAGCGGGAACTCCTGCTCGGGCCCGACTGGTGCGGCCACCGGGCGCTGCGGCACGCCGTACCGCCGAGCACGTCGCCGGCGGCGGCGCAGTTCGACCGCAGGCGGTACTGGCGCGGCCCGCAGTGGCCGGTGATGACCTGGCTGTTCAGCTGGGCGGCCCGGCGGCACGGTGACGCCGAGCTGGCCGGGCGGCTCCGCGAGGAGGCCCTGCGCCAGCTCGGCGACCTCAGCTTCGCCGAGTACTACGACCCGCTGTCCGGGCAGGCGCTCGGCAGCCGGGCTCAGTCCTGGACGGCCGCCGCGGCGCTGGACTGGATGGCCTGGTCATGAGCGTTCACGACGTGCAACGGCCGCTCGCCTGCGATGACCCTGCGCAGGTTCTCCCCGACCATGGCGCGCACCCGGGACCTGGCCTGCCAGGTGCCCGCGGCGATGTGCGGGGAGAGGTAGACGTTGCCCAGCCCGCGCAGCGGGGAGTCATCGGGCAGCGGCTCGGGGTCGAAGACGTCCAGCGCGGCGGCCGCCGGCCGGCCCGCGCGCAGTCCCTCGGCCAGCGCGTCGTGGTCGATCAGCCCGCCGCGCGCGGAGTTGACCAGGATCGCGCCCTCGCGCATCGCGGCCAGCTCGGCGCGGCCGATCAGGCCGCGGGTCTGCGCGGTGATCGGCAGGTGCAGGCTGATGACGTCCGCGGTGGCGAGCAGGTCGCCGAAGTCCACCTGCCGCGCCCCCTCGACCTCGCGCGGGGTGCGCGCGGTGAAGACCACGGCCGCGCCGAACCCGCGCAGCCGCGCCGCGACGGCCCCGGCCACCGCGCCCATGCCGACCAGGCCGACGGTCCGCGCCCCCAGCTCCTCGCCGAGCGGGCGGGCGGCCCAGCCGGCGCCGCGCAGGGACGCGTCGGCGGCCAGGCCGCCGCGCAGCACGACGAGCATCGCCATGATCGTCCAGTCCGCGACGGCGGCGGCGTTGTAGCCGGGGGCGTTGGCCACCGGGATGCCCCGCTCGGCGGCCCTGGCGACGTCCACGGTGTCGTAGCCGACCGCGGGCTGCTGGATGAACCGGCAGCGCCGCATGGCGTCGATGGCCGCGGCGTCCAGCACGTAGTGGCGGGCCGCGTCGGCGATCACGATGTCCGCGTCGGCGACCAGCCCGGCCACGTCGGCCTGGCCACCGGTGCGAGGCGCGATCCGGATCTCGGCGTCGCCGCTGCCCGCGAGCCGGCGGACCAGCTCCTCGTCGTAGTCCGACAGGCAGGTGATGATCATGTTTCTCCTCGGCGAAGGTCAGAGCGGGCGTGCGTCGAGCACGCGGTCCTCGGCCAGGCGCATGCCCAGCCCGGGCGTCCCGGGCGCGGCGACACGGCCGTTGACGGGGGCGATCGGATCGGTGAGGAAGTGCTGGTAGAGCGGGCCGAGCCGGGCCAGGTACTCCATCTCGGGGATCACCGCCGGGCTCGCGGCGAAGGTGAGGGCGGCGTTGCACTGCAGGGACTGCCCGTGCGGGATGAACTGCCGTCCGGCCGCCGAGACGAGCGCGGAGATCTTGACCATCTCGCTGATGCCGCCGCCCCAGTGCGGGTCGGCCTGGTAGAGGTCCAGCAGGTCCTCGCGGAGCAGGCGGGCGATGCCCCAGCGGGTGTACTCGTGCTCGCCGCCGCTGATCCGGACCAGGCCGCCGAGGTCGCGGCGGAGTGCGGCGTACCCCGCGGTGTCGTCGGCGGGCAGCGGCTCCTCGATCCAGCGCAGCCGCAGCGGCGCGCACTCGCGGGCGACGTCCACGGTGAACGGGATGTCCCAGGAGCTCCAGGCGTCCAGCATGATGTCCAGGTCCGGACCTCCGGCCTCCCGTACCGTGGCGACCAGCTCGACCACCCGCGCGACCCCCCGGTGTCCGTCTCCCGGACCCCAGCGGGGGAACCACTTGATTCCGCCGAACCCCGCCGCGACCAGCTCACGGGTACGCCGGGCGACGTCCTCGACGGCCAGCGAGTCGCCCAGCGTGGAGACGTACGCGGGCGCCTCCTGGCGAGTGGGGCCGCCGAGCAGCACGTGCGCGGGAACGCCGAAGTACTGCCCGCGGACGTCCCACAGCGCGCAGTCCACCGCCGAGAGGGCGAGCATGCCCGTCCCCGCCCGGCCGTGGATCATCGAGCGGTACCCGAGGTCCCAGATCCGCTCGGCGGCCAGCGGGTCGGCACCGAGCAACTGCGGGCGCAGCACGGTCAAGACGGTGTGCGCCTGCTGCTCGGACAGCACGGCGGTGGTACCGGTGATCCCCTCGTCGGTGTCGACGTGCAGGAAGATCGAGCGGACCTCGACGCCGCCGTCGTCGCGGAGCGGCGGCTGGAGCGGCCCGTCGGCGGCGCGCTCGGGGTAGATGTCGGTGGGGCGCCGCAGCCGCTCGTCCCAGAGCGGGCCGGGCAGGCGCAGCGAGCCGGTGTACTCGACGCAGCGGACGTCGGTGATTCTCATCGTGCAATCCCGCAGATTTGTCAGATAAATGAACGTAACTCCGATGAGGCTGCACCGTATCGTGTACGAAACCCCGTCCGTAACCCGGAACAGGCTCAGGTAGGCCGTTCCGTGCCCGCCGAGCAGGCGCGCGAAATCGTCGTCGGCACCCTTGAATACGTCACCGACCTGCGGTTTCCCGGAATGCTGCACGGCGCGGTGACCCGCTCGGCGATCCCGCACGGCCGGATCGTCGCGATCGACACCACGAAGGCCGCCGCCATGCCGGGCGTGCGGGCCGTGCTCACCGGCGCGGACGTGCCGTGCAACCGGCTCGGCCCGGCCGACGTGGACGGCCCGGTGCTCGCCGACCAGCGGGTACGCCAGGTCGGCGAGGCCATCGCCCTGATCGCCGCCGTGGACGAGGGCACCGCCAGGCGCGCGGCCGAGGCCGTCGTGGTCACCGTGGAGCCGCTGACGGTCGTGGCCGACCCTCGTACCGCCCTGTCGCCGGAGGTCCCGAAACTGCACGAGGGCGGCAACCTGGCCGGGCGGATCGGCTTCGCCTCCGGCGACGTGGAGGCCGCCCTGGCGGCGGCCGACGTCGTGGTCGAGCGCACGGTCGGCACCGGGGCGCAGGAACACGTGGCGATCGAGCCACCGGGCGGCGTCGCCCTGTGGGAGGCGGGCCAGGTGACGATCTGGTGCGGTTCGCAGAACCCCGGCCTGCACCGCCGCAAGGTGGCGCGGGCGCTGAACGTCGAAATCGATGACGTGCGGCTGGTCGCCGGGCCGGTCGGCGGGGCCTTCGGCGCCCGCAACGACGATCCGATGCCGGTCTTTCTGGCCGTGCTCGCCAAGGCCGCGGGCGCGCCCGTGCACATGCGGATGACCCGCGAGGAGGTGATGGCGGCGGGGCCCAAGCGGCACCCGTTCCACACCACGGTGCGCGTCGGGTTCACCAGGGACGGCGACCTCGCCGCGAGCGACATGACCGCGCTCGCCGACACCGGCCCGTACGTCACCTCCGGCCCCAACGTGCTCAAGACCTCCGCCGAGATGTCGGTCGGGCCCTACCGGATGCCGGTCGCCCGCTTCGACGGCCGGGTCGTCTACACCAACAACGCCAACGCCGGGGCCTTTCGCGGGTACGGCGTGCCGCAGGTCGCGTTCGCGCTGGAGACCGCGATCGACGAGGCCGCCGCCCGGCTCGGCATGGACCCGGTGGAACTGCGCATGCGCAACCTGCTGCGCGGCGGCGACCGGCACGGCCTGTACGGGCACGCCGTCACCCCGGGACTGCGCGCGGCCGAGACGCTGGCCGCCGCGGCGGCCGACGACTGGTGGGTCTCCCGCCGGGAATGGCAGCGCGCGGCCCGGGGCCTATGGCGGCGCGGCACCGGGATCGCCATGGCGGTCAAGGGCGTCGGACTGGGCAGCGGGCGGGGCGACGCCGCCCGCGCCCGGCTGATCTGCGACATCAACGGGCACGTCCGGATCTGGGCCGGACCGAACCACACCGGCCAGGCCATCGACGTGGCCTACCGGCAGATCGCCGCCGACGTGCTCGGTATGGACCCCGCCCGGATCACCGTCACGGTCGGGGACAGCCAGCTCGTGCCGGAGTCCGGCGCGACGGCCGCCTCCCGCAGCATGTACGCGGGCGGGTCCGCGGTGGCCGCGGTCTGCGAGCGCTACAAGGCGGCCCTGGCCGAGGCCGGCGGCCCCGCCCGGCTGGTCGAACTCGGCCGGGCCGAGTTCGAGGCCACCTTCCACCTGCCCGACGTGGCCGACCCCGGCCTGATCCCCCCGGAACGGCTCGGCGACCACGCCCCCCACCTGGTCTACGGCTGCTCGGCCCAGGTCGTCCGCCTGGAGGTGCACGAGCTGACCGGCGAGATCCGCGTCGCGGGCGTCGTGTGCGCCGTCGACTGCGGCCGGGCGATCAACCCCGGCGCGGTCATCGGCCAGGCCGAGGGCGGCGTCGCGCAGGGGCTCGGCCTCGCGCTGATGGAGGAGCACCGGCTCGACGGCGGTCGCCCGCTGACCACCAGCCTGGAGAACTACCTCATCCCCACGGCCAGGGACGTCCCCGAGATCCGCACCCTCCTGGTGGAGGGCGACGAGCCCACCGGCCCGATGGGCGCCAAGGGCATGTCCGAGGTGGTCATCGTGCCGACCGGCCCCGCGGTCGCCGCGGCGGTCGCCGACGCGGTCGGCGTACGCCCCGCCCGCCTGCCCATCACCCCGGAACGCCTGCTGGAGGGACTCAGATGAAGGTCAACGGCGTGCCCGTCACGCCCCCCGACCCCGACGCCAGGCTGCTCGACTACCTGCGCGACGACCTCGGCCTGATCGGGGCGAAAGAGGGCTGCGGGATGGGGGAGTGCGGCAGTTGCACGGTGCTCATGGACGGCGTGCCGGTCTGCTCCTGCCTGGTGCTGGTCTGCCAGGCCGAGGACGCCGACGTCACCACCGTGGAGGGGCTGCGGCGCACCGCCCTTCAGGAGGCGTTCGTCACCGGCCAGGCCGTGCAGTGCGGGTTCTGCATCGCCGGCATGGTCGTCTCGGCATCCGCCCTGCTGGCCGAGAACCCCGACCCCACCGACGAGCAGATCCGCGCCGGGCTGGAGGGCAACCTGTGCCGCTGCACCGGCTACGGCGCGATCGTGCGCGCGGTGCGCGAGGCGGCCCGATGAGCCCGCACCCGCGTACCGCAGCCGAGGTGGACCGGCTCGATCCGGCGCGCGCGCTGCTCGCCGGAGGCACCGACCTGCTGGTACGGCGGCGCGCCGGGCACCGGAGCGGCCCCCTGGCCGACGTCTCCCGGCTGCGCGATGCCCCTGCCCCGGTGCGGCGCCTCCCGGACGGCCGGGTCCGGCTGTCCGCGCTCGCCCCCCTCTCGGTCATCGACCGGGAACTGGGCGGGGAACTGCCCGGCCTGCGCGCGGCCATCGCCTGCTTCGCCTCCGGCCAGATCCGCAACCGCGCCACGCTCGGCGGCAACCTGGCCAACGCCTCCCCGGCCGCCGACGGCGTGCCGCCGCTGGTGGCGGCCGAGGCGGTACTGCGGCTGCGCGGGCCCGCGGGCCGCAGGGAGATCCCGGTGACGGAGTTCGCGACCGGACCCGGCCGTACCCGGCTGGCCCCCGGCGAGTGGATCGAGACCATCGACGTGCCGCCGCAGCCCGCCCGCGCGGGCTTCCGGAAGATCGCCGGGCGGCGGGCGCTCGCCATCTCCGTCGTCAGCCTGGCCTGGACCTGGGACCGCGGCCCCGGCGGCGCGCTGACCGGCGTACGGCTGGCCGCCGGCGCGGTGGCCCCCGTGGTCGTCCGCTGCCCCGGCGCGGAGGCCGCGCTGGAAGGCCGTGCCGCCACGCCCGACGTGGTGGCCGCGGCGGTCGCGGCCCTCGGCCACGACATCAGCCCGATCAGCGACCTGCGCGCCTCCGCCGGATACCGGCGGGCCGCGCTGGCCGGAGCGCTCACCGAAGCGCTCACACCGGCGCTCACCGAAGCGCCCGCAAGGAGGAACACGTGAAGACCACAGCCACCGTACGGCTGGATCGCCCGATCACCGAGGCGGCCGAGCTGGCCCGCCGGGCCGAGGATCTCGGCTTCGACGGGGTCTGGGTGGCCGACCACTACTTTCACCGCGACGCGACGGGGGCGCTGGCGCTGATGGCGGCGGCCACCGAGCGGGTCACGCTCGGCACCGCCGTGGTCAGCCCGCTGCTGCGGCACCCGGCGCTGCTGGCCAGCGCCGCCGCCACGATCAACGAGATCAGCGACGGCCGGTTCGTGCTCGGCATCGGCGCGGGCGGGTACGAGTTCGCCGCCGAACTCGGCATCCCGCCGCGCCGCCCGCTCGGCCTGACCGCCGAGGCGGTGCGGATCGTGCGCGAGCTGTACACCGGCCGCGCCGACGTCACCGGCGACACGTTCACCACCCGCGGCGAACTGCGGTTCACCCCCGTCCCCACCCCGGTCTTCCTGGCCGGGCGCGGCCCCAAGATGCTCGCCCTGGCCGGGGAGATCGGCGACGGCGTGATCACGCACGGGCTGTCCGCGCGGCACATCGACTACGTCAAGGAGAAGCTGGGCGGCCCCGGCGCCGCCGTCGTGCTGATGCTCGACGTCGAGGTGGACCGCGACCGGGCGCGCGCCCTGGACGCGCTGCGCCCGCGCTGCATGGCGATGGCCGGCGGCTCCTACGCCGACGAGCTGATCGAGGTGTACGGCCTGGACCCCGCCGAGATCGGCGCGCTGCGCGCGGCGCTGCGCTCGGGCGACCGGGCCGCCGCCGGGCGGCTGGTCACCGACCAGATGGTGGACGCCTTCGGCATCGCCGGGCCGCCAGAACTCCTCAGGGACCGGCTCGCGGAGTTCGCCGCCGCCGGGGTCGACGAGGTGATCCTTTCCGTCGGCGGGGGCGATCTGGACGCCTCCACCGGACATCTGACCGAACTAGCGAAAGCGGTGTTGTGAGAATGAGCCTTCCCGAGTCCGTCGTCGTCCTGGGATCCGGTGCGGGCGCGCTGTCGTGTTCGGTGGAACTGTCCCTGGCCGGGCTCAAGGTCACCCTGGCCGACCTGCCGCGCTTCGCCGACGGGGTGAACGCCGTCGGCGCCGCGGGCGAGATCCGGCTGCGCTGCCCCTGGCACGGTGAGACCGCCGCGCCGGTCGCCGCCACCAGCACCGACCCGGCCGCCGCCATCGACGGCCAGGAGTTGATCGTCGTCTCGGTGCCCGCCTTCGGCCACCAGGCGTGGGCCGACCTGCTGGCCGCCGAGCTGAAGGACGGGCAGTCGGTGCTGTGGGTCGGCGAGGGCGGCGGCGCGCTGACGCTGGCCGCGACGCTGCGCCGCACCGGACGGCGGCCCGCGGTGCACATCGCCGAGACCAACAGCCTGCCCTACGGCGCGCGGGTCCGCGGCCCCGGCCTGATCACCGCCTCCCGCAAGTCCGGCGGCACCCTGGTCGCCGGCCTCCCGGCCGAGAACAACCCGCTGGTCGCCATCGCCTGCCAGGTCTGGCCGTGGATGAGCCCCGCGCAGAACGTGTGGGAGACCACGCTGCTCAACTTCAACGCGATCGACCACGTCCCGCCGATCATCTGCAACCTCGGCGCGATCGAGGGCCGGACCGGGTCGTTCCTGCTGTGGGGCGAGGGGGCCAGCCCCGCCGTCTCGCGCATGATCGAGCGGATCGACGCCGAACTGCTCGCCCTGCGCGGCGCGCTCGGCCTGACCAACACCGACGGCTACGCCGACTACCTGGTCGCCCAGGGGTTCGCGCCGCGCCGGGAACCGACGCTGCACGCCACCCTGCAGTCCTCCAGCTTCGCCGCCAGCACCTTCCCGTGCGGCCCCGACGCGCTCAAGAGCCGGTACCTGACCGAGGACGTGCCGTACGCCCTGGTCCTGATGGCCTCCATCGGCGACGAACTGGACATCCCCACCCCCACCATCGACAGCCTCATCCACCTGGCCTCGGTCGCCGCCGGCACCGACTTCCAGGCCGGCGGGCGCACCCTGGCCGACCTGGACCTCGCCGGCGCCGGCAGGGACGGGCTGCTGACCGCCGCCCGGGAGGGCCGGTGGTGAGCGACCTGCTGATTCGCGGCGGCACGCCGGTCACCGGCTACGCCGACCCCGCCCCGGCCGACCTGCTGGTCAGGGACGGACGGCTGATCGACGGCCCGCCGCTCCCCGGCGCCGAGACCCTGGACGCCACCGGGCTGCTGGTACTGCCCGGCCTGGTCAACACGCACGACCACCTGCGTTCGCTGCTGCCGATGACCCGGCGCGCCGACACCAGCGGCCTGGCGCAGATGATCGAGGCGGGGAAGCTGGCCGGAGCCGCGGCGACCCCGGAGGACTACCGGGCGCTCACCGCGCTCGCGGCGGCCCGGATGGTGCTGTCCGGCGTGACCACGGCGGTGGACCACGTCTACCCGCTGCACCGCCCCGGCATGCTCGCCGCCGTCGCGGCCGGGCACGCCGACGTCGGGCTGCGCGCGCACCTGGCGTACGGGCTGACCGAGGACTACGAGGAGCAGATCCGGCTGGCCGTGGCCGCGGCCGACGACGAGGTACCCGCCGGCCGCCTGTACCTGGCGCCGGTCTCGCTGCGCCAGACCTCGGCCGACGGCTACCGGGCCGCCGCCCGCGCGGCCGAGCGCACCGGCCTGCGCCTTTACACCCACATCGCCGAGACGCGCGAGGAGGTGGACAAGTGCCTGGCCGAGCACGGGGTGCGGCCGGTGGAACTGCTGCACCAGGCGGGGTTCCTGCGCCCGGGCACCGTCCTGGTGCACTGCGTCCACCTGTCGGAGCGTGAGATCGGGCTGCTCGCCGACAACGAGGTGGCGGTCGCCTACTGCCCGTCCAACCACCTGCGCCTGGCCAAGGGGTTCGCCCCCGTGGTCGCGCTGCGGGAGGCGGGCGTACGCGTCGGGCTGGGCATCGACGGCATGGACGACCTGTTCACCGAGATGCGCCAGGCCGTCTACGCGCAGGGACAGGCCGCGGGCCGGCCCGGCGTGCTCGGTTCGGACGCGGCGCTGCGGATGGCGACCGGCGAGGGCACGGCCGCCATCGGCGAGCCGGACGCCGGGCGGCTGCGCGCGGGTGAGCGCGCCGACCTGATCACGCTGCGCCCGGGGACGTCCATGCGCCCGCTGGCCGACCCGGTGCAGTCATGCGTCCACCGCGCCCACGGGCAGCACGTGTCCGACGTGCTGGTGGACGGCGAGTTCGTGGTGAGGGACGGCCGGCTCACCAGAGCCGGCGAAACCGAGCTGGCCGACCGCGCGTGGCGGGTCACGCGCGATCTGGCCGGCCGGACCGGCCGCGAGCACGCGGCCGACTGGCAGTGGGGCCCGGCGGCCCCACAGGAAATGCCTTAACAGGAAAGGCGACAGCCATGAGTCAAACCCCCAACATGCGGATGAGCCGCCGCGGGCTGCTCCGCGCCACCGGCGGCATCGCCGCCACGGCCATGCTGGCCGCGTGTGGCGACGGCGGCGACGGCGGCGGTTCCGGCGGCGGCGCGAAGGGCACGCTGACGCTGTGGGCCTCCACCGCGTTCGCGGGCGACGCCAAGGCGGCGCTGCGGACCGCCGCGCAGGAGTACGGCGGCAAGCAGGGGCTCACCATCAACGTCGAGGGCTTTCCGGCCAACGACCTGGCCAAGAAGATCACCACGGCGCTGGCCGGCGGTGGCGGTCCCGACATCGTCGTGGCCGACGTCTCCTCGATCCCGCAGTTCGCGGCCTCCAAGATGCTGGTGGACGTGACCGCCCGGTTCAAGGCGGCCCAGGGGGAGTTCTTCGCGGGCAACGTGGCCGCGGCCAGCTTCAAGGACGCGGTCTACGCCGTGCCGTACGACACCTCCAACGTGGCGCTGCTGTGGAACAAGAAGCTGTTCCAGCAGGCCGGCATCCAAAGCCCGCCCGGCACCTGGGACGAGCTGCTGGCCTCGGCCAAGGAGCTGACCGGCGGCGGGCGGCACGGGTACATGCTGGGCGCGCAGGGTTATGGATCGTTCCTGTTCTGGCCGTGGCTGTGGCAGAACGGCGGGCGCATCCTGGACGACGCCGGGACCAAGGCGCTCTTCAACGGCCCCGAGGGGCTTGAGGCGTGGAACTTCTACGCCGGCCTGCACCTGACCCACGGCGTGGTCCCACCGACCTTCCTCGGCGTCACCCAGGCCTGGGACCAGTACATCCAGCCCTTCCTCACCGAGAAGGTGGCGATGCTGGCCATCGGCGACTGGGGGCTCGCGCCCATCGCCAAGGGCAACCCCGGCCTGGAGTACGGCGTGGCCTCGCTGCCCAAGGGCAAGGAGAGCGCCACCGTCCTCGGCGGCAACGCGATCGGCATCACCAGCGCCTGCAAGAACGTGGACGCGGCCTGGGGGTTCGTGTCCTGGCTGACCTCGGCCGGCCAGGAGAAGGTGCTGCGGGACGGCTACCAGCGGATCCCGGCGCGCACCGACGTCGGCAACGGCTCGATGGCCGGTCTGGACGAGGCCCATCAGATCTTCATCCAGCAGGCCGCCTCGGCCCGGCCGCGCCCGGCGGTGACCGCGTGGGGCGACATCGAGTGGCAGGTGATGGCCAACGCCTGGGACTCGGTCATCCAGAAGAAGAAGTCACCGCAACAGGCGCTCAACGAAGCCGCGACGGCCGCCACCCAGGCACTGTCGCGGGGATAGAGGCCCTTGATGGCAACGACTCACCTCAAGGAGTCGGCGGCGGCCCCGGCCTCCCGCGTCCCGTCCGCCCCGCGGCGGCGGCGGGGCCGGCGGCCGTGGGCCTACCTGGCCCCCGCCGTGCTCCTGCTGGGCGGCGTACTCGGCTACCCGGTGCTCGACGGGCTGTGGACCAGCTTCAACCACAGCATCCTGACCCAGCCGGGCGCCGACCGGTTCACCGGGCTGTCCAACTACGTGGCCGTGCTGACCGACCCGGTGCTGCTGACCGCGGCCTGGCACACGGTGCTCTGGGGTGTGGCCAACCTGGTGCTCCAGTTGGTGCTCGGGTTCGCGCTCGCCATGCTCATGCACCAGAAACTGGCCGGGCGGGCGTTCTTCCGCAGCGTGGTGATCATCCCGTGGATCGTTCCGTCCGTGGTGGTGGCGCTGGTCTGGCGGTTCCTGCTCGACCCGACGTCCGGGCCGCTGAACCAGCTCCTGCTGAACCTCGGCCTGGTCGACCAGTCGCCGCAGTGGCTGGCGGACGAGTCCACCGCGATGCCGGTGCTCATCCTGCTCAGCACCTGGAAATGGACGCCGCTCGTGGCGGTCATCCTCCTGGCCGGGCTGCAGACCATCCCCAAGGAGCTGCACGAGGCGGCGATGCTGGACGGCGCGGGCGCCCCGCAGCGGCTGCGGTACGTCATCATCCCGGGCATCCGCACGTCGATCGCGCTGGCCGGCCTGCTGACCGTGGGCTACTCGGTCAACAACTTCAACGGCATCTGGATGTTCACCAGGGGCGGACCGGCCGGGGCCACCGAGACCCTGACCACGCTCGCCTACCAGTACGCGTTCACGCAGTTCGACTTCGGGCGGGCGGCAGCGGTGGCGATGATCCTGTTCGCCTTCCTGTTCCTGCTGAGCACTGTCTACTTCTATCTGGTCGAGGGGCGGAAGCGATGAGGGCCTTGGGCAGGCCGCTGGTGTACGCCGGCGCGCTGGTGGCCGTGGTGCTGTTCGCGGGGCCGTTCGTGTTCATGGTCCTGTCCAGCTTCAAACAGCCGCAGGAGCTGAACGGGGTCGTCAACGGGTTCCTGCCGCAGTCGCTTTACACCGGCAACTACGAAAGCCTGTTCGCCACCGGGAACTTCCCGCTCTACTTCGTCAACAGCGCCGTGGTCGCGCTGCTCACCACGGTGCTCGCGCTGATCGTGGCGATCCTGGCGGGGTACGCGCTGGCCCGCTTCCCCTTCACCGGGCGCAGGCTGCTGCTGCTCGCGGTGGTGGCCATGCAGATGTTCCCCGCGGTGCTGATGGCGATCCCGCTGTACAAGATCCTGCGCAACCTGGGCATGCTGGACGCGCGCAGCGGGCTGATCCTGGTCTACGTCACCTTCGCGCTGCCGTTCTGCATCTGGATGATGCGCAACTACTTCGTCACCGTCCCCAAGGAGATCGAGGAGGCCGCGCTCATCGACGGGTGCGGGCACTTCCGGGCGCTGTGGCGGGTACTGCTGCCGCCCGCGCTGCCCGGGGTCACCGCGGCCGGCGCGTTCAGCATCATCCTGGCCTGGGACGAGTTCCTGTACGCCAACACGTTCGTCAACAGCGACGAGAAGCGCACGCTGTCGGTCGGCCTGGACTCCCTGGTCGGTCAGTACACCACCGACTGGGGCCAGCTCCTGGCCGGCGGCGTGCTGATGACGCTGCCGGTGGTGCTGATCTTCGCGTTCCTGCAGCGCTACCTCACCCAGATCGCGGGCGGCGGGGTGAAGGGGTGACGCTGCTGCGCGGCGCGCTGCTGCCCGGCGGGGAGACCGCGGACGTACGGCTGGCGGACGGCCTGGTCGAAGAGGTCGGCCGGCTCACCCCGCGCCCGGGGGAGGCGGCCGGCGACCTTGACGGATGGCTGCTGCTCGGCGCGTTCGCCGAACCGCACGTCCACCTGGACAAGGCGTTCACCGCGGACCGGGCGGCCAACGCCACGGGCGACCTCGCCGGGGCGATGCTGGGCTACGCGGGCGTGGCCGCCGCGCCCGACCCCGCCGGCATCCGCGACCGGGCGCGGTCGGCGCTGCGGCTGTTCCTGGCCGCGGGGACCACCGCCGTGCGCTGCCAGACGGGCTGCGGGCCGCTTTCCGGGGTGAGCGCGGTGCGGGCGATGGCCGCGCTGCGCGAGGAGGTCGCCGCCGTCATCGACCTGCAGATCGTGGCGCACGCCGCCGTACCGCCGGGCGGGCCGTCCGCGCACCGCGAACTGCTGTGCGCGGCCGTGGCCGAGGGCGCCGACCTGATCGGCGGCAACCCGTTCAGCGAGGCCGACCCGCGCGCCGCGCTGGAGACCTGCTTCGAGGTCGCCGCCGAGCTGGGATGCGGGCTCGACCTGCACGTGGACGAGACCACCGGCACCACAGGGCTGACCCTGCCGGACGTCGCCCGGCTGGCCGCCGCCCACCCCTTCCCGGTCACCGCGGCGCACTGCGTGGCGCTGGGCGCGCTGCCCGGGCCGGCGGCGCTGGACGTGGCCGCCCAGACCGGCGCGGCCGGCGTCGGCGTGGTCACCCTGCCCGCGACCAACCTCTACCTCCAGGGCCGAAAGGACGGCCGGCGCGGGCTGACCGCGATCGGCGCGCTGCGCGAGCACGGCGTCACCGTCGCCGCGGGCGCGGACAACGTCCAGGACCCGTTCAACCCGACCGGCCGCTGCGATCCGCTGGAGACCGCCTCGCTGCTGGTCACCGCGGGACACCAGGAGGTGCCGGAGGCCGCCGCCATGGTCGGCCCGAACGCCCGCGCGCTGCTCGGGCTGCCGCCCGCCGGTCCCGAACCGGGCGCGGTGGCCGACCTGGTCGCGGTACGCGCGGGCTCGCTCGGCGACGCCCTGGCCCGCGCGCCCGCCGACCGTATCGTGTGGCGGCGCGGACGCGTGGTGGCCAGGACGATCGCCCGCACCGAGTTCGCCGCGGGCATCGACCTCTAGGCCCCGGCGGCCTCGGGGGCGGCCCGGTCCCGATATCCGCAAAGCCGCATCCCGGCCTGCACCAGCGGGCCGATGGCCAGGGTGAACACGATCGTGCCGAGCCCGGCGGAGCCGCCGAGGGCGATCCCGAGGGCGAGGATCGTGACCTCGATCAGGAACCTGGTCAGGCGGATGGAGATGCCGAACCTGCGGTTGACGCCGGTCATCAGGCCCTCACGCGGCCCGGCCCCCAGCCGGGGCGCGAGGTACATGCCCTGGCCGAGCGCGAACAGGGCGACCCCGCCGGTCATCAGCGCGCCGCGCGACCACCACTGCGTGGCGGGCCCGGTGACGGTCAGCAGCCGGTCGATGACGATCCCGGCGACGAACACGTTGAGCACCGTGCCCACGCCCGGCCGCTCGCGCAGCGGCCACCAGGGCAGTAGCGCGGCGATCCCCACCAGGATGACGACCAGGCCGAAGCCGAGGCCGGTCCGGGCGGCCAGCCCCTGGTGCAGTACGTCCCACGGGCCGAGACCCAGCTCGGCCCGGATCAGCATGGTGATCGCGACGCCGTTCAGCGTCAGCCCGGCCACCACCATCGAAAGGCGCACCACCAGGTGCCGCTCCGCCGCGTCCCTGACGACGACCCGGCGCCACGGAACGCGGCCCATGTGCTCCCCCCACCATCGCCTCACAGGGGGGAGTTCCACGTTCCCACGGCCCTTCCCCGCGACGGAACCCGCCGCGCCGGGGTCAGTGGTCGGCGGCGGGCGCCGGGACGGCGTCCTTGGCCGGGTGGGCGGTGGGCAGGATGGCGCGGATGCCGGGGCCGCCCGCCACGGCGACGACGATGGCGAACACCGCGGGGATCACCAGGGCGGCGGGCAGTGAGAAGGACTCCGCGACGAAGCCCAGCGCGGCGGGCCCGGCCAGCAGGCCCGTGTAGCCGAAGGCGGTGACCAGGGCCAGGGCGCGGCCCACCGAGTCGCCGGAGGCGCCGACCGCGCTGAAGATCACCGGGATCACCGTGGCCAGCCCGACGCCGGCCAGCCCCCAGCCGGTCCACGCGCATGCCACCGACAGTCCCGCCGGGACCGCGCCCGCGGCCAGCACGAGCGCATAACCGCAGGCGGCGAGGATGCCGGCCAGCCGGATCGTGCGCGCCGCGCCGAGCCTGGCGCGCAGCGGGTCGCCGAGCAGCCGCACGGTGGTCATCGCCACCGAGAAGATCGTGTACGCCAGCGGCGCGAGCGCCGGATCGGCGTCGAGCACCCAGCGGGCGTGCAGGGCCGCCCAGTCCATCGCCGCGCCCTCCGACAGGTGCCCGGCGAACGCCACCACGCCGAGCACGGCGACGATCCCCCACCGGGTCGTACCGGAGAGCAGCGTCGCCTGGGCCGCGCGCGGGGGTTCGACCGCCGGGCCGAGCAGCCGGGCGCACGGCAGGTAGGCGAACGGGACCACGACGGCCGCCGCGATGAGCAGGACCTGCCCGTCGAGGCCCGCCTGCAGCCCGGCCGCCGTCATCGCCCCGCCCGCCGCGCCGCCGAGGCTCCACACGCCGTGGAACGCCGAGACGATCGGCCGCCCGTACCGCCGCTCGACCTCCACCGAGTGGGAGTTGATCGCCACCTCCGCGGTACCGAGGCCGATGCCGAAGACCACCGCGAGCACCGCGAGCCACAGGAAGCCGGGGGCCAGGGCCGGGCCGATCACCAGGACGGCGGACAGCGGCCCGGTGAACCAGGCCACCCTCCTGCTGGAGTACCTGTCCACCAGCGGCCCGGCGAGCAGCATGGCGGCCAGCGCGCCCGCGGCGACCAGCAGCAGCACGGTGCCCAGCCGGGCGGGGCCGAGGTCGAGTCGCTCGTTGAGCGCGGGCAGTCCGGCCGACCACATGCCCACGGTGATACCGAGTAGGAAGAAGTAGCCGAAGACGCCCATGCGGGCGCGCACGGTGGCCCGATCAGGACGGGGGAGTTTGTGCACCACTAGAGCTTAATAAGTGGTCTGACCACAAAAAACCTGTTTTCATCGCGACCGATGTGGGCAGAGGGGGCGGCGGACCTGATCTCCCGGGTGCCGCGCGGCCGGCGTGGCGGGCGGGCGGCCGGGCCCGGACATGGCCGCCGCGGATGATCGCCATACCGCTGACCTGCACTTGCGCTTCCCGTTCCAGTGGTGGTGGGTATGGACCGCGGTGGCCCCCGAAACGGATGAATTCCACTCAATCCTCTGGGGGGACCCTGTGGCCGGTGAAAGTGACGACAAGCAGCGGCAACTGGACGATTACCGAATCGACTCCCACGACACGCGAATGACCACGGACCAGGGCGTCCGGATCGATGACACCGACAATTCCCTGTCGGCGGGCGAGCGCGGGCCGACCCTGCTGGAGGACTTCCACTTCCGGGAGAAGGTCACCAGGTTCGACCACGAGCGGATCCCCGAGCGCGTGGTCCACGCCCGCGGCGCGGGCGCCTACGGCAAGTTCCGGGCGTACGACGACTCGCTGGCGGAGTACACGGTGGCGCAGTTCCTGTGCGACCCGTCGCTGGTCACGCCCACCTTCGTGCGGTTCTCCACGGTCGCGGGCTCGCGCGGCTCGGCGGACACCGTGCGGGACGTGCGCGGCTTCGCCACCAAGTTCTACACCCACCAGGGCAACTACGACCTGGTCGGCAACAACATGCCGGTGTTCTTCATCCAGGACGGGATCAAGTTCCCCGACTTCGTCCACGCGGTCAAGCCGGAGCCGCACAACGAGATCCCGCAGGCCCAGTCGGCGCACGACACGTTCTGGGACTTCGTGCAACTCCAGCCGGAGAGCCTGCACATGATCATGTGGCTGATGTCGGACCGGGCGATCCCGCGCAGCTTCCGCATGATGCAGGGCTTCGGCGTGCACACCTTCCGGCTGGTCAACGCCGAGGGGCGGGGCACGTTCGTGAAGTTCCACTGGAAGCCGGTGCTCGGTACCCACTCGCTGGTGTGGGACGAGGTGCTGCGCGTCCAGGGCAACGACCCCGACTTCAACCGGCGTGACCTGTGGGAGGCGATCGAGCGCGGCGCGTACCCGGAGTACGAGCTCGGCGTGCAGCTCGTGCCGGAGGCCGACGAGCACAAGTTCGACTTCGACCTGCTCGACGCCACCAAGATCATTCCTGAGGAGGAGGTCCCGGTACGGCCGGTCGGCAAGATGGTCCTCGACCGCAACCCCGAGAACTTCTTCGCCGAGACCGAGCAGGTCGCCTTCCACACCGCCAACATCGTGCCCGGCATCGACTTCACCAACGACCCCCTGCTCCAGGGCCGCAACTTCTCCTACCTGGACACCCAGCTCATCCGGCTGGCCGGGCCGAACTTCCCGCAGATCCCGGTCAACCGCCCGATCGCGCCGGTGCACAACGACCAGCGGGACGGCTACCACCAGCACATGATCCACCAGAGCCGGACCAGCTACTCGGTCAACTCGATCAGCGGCGGCTGCCCGATCACCGCGGCCAAGAGCGGGGAGTGGGACGGGGTCTTCCGGCACTACCAGGAGCGGGTGGACGGCAACAAGATCCGCAAGCGCAGCCCCAGCTTCGAGGACCACTACAGCCAGGCCACGCTGTTCTGGAACAGCATGTCGCACTGGGAGAAGCAGCACATCGTGGCGGCCTTCCTGTTCGAGCTGGGCCACGTGGAGCGGCGGTACATCAAGGAGAAGGTCCTCGCCCACCTGATCCACATCGACCAGGTGCTGGCCAGGGACGTCGCTGCGGGGCTGGGGCTGGAGGTGCCACCGGGCGGCACCGCCAACCACGGCAAGATGTCGCCCGCGCTGAGCCAGGCGAACGCGCCGCGCGACTCGATCGCCACCCGCAAGATCGCCGTCCTGGTCTCCGGCGACACCGCCGCGAGCGAGGTGGAACCGGTCCGCGGCGCGCTCACCGGCCAGGGCGCGATCTGCGAGATCCTGGCCCCGCACGAGGGGACGGTGGCCGGGCTGACCGCGGACCGGCAGCTCACCACGGCCTCTTCGGTGCTGTACGACGCGGTGCTGCTCGCCGACGGCGGGGGACTGGCCGCGAACGCGTACGCGGTGCACTTCGTGCGCGAGGCGTTCAAGCACGGCAAGGCCGTCGCCGCGCTTCCCGGCGGGCGCGCCCTGCTGGAGGCGGCGGCGCTGCCCCCCGGCCCGGGGGTGGTGGGGCCGGACACGACCGGCGGAGCGTTCGAGCAGGAGTTCATCGCGGCCATCGCCGCCCACAGGCACTTCGACCGGGACATCTCCGGCGTCCCCGCCTGAGGCGTCCCCGCAACACCGGCACGCGGGTCTCGCCGGTGACCGGTGCGGGAGCGGCCGGGCAAGTACGATTGCCTGGTGACCGAAATGACCGAAACCGTGCCCGGCTGGCTCGCTCCCGGCGAACTGGAGTCGATCCGCGGGCGGATGCCGATCCTCTACGTCGACGCCGTCCCCGTGCGGCTCGACGACTGCGGTGTGGTGACCCGCGTCGGCCTGCTGCTGCGCATCGGATCGGACGGGACGGTCAGCCGTGCCCTGGTGTCCGGGCGGGTGCTGCTGCACGAGCGGGTGCGCGACGCGCTCATGCGCCACCTGGAGAAGGATCTCGGCCCGGTGGCGCTGCCTCAGGTGCCGCCCTCGCCGCAGCCGTTCACCATCGCCGAGTACTTCCCGACGGCGGGGGTCTCTCCGTACCACGACCCCCGCCAGCACGCCGTGTCCCTGGCCTACATCGTTCCCGTCGCGGGCGACTGCCGCCCCCGCCAGGACGCGCTCGACCTCATCTGGTTCACCCCGGAGGAGGCGGCATCCCCGGTGGTGCAGCAGGAGATGACCGGCGGGCAGGGCGTACTGCTCAAGCAGGCGCTCGCGCACGTCGGCCGGCTGCCGTGAGGTAGCGCGCAGGGGTCCTGAACCGGCAAGCCCCGTGTCCGGCTGAGGAAAGACACGGGTGGGCGTGACGGGGTTCACTCTCGGGCATCGACCGGTGAAAGGAACCGTTAACAATGCCCGAAAACGCTACGAACGAGTTCTGGAAAGACCTGAAGCCCATCCAGAACTCCCAGAAGCCCGACGCGCTGCCCGAGGTCTACCTCTCCCAGGTGGCCACGGACGACGACCGTTACTACGTGCCGTTCACCGACACGGTCGGATCCCGCCCGCTGTGGATCAACGTCAAGGACAACAGCTGGGCCGACATCCTGCGCGCCAAGGAAGCCGGGCTGGTCAACCGTCACTACCACCCGCACGAGGTGTTCGCCTACACCATCTCCGGCAAGTGGGGATACCTGGAGCGGCCCTGGACGGCCACGGCCGGCGACTTCATCTACGAGGCCCCCGGCGAGGGGCACACCCTGGTCGCCTACGACAGCGGCGAGCCGATGAAGACCTTCTTCATCGTCAAGGGCCCGCTCATCTGGCTGGACGAGGACGGCAACCCGCAGGGCCACTTCGACGTGCACGACTACATCGCCATGTGCCGCGAGCACTACGACAAGGTCGGCATCGGCTCCGCCTACGTCAACTCCCTGTTCCGCTGACCGCGCCATGACCACTCACGACGCGGGCCACGCCGCGGGCCGGCAGGCCGACCGGTATGAGAACCGGCTGCTGCTCATCCTGTTCCTGGCCTTCGGATTCGTCTTCTTCGACCGCCAGGCCCTCGCCTTCCTCGCCCCCTACATCGACGCCGAGATCGGCCTGACCAACGCCCAGCTCGGCACCCTGTCGGGCGTGCTCGCCCTCACCTGGGCGCTGGCCGGGATGATCGCGGGCCGGCTCTCCGACCGCCTCGGCCGCCGCAAGCCCATCCTGATCGCCGCGGTCCTGTGCTTCTCGCTGTTCTCCTCGGCCTCCGGGCTGATGGGCGCGTTCGCCGGGCTGCTCGCCGCCCGCGCCCTGATGGGCGTGGCGGAGGGCGCGGTGCTGCCGATGGCGCAGTCGCTGATGGCCGAGGCGTCCAGGGAGAGCCGCCGCGGACTGAACATGGGCCTGGTCCAGGGCTCGTCCGCGGGCCTGCTGGGCGGCATTCTGGCCCCGCTCGTGGTGGTCTGGCTGGCCGAGACCATCGGCTGGCGGGCGGCGTTCTTCGTCACGATCATCCCTGGGCTGCTGATCGCCGTGTGGATCGCCAAGTCCGTCCACGAGCGCCCGCCGGTGTCCCGGCTGAACACCGCGGCGGTGGACGAGCCCGCGCTGCCCAAGCCGCCGCTGCGCGAGGTCCTGAAGCTGCGCAACATCGTGCTGTGCATGATGATCGCCTGCTGCTACCTCACCTGGTTCATCATCCTGATCACCTTCACGCCGACCTTCCTGACGACGGTCAAGGGATACGACCCGGGCACGATGAGCGGTGTCATGACCTGTCTCGGGGTGGCGTGGGTGCTGTGGGGGTTCCTCACCCCGGGCATCTCCGACCGGATCGGCCGCAAGCCGGCGCTGATCCTGTTCAGCGTGCTGGCCCTGATCTCGCCGTTCGCGCTGGTGTTCGTGGACGATCCGGTACTGCTCGGCGCGCTCATGATCCTCACCTACACCGGGCTCGGCTGCTTCACCCTGTTCATGGCCACCATCCCGGCCGAGACGGTGCCGCGCGGCGCGCTGGCCACCGCGCTCGGCCTGATCATGGGCGTGGGCGAGCTGGCCGGCGGGTTCCTCGCGCCGGTGATCGCCGGGTGGGCCTCCGACCAGTGGGGGCTGTCCACCGCGATGTTCATCGCGGCCGGCGGCGCGGCGCTGGTGATCGTGCTGTCGTTCGGGCTGCGCGAGACCGCGCCCGCCGTACTCCGCCGTCGCGGCGCGCCCGCGGCCGTGGCCAAGGAGGCGATGTGAGGGCGGCCGTGTGGCACGGCGCCAGGGATGTGCGGGTCCTCGACGTCGAGGTGCCCGCACCCGGCCCCGGCGAGGTCACCATCGCGGTGGCCTACTGCGGGATCTGCGGCAGTGACCTGCACGAGTACGCCGACGGGCCGCACGCCATCCCGGTCGGCACCCCGCACCCGGAGTCGGGGGTGGCCGCGCCGCTGATCCTCGGCCACGAGTTCTGCGGCGTGGTGACCGCCGTGGGGCGGGCCGTGCCGGGGCTGTCGCCGGGCGACCGGGTCGCTGTCGAGCCGCACTACCGGTGCGGGATGTGCCCGCGCTGCGCGGCGGGGGAGTACAACCTGTGCAGGCACTTCGGGTTCGCCGGGCTGATGGGGCACGGCGGGCTGGCCGAATGGGCCACGCTGCCCGCGTACATGCTGCACAAGCTGCCCGAGACCGTGCCGCTGGAGCAGGCCGCGGTGTTCGAGCCCGCCGCGGTGGCGCTGCACGCGCTGCGCCGGGCCGGCATCCGCCAGGGCGAGACCGTGACGGTCCTCGGCCTGGGGCCGATCGGCCTGCTCATCGTGCTGCTGGCGGCGCGGTACGGCGTCGCGCGCCGGATCGTGGCCGCGGACGTGCGCCCGTCGCGGCTGCGGCTGGCCCGCAAGCTGGGCGCGACCGAGATCGTGGACGTGCGCGAGGCCGGCGCGGCGGCGCTGCGCGTCGCGGCGGGCGCGACCGGCGAGGGCGCCGATGTGACCTTCGAGGTGGTGGGCAAGGAGGAGACCCTGCGTACCTGCCTGGCGGCGACCAGGCGGGGCGGCCGGGTGATCTTCGTCGGTCTCGCCGAGACCGTGACCCTGGACGCGTTCGCGCTGGTCAACAACGAGCAGTCGATCATCACCACGGTCGGCTACCGGGACTGCTACCCCGAGCTGATCCGGCTGGTCGCCGAGGAGGGCGTGGACCTCGCCGCGGTGGTCACCGCCACGATCCCGCTGGCCGACGTGGTCGAGCGCGGTTTCGAGGCGCTGCTGGACGGCGGCGGCGACGAGATCAAGATCCTGGTACGGCCGGGCTCGGGCCGGGGAGCGCCGCGGTGACCGCTGTCTTCCGCCCGGACCTGCTCACCGGCCGGAACGCCGTCGTCACCGGCGGCACCTCCGGCATCGGGGCGGCCACGGCCACCCTGCTGGCCGGCCTGGGCGCGCGGGTCCTGGCCATCGGCCTGCCCGCGCGCGATGAGAGCGGCCCGCCCGCGCACGAACGGGTGCGCGTGGTGGAGCAGGACGTCACCGACCGGGAGGCGCTGGCCCGGCTGCTGGCCGAGGAGGCCGCCGGGCCCGGCGTGGACCACCTGGTCAACTGCGCGGGGATCAGCCTGGACCGCCAGGAGTACGACATCGAGCGCTGGCAGCGGGTGATCGAGGTGAACCTCACCGCCGTGCTGGTCGCCTGCCAGGCGGCGCGCGGCGGCCTCGCCCGGCGCGGCGGCGCGATCGTGAACGTCTCCTCGATGTTCGCCTTCACCGGCAGCCGGGACCGGCCCGCCTACAGCGCCAGCAAGGGAGGGGTGTCACAGCTCACCCGTTCGCTCGCCGCGGAGTACGCGCCGGAAGGCATCCGGGTCAACGCGGTGGCCCCGGGGTTCGTGGTCACTCCGCTGGCCAGGGGCCTGATGGACGACCCGGTGGCGTCCGCCGCGGTGCGGGCCCGGATTCCCGCCGACAGGTACGGCCGGCCGGAGGAGATCGCGGCGGTGATCGCCTTTCTCTGTTCGCCGGCCGCTTCCTATATCAATGGCGCGGTTATACCGGTTGATGGTGGATATCTGGCTGTTTAAGGGTTATGTTGCGCTCTCATATGCCCCGCCCTGTGACGAGGGAGGAGACCGAGATGGCAGTCGCCGTGATCTCGCGCGCCACCACCGAGGCGGTCGATCCGGACGAGCGCATCGGATTTTGGGAGGAGTACAACCGAAAGGCTCTGGTCGGCCTCTCCTGCACGTCGTACTCCGAGCACGGCCTGCTGGCCAGGCAGACCAACTTCCAGGTGGACGGCGTACGGCTGGCGGAGATCGCCGGCAACGCCCACGTGGTCGAGCGCACCCCCAAGGTCGCCAAGACCGCGCCCAAGGACTCGGTCTTCGCCACCCTGCTGGTCAAGGGGGAGGCGGTGTTCCTGCACGAACGCGGCTGCCTGGCGGTCAACGCGGGCGAGCTGGTGCTCTACGACACCCGCCAGCCGTACCTGTTCGGGTTCTCCTCCAACATGCGCCAGATCCTGGTGGACATCCCGCGCGAGCTGTTCGCCCGGACCTGCCTGGCCGGCAGCGTGCCCGCGCCGATGCACTTCGGGAGGGGCTCGGCCCGTGAGGGCACGCTGCTGTCCGCGCTGCGGGCGCTGCTGGACGGCCTGCTGGCCCCGCAGCGCCACACCCCGGTCCCCGGTTCCGGCGACACCCGCCAGGGCGGCGCGGACGCGATCTTGGATCTGATCCGGCTGCTCGCCCTGGACCGGGCGGGCGGCGGGGCGGGCGCGACCGGGCTGCTCAGCCAGTTGATCATCGCCGAGGACTACATCGAGCGCCACCTGCACGACCCGTGCCTGACGGCCGGGCAGGTCGCCTCGGTGATGGGCATCTCGGCCCGCCACCTCAGCCGGGTCTTCGAGTGCGCGAAGACCACCCCTTCGCGGTACATCCTGCAACGGCGGCTGCTCAAGGCCCGCCACCAGCTCGCCGACCCCGCCTGCCGGGACCTGACGATCGCCGACATCGCCTACCGCTGGGGCTTTTCCAGCCAGGCCCACTTCGCCCGGGTGTTCCGCGCGCAGTTCGGCCAGACCCCGAGCGAGACCCGCGCCGCCACCACCTGATCATGCCCCGGTGGCTCGGCCGGGTATCCGTAGGCCCATATACTCGGATCCGAGCGATCGGAAGCGAGGATTTGATGAGCACGCGAAGAAAGGTGTCGAACCTGCTGGGCCTGGCGGTGCTCGGGCTGCTCCAGGAGAGCCCCATGCACCCGCACGCGATGGCGGCGGCCTTCCGCGAGCGCGGCCTGGACAACGCCTTCAAACTGACCACGGGCTCGTTGTACGACACGGTCAACGCGCTGCTGCGGGCCGGCTGGATCAGCGCGGTGGAGATCACCCGCAGCGGCAACCGGCCCGAGCGCACGGTCTACGCGCACACGCCGCTCGGCCGCCAGGAGTTCCTGCGCTGGCTGGACGAACTGCTGCGCACCCCCGCGGCGGAGTACCCCAAGTTCCTGTCCGCCGTGACCTACCTCGGCGCGCTCGGCAAGAAGGGCGCGGCGGCGGCCCTGCGCGCGCGGTCGGCCGCGCTGCGCACGCTGATCGACGACGCCCGGCGGGACCACGCCAGGGTCGTGGACGGCGGCCTGGCCCCCCGGCTGTTCGTGATCGAGGTCGAGTACGCGGTGCGCATGTACGAGGCCGAACTCGGCTGGGTCGAGGAGATCATCACCGAGATCGAGACCGGCGCGCTGGAATGGCCGCAGGCTGTGGCGGCCGAGGCCGGTGAGGTCCGTGGCTGACTCGCCGGTGCTCGTGGTGGGCGCGGGGCCCGCCGGGCTGATGACGGCCGCCGAACTGGCACTGGCCGGCGTGCCGGTGACCGTGCTGGAACGGCACCCCCGCCACCCCGGTCACAGCAGGGGCTTCAACCTCAACCCCTACAGCCTTGAGGTGCTGGACCGGCGCGGGATCGCCGGCCGGTTCCTGGCCGAGGGGCCGACCGTGCCGCACATGATGTTCGCCGACCCGAGGCTGCTGCTCGACCTGACCGCGATGGCCGCGGGGCACCGCCATGTGCTGGGCATCGCCCAGGCCCGGGTGGAGGAGCTGCTGGCGGAATGGGCCGCGGAGCTGGGCGTGCGGATCATGCGGGGACACGAGGTCACCGGGCTGGAGCAGGACGCCGGCGGCGTCACGGTGACCGCGCGGACCCCGGAGGGGGAGCGGAAGATCAGGGCCGGATACGTCGCCGGCTGCGACGGCTCGCGCAGCGCCGTGCGCAAGCTCGCCGGGATCGGCTTCCCCGGCACGCCCGCGACCCGGTACACGATCCTCGCCGACGCCGAACCCATGGTCGAGGGCGACCTTTCCCTCGGGGTCACCACGGGCCCCGGCGGCGCGGTCCTGGTCATCCCGAGGCCGGGGTACGTCCGGATCGTCGTCAAGGACCCCGCCCCGCCGGAGGAGCGCGACGAGCCGGTGACGGCGGAGTACTTCCAGGCCGCCCTGGACCAGACGCTCGGCCGGCACGTCCCGCTCGGCCCGCCGCGCTGGCTGAGCAGGTTCGGCGACGCGGCCCGGCTGGCCGACCGGTTCGTGGCAGGCCGGGTGGTACTGGCCGGCGACGCCGCGCACATCCACCCGCCCGCGGGCGCGCTCGGCGTGAACGTCGCCCTGGCGGACGCGGTGAACCTCGGCTGGAAGCTCGCCGCCACCGTCCAGGGTCACGCCCCCGCCGGGCTGCTCGCCTCCTACCACACCGAACGGCACGCATCCGGGGCCGCGGTGCTCCGGTACACCCAGGCGCAGGCGCTGCTCGGCGGCGATGAGGAACGGCTGGCCCCGCTGCGCGAACTGGTCACGGAGCTGACCGCGCTCGCGCCGGTCAACCGCTACCTGGCCGAGGCCGTGACCGGCATCGGCACCCGGTACGCCATGCCGCCCGCCCCCGGCCGAGCCGCAGACCCCGAAGGCGAGGACCACCCGTGGCTGGGCCGCCTGGCCCCCGACCTGAAGCTGACCGGGCCGGACGGGGCGGCCACCGGCCTGGCCGCGCTGCTGCGCGCGGGGCGTGGCGTCCTGGTGGACTGCGCGGGAGGGGCGTTCGCCGCCGAGGCGGCGGGCCTGCGCGGCCGGGTGGACGTGCTCAGCGCCCGCTGCGAGGACGATCCCGGCCTCGCCGGACTGCTGGTCCGGCCGGACGGCCACACCGCGTGGGTGTCCACCAGACGCGACCCCAGGCCGGCGGCCACCCTGCGGCACGCGCTGACCACGTGGTTCGGCTCGCCGGAAAGTAAAATCTCGGCGTGCGAAACCCCGTGCCGGTAGGGGAATGCGTTAAGGGGCCGTGGCGGGCACTTGCACGGTCTCAAAGCGCCGCCTAGCTTTTTAGGCGTTGACGGGGAAGCGAAATGAAAGATCCGTTTCCGCCCCGTTCCCCGACGGCCGGAGCACCTCCGTTCCGCCGAGGTGAGATCGCCGCCACGCCGACGTGGCCGCGCCACTTCCTCCAGTCCGGCCGAACGCACCCCGCGGGCACCGCGCGCGTGAGTCCTTCACCTCCTGACGACCGGCCTACCTCTCCCAGGCCGGGGGTCACGGCTCCGCGCGCGTAAGCCCTCTCGGCCGCCCGCGCCCCCGTTCCCCTTGGAGTAGCAGTATGCCCCGCATCTTGACCGAACGTCTCCTGCGTGACATCCGCACCACCACCGTCGCCGGCCTGCTCGCCGCGGCCACCGCCGTGACGGGCTTCACCGTCGCCGCCGCGCCCGCCCACGCCGACCACGGTAGGGCCGCGCACAGCGCCCAGAGCCGCACCGCCGCCCTGACCTACGGCCAGGACGTCTCCGGCTACCAGGCCGACCACGACTGGGCGGCCAGCCCGGCCGGCTTCGGCATCGTCAAGGCGACCGAGGGGCTGACCTTCACCGACCGGTCCTTCGCCCGGCACTGGCAGCAGCTCGACGCCAAGGGCATCGTGCGCGGCGCCTACCACTACGGCCACCCCGGCAACGACCCGGTGGCCGAGGCCGAGCACTTCCTGTCCGTGGTGAACGCCCAGCCCGCCAAGGGCGACCTGCTGGTGCTGGACCTGGAGACCACCGACGGCAGGTCCGCCGCCGAGGTCAACGCCTGGGCCAAGACCTGGCTGTCGCACGTGAAGTCCAAGACCGGCACGGCCCCGCTGTTCTACAGCGGCTGGAACTTCGCCGACACCTACGGCGCCGGGCTCGCGGAGTACCCGCTGTGGGTGGCCCACTACGGCAAGGACAAGGGTGCGGTCACCACGCCCGCCGACTGGAAGTCATGGGCCATCCACCAGTACTCCGACACGCCCATCGACCAGAACGTCTCCGCGCTGACCCCGGACCGGCTGCGCTCGCTCGGCCGTCCGGCCGCCTGACGCCCCCCCCCGCGTCACCGGCGCAGGGTCAGCCGGAACACGCAGCCGTCGCCCGCGGGCCCCGGAGAGCAGACCGTGAGGTCGCCCCCGTGGGCCCGCGCGACCTGTCTGGCGATCGGCAGGCCGAGACCGGTGCCGGGGACGTCGCGCCGGCCCCGCCAGAACCGCTGGAAGATCCGTTCCCGCTCGCCGGCGGGGACGCCCGCGCCGTGGTCGGTCACGGTCACCACGGCCTCCCGGCCCGAGGCCCCCACCTCGATCTCCACCGATGAGCCGGGTGGGCCGTACCTGATGGCGTTGTCCACCAGGTTGGCGACGGCCCGGCCCACGGTCGGCCCGTCCACGGCGCATTCCACCTCGTCCGGCCCGGCGACGGACACGTCGATGTCCTTGCCGGCGGCCAGCGGGGCCGCGCCCGCCACGACGTCCCGCACGAGCGCCATCAGGTCGGCCGGCCGCCGGTCCAGCACGCGGGCCCGGCCACGGGCCTCGGCCAGCAGGTCGTCGATGACCGTCCGCAGCCGTACCGCCGCCGCCCTTGAACGCTCCAGCCCCTCCCGGTAGACCCGCAGGGTCGGCGCGGGATGGGCCAGCAGCACGTCCGCGTTCGCGAGCAGCACCGACAGCGGTATCCGCAGCTCGTGGCTGGTCTCCTCGATCAGCCGGCGCTGGGTGGCCGCGGCGCGTTCCAGCCGGTCGAGCATGGCGTCGAAGCTCGCCGCCAGGGCGGTGACCTCCACCGGCCCGCGGGACAACCCGATGCGCCGGCTCAGGTCGGTCGCGCCGATCTCGTCCGCGACGGCCCGCACCCGCTCGATCGGCCGCACCGCCCGGCCCGCCCACCACCAGGCCGCCGCCGCGGCGGCGGGCCCGAGCGCGACCAGCGTCCAGGTGACCGAGACGGTGGTGTGCGAGGTGACGTCGGCGACCTGTTCCGCGCCGTTCACGATCTCGGTCGCCGTCTCGGTCTCGGTCACCAGTACCACGCCGGACAGCAGCAGCAGCGGCAGGTAGATCGCCAGGAACCCGAGGACGGCCAGGCGGGCCCGCAGCGAGCGCAGCGGGCGGATCACGGCACGGGCCCCTGGAGCCGGTAACCGGCCCCGGTGACGGTGTGGATCAGCGGCGGCTCGCCCAGCTTCCTGCGCAGCCGGCTGAGGATCACGCGCACCGACGCGGTGAAGGGGTCGGCGTTGGCGTCCCAGACGTGTTCGAGCAGCTCCTCGGCGGACAGCACCTCGCCGGGGTGGTGCATGAAGTAGCGCAGCAGCGAGAACTCCCGGGAGGTCAGCCCCAGCTCGGCCTCCCCCCGCCAGGCCCGGTGCGCGGCGAGGTCGAGCGTCAGGCCGCCGGCCCGAAGTACCGCGCCCCGCTCCTCGGCCCGGCGGCCCAGCGCCCGCAGCCGGGCCAGCAGCTCGGCGAAGTGGAACGGCTTGACCAGATAGTCGTCGGCGCCCGCGTCGAGCCCCGCGACCCGGTCGGACACCGCGTCGCGGGCGGTGAGCGCCAGCGTCCGTCTCGGGCGGCGCAGGCCGGGGTCGGTCCCCAGCCGGCGCAGCAGGTCCAGCCCGTCGCCGTCAGGCAGGGTCAGATCGAGGCAGGCCACGTCGTAGGCGGTGGCCCGCAGCGACTCCTCGGCGGCGGCGTACGTCGCGGCCAGGTCGACCGCGTAGGACTCGTTGCGGAGCCCGAGGGCGACGATCCCGGCGAGGTCGGGATCGTCCTCGATCAGCAGAATGCGCATGGGGGCGGGTCAGCCGCTCCTTTCCGCGACGGATGTGCCGCCCGGCCCGCGGGCGATGGTCATGCGGTCCCCACCGAACCTGACGGTCACCTCGGGGCCGTTGCCGGCCGGGTCGTCGGGGCGGTAGCCGTCCCCGGCGGGCACGAGGCGCAGCACCGGTGGACGGGAGGGGACCTCGGCCGCCGATACACCGCCACGCTCGCCGACCGACCACCAGCCGGTCACCTGGCGCCCGCCCGCCGTGATGCGGACGTAGGTCCGCAGCTCGCCGCCGGTGCGCAGGGTGCCCGCCGGGACGATGCCGCCGATCGGCCCGAGCGTGCCGCGCAGCGCCGCACGCTCCTTGCGCCCCTCCTTGGTCCGCCCGGCGAGCAGGCCGAGCACCGCCCGTTCGTGGGCGCGCAGGGCGTCCGCGCCCGGCTCGGGGCCGGGCGGGAACAGGGCCGCGACCGCGTCGGCCCCTACGGCGGCCACGGCGGGCCCGCGCGCGTTCGCGCTCACCTGGAACGACCCTCCCGTGGGCAGCCGGTACGTCCCGACGATAGCGGCCTGCTCGCCCTTCGCCGGGCGGGCGGCGGTCTTCGGCACGGGCAGCGGGCGTCCGGTGAGCAGCGCCGGGCCCACCGTGGTGAGCAGGTCCTCCGCGGTCACCTCGGGCCTGTTGGACAGGACGGCGACGGCCATGCGCCGGCCGGGGACCCAGGCGACCATCGCGTTGTGGGCGCTCTCCCCGCCGCCGCCCGCCGCGGCCAGGAACGGCTCGCCGAAGACCTCCGCCGACGCGGCCACCCAGCCGGGCGTCTCGGACCTTCCCCCGCCCAGGTCGTGCCCGGGGGCGGCGATGGCCTTGGCCGACGCCGGCGTCACCAGGCCGCCGGTGAACAGCGTGTGCGTCCATTGCGCCAGGTCCCCGGCGGTCATGGCGAGGCCGCCGTTGCCGTCCATGGCCCAGTGCGGGCCTTTTGCCGGTCCGCCGGGGTCGCCGGTCGCGCCGTTGTCGAAGACGCCGAGCGCGCGCGGCCCCGGTGCGGCGGGTTCGCCGTTCCAGAACCCGCCCACGGCCTTGCCTCCGGGCAGCCGCAGGACTTCGGCGGCCAGGTGGTCCCGGAAGCCCGTGCCCGACACCTCGTCCACGATCAGGGCGAGCAGCGTGTATCCGGCGTTGGAGTACTGGTGGCCGGTGCCCGGCCGGAAGGCGACGTCCAGGTCGCCGATGGCGGCGATGGCGGCGGCCTTGCCGACCACTGCGTCATCGGCGGCGTGCGTGCCGGTCAGGCCGCTCTCGTGCAGCAGGAGCTGCCGGACCGTGGCGGCGGCGACCGGCCCGCGCAGCGCGGGCAGGAGGTCGCCGGCCCGGTCGTCCAGCGCCAGCCTGCCCTTGTCGATCAGGCGGAACACGGCCGCGGCGGTGAACGCCTTGGTGATCGAGCCGATGTCGAACACCGTGCCGGGCGTGTTCGGCCTGCCCCGGTCGTCGGCCGGGCCGTAGGCGGCCAGGCAGGTGGGCTTCCCGTCGGTGAGGACCGCGATCGACCCGCTGAACCCCGCCTCGGCCCACGCCCCGAACGCCCTGCCCGTCCGCGCGTCACACCCGCCCGCCCCGGCCTTGACTCCGGGGCCACCCGTCGCGCCGCCCCCGTCGCTTGTGCCGCTCCGCTCCTTTGTGCCGGGGCCGGCGGCCGGGTCGCCGGGGTCGCCTGCGCACGCCCCCGTGCCGCTGATGAGGGCCAGGGCCGCCAGGCCCGCCAGTGTCCTTCGCATGCGGGGAAGCTAGCGGGACCGCTGTGAACCTGATGTGAACGGCCGGGCCGGTCGCCGGGGGAATCACCCGGGAAAGTCGGGTTATCCGGTGGGAGAGCCGCTTTGTCGGGATCTGCCGGGGACTTGGGGTGTTCGCGGGTGTTCGCCGGTCACCGTGGCCGAGATTTGGGAGGACTTTGGCTTGCGTTGGCCTGCCGTGACGGCCGGGGCGGGGCGGGCGTCTCCACCATGAGTACATGCCGCGGCCATGATCACCCTCGGTCGCGGCGGTTTCTGTCCCACAGCACCTCGAATCTGGAGGATCACATGGTGAAACGCGTGATCATCACGCTCGCCGCCCCGGCGCTCGTCGCCGCCGGGCTGCTCGCCGGCGGCCCGGCCGCCGCCGCGTCGTCGGCGGAGTCCTGGGCGCAGTCGCCGATCGAGTGCCGGCTGCAGACCGTCAGGGACGGCCGCGGCTCGTTCGTCGAGTGCCGCGAGCACGGCACGTACGTCCACTGGATCCGCTGCAAGACCCATCCCGACAGCAGGACGACCGAGGACATCACCAGGGAGTTCACCGGTACCCGCAACCTGCTGCTCTGCGAGCCGGGAACCCGCGTGGTCTCCCACTCCATCGGCGCGTAGCGGACGCCACGCCGGCGGCGCCGCCCACTCCGCAGGGCCATAGCGGAAGGCGGCGCCGCCCGGCGCGTCAGACGGGGGAGCCCGCCGGCCGCCACATCGGCCAGAACGGCGTGCCGTCCGGGAGGTGGAACGGGTCGCGGGACTGATACCCGTGCCGGGCGTACAGGGCGCGGCTGCGCGCGCTGCTCGCCTCCAGGTACGCCGGCACGTCCGGACCGAGTTCCGCGTGGTGGTGCCGCAGCAGTGTGCTGCCGAGCCCCTCGTTCTGCCGGGACGGGTGCACGGCCAGGAACGCCAGGTGGTGGTGCGGCTCGGCCGGATGATGCTTCTCGAACAGCGTGTCCAGCACCCGGAACCGCTCGGTCCACTCCCCGCAGGCGGCGACCAGGCGGCGGTCGTAGTCGGGCGGCTCGGGCAGCGGCACGGTACGCGGGAACCAGACCGCGGCGGCCACCGGGGCCGCGTCCTCCCCGACGACCTCGATCCGCCCGTGCTCCACCGCGTGGTCAACGAAGATCCGGAAGTTGTCCGCCATCACCCGGTGCCGCTCGGCGACGGCGGGCACCAGGTAGGAGACGGCGGCCAGCCGGGCGAAGGCGGTGGCGATCAGTTCGGTGACCGGGCCGGCCCCGGCGGCCGTGGCGAGTCGTACGACGGCGGTCACGGGGCGCCTCCGGTGACGGCCTTGGCCCCCATGCCGACGCGCGCGTAGACGCCCGGCTGGACCGCCCGCAGGACGAGCGCCCAGGCCACGCCCAGGACGGCGGCCACCACGTAGATCGCCGGCAGCGCCCACCGCAGCGGACTGTCCTCTTCGGCCCCGAGCAGCGTGGCGAAGTTCGCCAGCGCCAGCGACACCATCGTGATGAGCGCGGCGGTGGCGAGGACCGGGGCGGCGACGCGGCGCCAGACGCTCTCGCCCGTGGGATTCCTGGCGAAGAACGCGACCACCGAGACCGAGGTGGCGGCGATCAGCAGCAGTACGCCGAACCCGCCGAAGGTGCCGGTGTAGAAGAACAGGTGCACCAGCGGGTCCAGGCCCGCCATCGCGTAGACGACGATCGCGATGAGGCCGAGCGTGCTCTGCGCCAGCGACCCGATCTTGGGGGCTCCCGTGCGCCGTCCGGTACGCCCGAACGCGGCGGGCAGCACCCGCTCCCGGCCGAGCGCGAAGAAGTAGCGCGCGGTGGTGTTGTGGAAGGAGATCATCGCGGCGACCAGGCTGGTCAGGAAGAGGACCCTGGCGATCGTCACCACGGTGTCGCCGAGGTGCGCCGTGGCCAGTAGGAAGATCGTTTCGGGGCCGTCGCGGCGGGCGGCCGCCACGATGCCTTCCGGGCCGGTGGCCACGGTCATCGCCCAAGACGAGAGCGCGTACAGGACCGCGATGATGGCCACGGAGGCGTAGGTCGCGATCGGCACGGTCCTGCGCGGGTCGCGGCTCTCCTCGGAGAAGACCACGGACGACTCGAACCCCACGAACCCGGTGGTGGCGATCACCAGCAGCGCGCCCACGCCGGGGGCGAACAGCGCGGCGGGCGACAGCGCGGAGGCCGCACCGGCCGCCGCGGGATTGAGCAGGTCGGCCACGTCGAACAGCAGGATGACCGCCACCTCGGCGGTCAGCAGCACCGCCAGCAGCCTGCCGTTCACATCGACGCGCATCACGCCGAGCACGGCCACCAGCAGCCAGGCGGCCAGGGCGATCAGCCACCAGGGGATCTCCACTCCGGCCCACTGCACGATCAGCGGGGCCGCCGTCGCGCCGAGCGCGCCGTACAGGCCGACCTGCAGTGCGTTGTAGGCGATCAGGGCGATCCAGGCGGCCCCCACGCCCGCCGGGCGGCCCAGGCCGTTGGTGACGTACGCGTAGAAGGCCCCGGCGTTGGCTATGTGCCGGGCCATCGCCACATAGCCGACGGAGAACAGCGCCAGCACCGCGCCGACCACCAGGAAGGCGATCGGCAGGCCGGTGATGCCGGTCACCGCGTACGCGGTGGTCACCACGCCTGCCACGACGGTGAGGGGGGCCGCCGCCGACAGTACGAAATAGACGACCGACGGCGCCCCGAGGCGGTCGGCGGCCAAGGCTCCGGCGATGGTGTCCGTGCCGGAGCCGGGATGATCGATGAGCATCGCGTTCCTCTCTGGATACGTGTCTCCGGGAGGGGGAGGAGACGACCGGAAGGGGGAGGTGCGCCCTACGTCCGGTAGGCGAGCACGGCGTCGCCCACCGCCGCCTGTACGTGCCTGGTCAGATCGGTCAGCGGCGGCGGCATCGCGGCCAGCACGGCGGCCAGGTAGCGGCGGGCCGTGGGCCGTTCGGCAGGGTCGGGGACCACGGGGTCCAGCAGCCCGCACGCGTCGACGAGCGCCGCCATGGCCATGTCGGCCGGCGTCATCTGCCGTCCCTTCACCAGTGCCGTCTGCAACCGGATCGACGGCCATGTGGCCTTGCCGAAGTCGCGCGAGTAGTAGCGGCTGTGCCTGCGCCGCAGCAGCTTGGGCGGTTCGTGTTCCACCAGGCCGGCGCGGATGAGGCGTTCGGCCACCGAGGTGATGGCGTCCTTGGCCAGGTAGGCCAGCCAGGTCCGCACGTCCGTGTGCTGGGGCGCGTTCCTGATCTCGGCCAGGACGCGGTCGGAGAGCAGGTCGGCGGCCTGGTGCCGGGCGGTGGGCCGGAGCTGCGGGCCGCGTACGGCGAGCCGGTTCTGCAGCACGAGTTCGCCGATCAGTGCCCCGGCCAGGCCGAGCGCGGTGGCCTGCTGGTTCAGCCGCGCCCTGCCCGACCTGGTGGTGTCCCAGGCGATGAAGAAGAAGTCGTCAGCGAGCACGCGCGGCCTCCCGCACGGGGGCGCGCGGAACGTGCGGCGATCGCCGCAGCGAACTCCGGTGTCCCCCGAGAGAAAGGGGCCGAATCAGTGCAGTCACTATTCGCCCTTAACGGATAACCGATTTGACAGGGGCCTACGGCAGCGAATTCGATTGCCGGCGCGGGAAAACTTCTATCAAAGATCGCCATTGCCGGGCTACCCCATCTTTTGCGTATTGGTGATAAAGACGGTAATAACACGGGATAGTGGCCTATATCTGCTTTTGGGGCATAGTGATCCCGGTTTCCGGATCGCCGTTCCGGCCCGCGGGCGGGCCGCGAGGGCGCGATCACCAGGGGATCTCCGCCCTCGGTACAGGGCCATCGGTGGCACGGGCGGGGCCCGCCGCCACCCACCTTGCTGCGTCGCTGTGCCCCGCCGCCACCCGGCGCGATGCGCTCACGACGGCCGGGGCGGCCCCGTCCAGCGGACTTCAGATCAAGTCCGCATCCGGCCAGTTCCCGGCATGGGCCATTCCGGTATGCCCCAAAACCCGCTGAACGGTCGCACGTAGGCCACGAGCGCATCGTCCGGTACCCCTTGTGGGGTGACGGGCTTCAGCGGACCACTTCGGCGATCTCGGCCAGTTCGTGTACCAGGTCCGGTGTGAGCGTCAGGTCGAAGATCGCGGCGATCGCCTGACTCCACCCGTGGATGAAGTAGGACCAGCCGTCCTCCACGGTCAGGCCGCGCTCCTCGCGCTGTGCGCGGGCCTGGGCGAGGAATTCCAGCGAGCCGCGGTAGTTCAGCTCCCAGACCAGGGCGTGCTCGGGGAACGGCGTACCAGCGGGCAGCGGGGAGCCGGGGCGGTCCTTGCCCATGCCGGTGGCGTTGATCACCAGGCTGCCGGGCGGGGCCTGCCGGACCAGGGCCGCCGCGTCCGCCACCTCGTAGCCGAACATCCCGGCCGGCAGGCCGCCCCTGGCGTGTACGCCGCGCAGCCGCTCGATCCGCGCCGGGTCGGTGTCCACGCACACGATGCGGCGCGGGGGGTCGTCGTGGTGGGCCAGCCACCAGGTGATCGCGCTGCCCGCCCCGCCCGCACCGAGGCAGACCACCTCGGCCCCGGTACGGGCGAAATGCCCGCGCGGCAGGAACTCCACCATCGCCAGGCCCGCCGTGAGCGGGTCCTTGGCATGGCCGATCAGCAGGTCACCGCGCTTGCTCACCGAGGAGATCTCCCCGCACAGCCGCGCGAACTCGTCCAGCTCGGCGAACATGTCGCCGGCCGCCTCCCACATCCGGATCTTGTGGGTGGTGATCAGCGCACCGCGATATCCGGGGTCGGCGCGCATGCCCGCCGCCAGCTCGCGGTAAGCGGAGTCGGGCGCGTCCAGCGGCAGGTCATGGCCCACCAGCTCGTCGGTGGGCAGCGCCAGCTCACGCGCCCACAGGGGGAAGACCCTGCGGATGGAGGAGTTCGCCGTGTCCACGCCGACGAACCCCATCCTCGCGGTGTTCGGGCTCACCCGCGCGCCTCCTTCGTCAAGGGCGGACGCACACCCGCATGTGGCCCGGTCCCTCTGCCCAAGGTAGCCACCTGCCCCGGTGATATGCCATCACGTTATGGGAGAAGCAGGTATTAACGGATTTGTGATCGCGGTATAGCGTCGAGGCCCCACAGCTCCCCGTCGAGAGGCGCATAACGTGCGAAATCGGCTCTTGGCCATGCTCGCGGCCTTATCCATGGTGCTGCCCGTCGCGTTCACCGTCCAGGCGGCGCCCGCGTCGGCGTCCGGTACCGGCGATGACATCCTGGAAAGGCTCAAGGCCGTCCCCGGGCTGACGGTGGTCTCGGAAGGCCGGCCGGTGCCCGGTCACCGGTACTTCATCCTCAGCTTCACCCAGCCGGCCGACCACAGGAAGCCGCGCGGCGCCACCTTCCAGCAGCGGCTCACCCTCCTCCACCGCGCCGAGGACGCCCCGACCGTCCTGTTCACCGGCGGCTACGGCCTGCCGCCCTACCCCGGGGCCAGCCGTACCGAGCCCACCGCGCTGACCGGCGGCAACCAGGTCTCCCTCGAACACCGCTTCTTCACCCCGTCCCGCCCTGAACCCGCCGACTGGCGGAACCTCACGATCTGGCAGGCGGCCACCGACGAGCACCGCATCGTCCAGGCGCTCAACCCGATCTACTCCGGCAAGTGGATCCAGACGGGCGCCAGCAAGGGGGGCATGACATCGGTCTATCACCGCCGGTTCTATCCCCGCGACATCGACGCCGTGGTCGCCTACGTGGCGCCCAACGACCACGTCAATCCGGCCGACCGCGCCTATGACCGGTTCTTCGAGACGGTGGGCGAGCCGTCCTGCCGCAAGGCGCTGGAAGAGGTCCAGCGGCAGGCCCTCTCGCGCCGGGACCGGATGGTGGCGCTGCTGGAGGCCGAGGCCGCGCGCAAGGGGTACACCTTCGCCAAGACCCTGGGCACCGCCGACCGGGCCTTCGAGATGACCGTCCTGGACACGGCGTGGGCGTTCTGGCAGTACCGCACCACCGCGGCCTGCGCCACCGTGCCCGCCGCGACCGCCACGGACGAGGAGCTGTACGCCTGGATCGACGCGGTGGCGTCCTTCGGCTTCTACACCGACCAGGGCCAGGAGTACTACACGCCGTACTACTACCAGGCGGCCGGCCAGCTCGGCTGGGCCACCATGAGCTACCGGCACCTGCGCGGGCTGCTGCGGTACAAGAACCTCAACCAGCCCAACTCGGTGCTCCCCGCCGAGCTGCGCTCCCGGCACGACCCGTGGCCCATGCTCGACGTGGACCACTGGGTGCGCACCCGCTCGGAGCGGATGATGTTCATCTACGGTGAGAACGACCCGTGGGGCGCGGAGCGCTTCAGGCCCAGCGGACGGGACTCGGCGCTGTACGTCGCGCCGGGCGCCAACCACGGGGCCAACATCGCCGGCCTGGCCGAGCCGGACCGCGCCGAAGCCACCGCGACCCTACTGCGCTGGGCAGGCGTCCCAGCAAGCCACCTGGCCGACCGCGTCCCCGGCCTCCCCCTGGACGACATGCTGCCCCCCGCCCGCCCGAACTAGCCCCCGCCCTCGTACACCGTCCCGCCCACCCGGCCAGCGGAGCTTCGGCCCCGCCGCCGAATGCCGCCCTCCCGCCGGCCGGGGAAGCCCCTGCCGCCGGATGTCGTGCCGTCGTGGTGGGGCGTCGGGTCAGTGGGGGGACTGGCGGAGGCGTTTGAGGTCGGCGCGGTGTTTCTTGGTGGTGAGCCGGCGTTCGATCGAGGCGCGGCCGGGCTTGGTGGGGCGGCGGCGGGCCGGTGGCGGGGCCATCGCCTCGCGGAGCACCTGGGCGAGCCGGGCCGCCGCGGCCTCCCGGTTGCGGAGCTGGGAGCGGTGCTCGGAGGCCGCGATCGTGAGCACCCCGCCGGACAGCCGCGGCGCCAGGCGGTCCAGCGCGCGGGCCTTCGGCTCCGGCGGGATCGCGGTGGTGGCGGCGAGGTCGAAGCCGAGCTCGACCCGGCTGTCGGTGGTGTTGACGCCCTGCCCTCCTGGCCCGGAGGAGCGGGAGAAGCGCCAGCGCAGCTCGGCCTCGGGAATGACGACCGAGGCGCGTACGACGAGCGGGCCGGGCATGATCCGCCCTCCTTTCTGGGCTTTCGGGCGGTTTGTCGGCATACAGTTTACCCATCGCCCCCATACGGTGATCAAATGGTTAAGTTCCGTCACTTGTGGGAGCGGACGCGGGTCGTGCATCGTATCCGCTGGCCCGTCGGCCGCTGCCTTCCCGCCTTTCCCGGCCGGATCGCCCGCGGCTTCCGGCCGGGACGGGGATTCCACGGAGGAAGCGTTGTGACGGCGATCGTCGGCGTGCATGGAATCGGGAAGTACCACTACTACGAGGAAGCCGGAATGTCGGCCTCGGCGGCGGCCGAGGCGCTTCGCGGGAAATGGAACCGATATCTGCACGGCGGCCTCACCGGCCTCACCGGCCTGAACGGCCTGAACAGCCCGAACGGCCACCCCGCCGGCTCCGGCGAGGACTACGTCACCGCCGTGGCCTACTACGCCCACCATCTCGGCGAACCGGGCCGCCCCGGAGCCGTTCCGGCGCGCGGCGGCCGGGTGGAGCAGGCCATGGACGCCGAGGCCCAAAGGGTCTTCTTCCACTGGGCGACGCAGCTCGAAGGGATCAAGGAGGCCGCGGGGGAGTCGCTCACCGGGGCGCTGCGACGGGCGACCGAATGGCTGCTCGAACGCCTGGAGGAGCGGGCGGTGTCGTTCGCCACCATGTTCTGCCCCGAGGTCGCGGCCTACCTGGAGAGCACCGGGAGCCCGGCCCGCGTCCGGTGCCGCGAGGCGGTCGCCGAGGCCATCCGCAGGCACAACCCCCAGGTGGTCATCGCGCACTCGCTCGGCAGCGTCGTGGCGTACGAGACCCTGCACGCCTACCCCGAGCTGAACGTGGACCTGCTGATCACGCTCGGCAGCCCGCTCGGCATGCGCAACGTCGTCTTCGAGCGGCTGATGCCGGCCCCCGCAGGAGGGTGGGGCATTCGCCCGGAAGGCGTGAAACGGTGGGTGAACATCGCCGACAAGGACGACATCGCGGCCATCCCGCCCACGCTGCGCGGCTGCTTCAACGGAGTCGACCACGACGGGCTCGTCAACCTGGACTGGATCGACTTTCACAGCGTCCGGCGGTACCTCGGATCCGGTGCTTTGAACCCGTTCTTGACTCCGTACCTCTAAACCGATCGGCCCCTGTCGGTCCTGGCCGCTAGGGTGATTCCCCGTCGTCGTTGAACGGGGGGAATCGGGTGGAAAGCGCCTTTCAGGTAGACCTGCGTGGAGTTGTGGACCTGCTCAGCAGGCACCTCTACTCAAGCCCGCGCGTCTACGTCCGCGAGCTGCTCCAGAACGCCGTCGACGCCATCACCGCCCGGCGGGTCGATGACCCTGTCGCCCCCGCCCGCGTCGAGCTGACCGTGGAGGACGGCGGTGCCCTGCTCAAGATCCACGACACCGGGATCGGGCTCACCGAGCAGGAGGTCCACACCCTCCTGGCCACCATCGGCCGCTCCTCCAAGCGCGACGAGCTGGGCTTCGCCCGGCACGAGTTCCTCGGTCAGTTCGGGATCGGGCTGCTTTCCGGCTTCCTGGTCGCCGACGAGATCGAGGTCGAGACCCGCTCGGTCACCGGCGCTCCCACCGTGCGCTGGACCGGCCTCGCCGACGGCCGCTACCGGGTCGAGCGGGCCGCCGCCGAGCGCGCCGAGCCCGGCACCACCGTCACCCTCAGGCCGCGCGCGGACGCCGGCGAGTGGGTGTCGGAGCGCACCGTCACCGAGCTGGCCGCCCTGTACGGCTCGCTGCTGCCCGTCGAGGTCCGCGTCAACGGCCACCGGATCAGCGGCGACGGCCCGCCCTGGCAGGCCGCCCACCCCACCCCCGACGCCCGGCGGGCCGCGCTCATCGAGCATGGCAGGGAGCTGTTCGGCTTCACCGCCTTCGACGTGGTGGACCTCTCCGTGCCGGAGGCCGGGCTCACCGGCGTGGCGTTCGTCCTGCCCAGCCCGGCCAACCCGACCGTCCGCGCCGCCCACCGGGTCTACCTCAAGCGCATGCTGCTGGCCGAGAGCGCCGAGGGCCTGCTGCCCGAGTGGGCGTTCTTCGCCCGGTGCGTGGTCGACGCGGGCGAACTCCGCCCCACCGCCAGCCGCGAGGCGCTGTACGAGGACGACCTGCTGGAGCACACCCGCACGGTGCTCGGTACGCGGCTGCGCGAGTGGCTGGTCACGCTGGCCGAGACCGACCCCGCGCGGCTGCGCGGTTTCCTGCGCCTGCACCACCTGGGCGTCAAGGCGCTGGCGCTGCACGACGACGACATGCTGCGTCTCGTGGACCGCTGGCTGGAGTTCGAGACCAGCGACGGCCCGATGACGCTCGCCCAGTTCCGGCTGCGCCACCCGAACGGGCGCTACACCTCGGGCGTGGACGAGTTCCGGCAGCTCTCCGGCGTGGCGGGCGCGCAGGGGATCGGGCTCATCAACGCCGGATACGTCTACGACGCCGACATCCTTGAGCGGCTGCCCCGGATCGACCCCGAGGCCCGCCTGGACCGGCTGGACCCGGCCGAGCTGGCCACCCGGCTCTCGCCGGTCGACCCCGAGGCCGAGCTGGCCGCCCGGCCGTTCCTGATGGCGGCGGCGGACGCGCTCGACGGGCTCGGCTGCGAGGTCGTGCTGCGCGACTTCGATCCGGCCTCGCTGCCCGCGCTCTACCTCACCAGCCGCGCCGCGCAGCACCAGGCCGAGCTGCGCGAGGCCCGCGAGAACAGCGACGCGCTGTGGGCGGACGTGCTCGGCGCGATCGAGAACGTGGTCGCCACGGACCGCCCACGCCTCGTGCTCAACCACCGCAACCCGCTGGTCAGGCGGATCGTCGCGCTGCCCGACCCGGCGCTGGCCGGGACCGCGGTGGAGGCCCTGTACGGCATGGCGCTGCTGCACGGCCACCACCCGCTGCGCGCGGCCGACACCGCCGCGCTCAACCGATCGTTCCTCGGCCTGCTCGACTGGGCCGTCCTGGGCAAGGAGTAGAGGGGGCAAGGATGGCAGGCGGAGCCGACGAGGTTCACGAACTGATCCAGCGCGCCGCGGGCACGCCGTACGGGCAGGCCAAGACCGCGGTGCTGGAGCGGGCGCTCGGGCTGGCCGAGGCGCTGCGCGACCGCGACCTCGCCCTTCAGGTACGGCTGGACCTCACGTCCGCCTACCAGCACGGGGCCGAGCCCGCCAAGTCCTTCGCGACCTTCACCCGCTGCCTGGCCGAGTACGACGCCGAGCCCGGCAGGTTCGGCGAGTGGGAGACCCACTACCTGCTCTGGCAGTTCAAGTGGATCACCAGTTCCATGATCCGCTTCCCGGAGGTGCCGCTGCGGCGCGCCCAGGACGCGCTCACCGAGATGGAGAGCAGGTACCAGAAGGCGGGGGCCGGGCTGCACGCCGTGTACGCCCAGCGCTGCTACCTGGCCCAGCACCTGGGCGACAAGGAGGCGGCCGACGAGTGGTTCCACCGGTGGCGGACGACACCGCGCGACTCCCTGTCCGACTGCGAGGGGTGCGACCCGAGCGGCAAGGTGTGGCACCTGGCGTGGCTGGGACGCGACGAGGAGGCGGTCGAGCTGGCCGCGCCCGTCGTCGCGGGCGAGCTGACCTGCCACGTGCAGCCGCAGGGCATCTTGGCCAGGCTGCTGGTGCCGTACCTGCGCACCGGGCGGTTGCGGGAGGCGGCGGGCGCGCACCGGCGGGCCTACCGGATCGTGGCCGGCGACGCCAACTACGTGGACGACTTCGGCGACCACATCGAGTTCTGCGCGCTGACCGGCAACGAGGCGCGCGGCCTGGAGATCCTGCAGCGCGAGTCGCCGCTGCTGGACCGGGCCGCCAGCCCGCGCGCGGCGATGCGGTTCGCCTCGGCGGCGGGGCTGCTGCTGCGCAGGCTGGAGGAGATCGGGCACGGCGACACGGTGATCCGGCGGCCGGGCGAGGAGACCACCGCGAGCGCGCTGCGCCCGCGGATGGAGGCCACCGCCCGTGAGCTGGCCGCGAGGTTCGACGCGCGCAACGGCACGGACGAGCAGTCCCGGCGGGTGGAGGAGACCATGGCGGCCGAGCCGCTGGTGGAGCACCTGCCGCTCACCCCGCACGCGCGGCGCGTCCCGGCCCCCGCGCCGGTGCGGCCCAAGTTCCCCGAGCCTGCGGAGACCACCCCGGACACCCTGCTCGACCTGGCCGAACGCTCCTGGGATCACGCCGACTTCCGCGCCGCGCTGGCCACCTGGGCGCGATTCGACGAGCTGTACGGCGAGGCGGGCGGCGCGGGGCTCTCGGAGGTCCAGCGAGCGCGCCGGGACGAGGGGCGCGGCTTCGCGGCGGGGAAGGACCGGCCCCGGGAGACGATCGCCGAGTGGGAGCGGGCCGTGCTGGGGTACGCCCGCGCCGGTGACGAGCTTCGCCGCCAGGCGGCGCTGAGCCGCCTGGCCCTGCTGCGGGCGACGCTGGGCGACGAGGGCGACTGGGTGGCCGCGGCCGAGGAGTCCGCCGCGTACCTGGACGCCCACGGCACCGCGGCGCAGCGCACGGCGGCGGCCGTCCGCCTGGCGCAGACCTACCACGAGGCGGGCCGCCCGGACGACGCCGTGCGGCTGCTGGAGAGCACCGCCGAGCGGTCCGAAGACCCCGGCCGGCCGTTGCTGCGGCTGGCCGAGATCCTGGCCGATGACCCCACCGCTCTGGACACCGCCACGGCGACCGCCGCCCGCGCCCGAAACGCCCTGCGCGCCACCGGCGGCATCCGCCTGGCCACCGCCTGCCTCCTGCACGCCCGCCTCCTGCGCGACCAGGCCGGGGCCCTTGGACAGACAGGGGAAGACGAGGCGTTGGGCGAGGTGGTTCAGGCGTACGGGGAGGCGCTGGCGGTCGCGCCCCGGGCCGATACCGCGCTGCGCGCGTTCGCGTACGCGGGCAGGGGGGAGGCGGTGCTGGCGCTGGGCCGTGCCGCCGAGGCCGCCGACGACCTGATCGAGGCCGTGGCCTCGCTCACCTCCGTCGGCGCGAACGAGCAGGCCGCGATGGTGCGGGTCGATCTGTGCCGCGCCTATCTGGCCACCGGCCGCCCGCTGGACGCGGCCGAGGCCGCCGAGGAGGCGCTGGCCATGCTGCCGGAGCAGCTCGCCGACGAACGGCTCGCCGCCCGGTGGGTCCGCGCCGACGCGCAGCGCGACCTCGCCGAGCCGGGCGACCTGGAGGCGGTGCTGGCCGACTACCGGGAGGTCGAGGCCGGGCTGCTGGCCACCGGCCGCCGGGCGGAGGCGGCGTCCGCCGCCGAGGCGGCCGGTGACCTGCTGATGCGGCTGTCCAGGCACGAGGAGGCGGCCGGCACCTACGCCAGGGCGGCCGGCCTCGACGACGGCGACCCGCTGCGCACCGCCCGGCTGCTGCGCCACCACGGAACGGCCGTCTACAAGCTCGACCGCGAGGAGGAGGCGATGGAGATCTTCGCCGCGGCCCGCGACGCGCTGGCCGGCCTGCCCCCCGCCGACCCCGACGTCGTATGGGAGACCTGCCGGATCGGCTGTGCGGAGGCCGAGGCGCTGGACTGGCTGGGCGTGCCGGGCCTGGCCCGGGAACGCTGTAAGGAGGCCATCGCGGGATTCCGTTCGATCGGCGCGCACGAGGCCGCGGAGAAGGCCGCTGAGATCTTGGCGTCCATCTACCGCGACCCCAGCGACGAGGACGAGGACGATGAGCCGGAGGTCGCCCGATAGCGGCCGGATCGCCGCCTGGTGTTGGCGCGGCGTTCAGCCACCTGGGTAATCCGCTTGCTTGTGCAACGGTTGTTCACTTTGGTGTGCAGCGCAGGTCACAACGGGGCTAATCGGATCTTCTGCACTGGGAGCGTGGAGCCGAACCCATCACGCAGAGTGTTCATGACCGCGACCGCCGCCATGACGGGCGGCCTGGTGGTCCCCGCCGCGGTGGCCACGCCCGCGGCGGCCCGCTCACGCGCCCTTGCCGGCGACCCCTTCACACTCGGCGTCGCCTCCGGCGACCCCGCCAAGGACGGGTTCGTGCTGTGGACCCGGCTCGCCCTCGATCCGCTGGGCGGCGGCGGCCTCGGCGGGATGCCGGGCCGTGACGTCGAGGTGGCCTGGCAGGTCGCCACCGACGAGCGGTTTTCCAAGGTGGTGCGCTCGGGGGCCGAGACCGCCGCCGCAGACCGGGGGCACAGCGTCCACGTCGAACTGTCCGGGCTGGAGCCCGGCCGGGAGTACTTCTACCGGTTCAAGGCCGGCCGCCACACGTCGCCGGCCGGCCGTACCAGGACCTCCCCGGCGGGGGAGACCACGGCGTTCACCTTCGCGGTGGCCGCGTGCGCGCACTACGAGCACGGCTACTACACCGCCTACCGCCGCCTCGCCGAGCAGGACCCCGACCTGGTGGTCCACCTCGGCGACTACATGTACGAGTACGCGCCGGACGGCTACAAGGCGATCGAGGGCAGGGTCCGCCGGCACACCGAGGGCACCTGCCGCACCCTGGCCGACTACCGGATGCGGCACGCGCAGTACAAGAGCGACCCCGACCTGCAGCGGGCGCACGCCGTGGCGCCCTGGCTGGTCGCCTTCGACGACCACGAACTTGAGAACAACTGGGCGGCCGAGGTGTCGAGCACCGCCGATCCGGTGTTCGCCCGGCGCAAGGCCGCCGCGTTCCGCGCGTACTACGAGAACATGCCGCTGCGACGTACCAGCGTCACCGGCGGGGCGTCGATCCGCGTGCACCGCCGGGTGGACTGGGGCCGCGCGGCCCGTTTCCACCTGCTGGACACCCGGCAGTTCCGCGACGACCAGGCGTGCGCCGACGGCCTGCGGTCCGGCTGCGACGAACGGCTGGACGCCGGTCGTACCCTGCTCGGCGCCGACCAGCGGGACTGGCTGCTGGACGGCCTGCACCGCTCCCCGGCCCGGTGGAACCTGATCGGCCAGCAGATCCTGATGGCGCAGCGCGACTGGCGGCAGGGACCCGGCCGCGAGGTCAGCATGGACTCCTGGGACGGCTACGCCGCCGAGCGCACCCGGCTGCTCACCGCGCTGCGCGACTCCGGCGCGGGCAACCCGGTCGTGCTCACCGGCGACGCCCACATGCACCACGCCGCCGACCTGCGGATCGACCTCGACGACCCGGACTCGCCCAAGGTCGGCGTGGAACTGGTCACCTCCAGCGTCACCAGCGACGGCGACGGATACCGCGACCAGGCGCGGGTGGAGGAGATCGTGGCGGAGAACCCGCACATCTCCTACCTGGACCAGCGGCGCGGCTACATCGTCTGCCGCCTGGCGGCCGACGAACTGCGCGCGGACTTCCGGACCCTGGAGTACGTCTCCCGGCGCGGCGCCCCGGCGAAGACCACGCACACCGTGACCGTGCCCGCGGGCCAGGCCGGGGGCCCGGCCCTGGCGGGAGCGGCAGGGGTCAGCCGGACAGCCAGGACAGGACCACGCTGAGGCCGCTCGTCGCGACCAGCGCGACGATCAGCACCAGAATGACGATCCGCTGCTTCGATCCCGACATCATGCCTTCAGCCTAGCGACCGCGCTGCGCTCCCGCGGCCATCGTGTAGCCGTACAGGTCGCGGGAGGCGCTGGCGGGCAGCCGTCCGGTCCGGCCGGGGCGCACCCCGGTGACCGCCCCGCTCGCGGACGACTTGAGGCCGCCGCGGACCAAGGTGAGCCGCCCGGTGCCCGGGGAGGCCACCACGAGGTCGTACGGCACGTGCCGGGCGGACGCCGCGCGTACCCGTGCGCCGGTCGGGACGGTGGCCAGCGCCGATCCGAAACCGCCCTTGGGGCCGGGGATCAGCACGTTGCCGATCTTGGTCAGGCCGCCGGAGCGGGTGCCGGCCAGGACCTGGACGGCGTTCTCGCCCGGGACGCCGATCGCCAGCTCGGCGTCTCCGTCGCCGTTGAGGTCGGCGGCGGCGAGCGCCGCGCCGAACCGGTCGTAGTAGCGGGGCTTGCCCGTGAGGGTGTTCTGCGACCACGACTCCGAGCGCGCGGTGCGCAGGCCGGAGGGCGAGCCGTAGACCGTGTGCACGGTCCCGTCGCCGTAGTCCATCGCCCGCTGGTTGCCGGTCAGACCCTCGCCGGGCACCCCGATCGCGAGGTCGTCGCGGCCGTCGGCGTCGAAGTCGGCGGCGGCGAGCGCGGCGCCGAAGCCGTCCCACTTCTCGGCCGCGCCGACGATGCCGGGGCTGCTCTGGGTGAGCAGGGTGGCGCGCCGCCGCCGCGGGTCGACCACGGTGACCGAGCCCTGGCCGTCCTTGCGCACGGTGTCGCCCGGCGCGCCGACCACCGCCTCGGCCTTGCCGTCGCCGTCGAAGTCGCCGGTGGCCACGGCCGCGCCGAACTGGTCGGTGGGCAGCGCCCGCTGGCCGACCCAGCGGGTCTTCTGGGTGAACAGGTACGGCCGGCGGCCCTTCATCCCGTAGATCCCGGCCGCGCCGCCGGTGCCGTGCCCGGGCGCGCCGATGACGAGTTCGTCGTCGCCGTCGCCGTCCAGGTCGCCCGCGGCCAGGGCGGCGCCGAACCGGTCGCTGCCGCGCCTGCCGCCCAGGTCGGTGATGTCGATCTCCGCGCCGGGGCGCAGGCCGCCGGGGGAGCCGTGGTAGATCCGCACGACGCCGTTGCCGTCCGCGCCGGGACGACGGGTGCCCGCGAACTCCTCCGACGCCCCCACCGCCAGATCGGTGCAGGAGTCGCCGTCGAAGTCGCCGGTGGTGAGCGCCGAGCCGAACGCGTCGCCGAGTTCGGCCTCGCCGGGGCCCTGGGTGAGGTCCGCGGGCCTGCGCATGCCGTACAGCACCCGTACCGAACCCGCCCGCGCCTTCCCGCCGGCCGCCGCGTACGGCGCGGCCACTGCCAGGTCGGCCCGCCCATCCCCATCGAAGTCGGACGCCCCCGGCCCCACACCCGGCCGGCACGCCGCCGCGGCGGCCGTATGCGAGGTGGCGGGGGAGATGCCGAGGGTGGCCGCCGCCGCGAAGGCCAGCAGGGCGGTCATCGTCGCCTTCGCCGCGGGCCGGGCCGCTCGGCCCAGGGGACGCCGCCGTCCGGGGCGTTTCGGTGGGGCGGGCGAGGCCGCCCGTACTCCTGCGTCCGCCGCTGCGGCTCTCGGGAGGCTCATGCCACGATGGTTTCCGGGAAACCGGACACCCGGCCCACGGCCATATGAAATCCCCGTGACGGTCCGGGGTCGTGTCATGGCACGGAGCTGACGTGTCAGGATATGACAATGACGACAGCGGTTGCCCCCTCGGCCGATCTGGCCGATCTGGCCTTCTGGCGCAGGCCGCCCGCCGCCCGGCACGAGGCGTTCGCCCGGCTGCGGCAACTGGACCACCCCGTGTTCTTCGCCGAGCGCCGGGTGCCGCTGCTGCGTTCCGGCGCGGGGTTCTACGCGCTGGTCAGGCACGGCGACGTGGTCGAGGCGTCGCGCAACGCGAAGGTGTTCTCCAGCGAGCCCGCCGTCACCAACCCCGAGCCGCCCGGCTGGGTCAAACACGTCTTCGGCGAGTCCATGGTGAACATGGACGACCCCCGGCACGCCCGGCTGCGGCGGATCGTCTCACGGGCGTTCAGCCCGAAGATGCTCGCCGGCCTGCAAGGCGACATCGACCGGGCCGCCGCGCGCATCGTGGACGACGTCATCGCCGAGGGCCCGCGTGACTTCGTCGCCCAGGTCGCCGCCAGGCTCCCGATCCACGTCATCTGCGACATGATGGGCATCCCCGGCGACATGCGGGCCAAGGTCCACGACCACGTGGACGTCTCCACCGCCTACACCGGCGTGCGCCCCAGCCTGCTGCGCTCGGCCCGGATGGCCGGGCGCAACATGTTCGCCCTGCTCGCGCTGCAACGGCTGGTGATCAGGCTGGGCCGGGAGCGCGCCGCCGCGCCCGCGGGCGACCTGGTCTCCGCCCTGGTCACGGCCAACGTCGACGGCGAGCGGCTGACCTGGCGGGAGCTGGGGTCCTTCTTCGCGCTGCTGCTGGTGGCGGGCAACGAGACCGCGCGCAACACCATGGCGCACGGCATCAAGCTGCTCACCGACCACCCTGAGCAGCGCGAGCTGCTGGCCGCCGACTTCGACGCCCGCATCGGCGGGGCCATCGAGGAGATGGTCCGCCACGTGTCCCCGATCATGCAGTTCCGGCGTACCGTGACCCAGGACTACGACCTGCGCGGCCTGCACCTGAAGCCGGGCGACAAGGTCGTGCTCTTCTACGGTTCGGCCAACCGCGACGAGACCGTCTTTCCCGACCCCGACCGGTTCGACATCACCCGCAAGCCCAATCCGCACGTCGGCTTCGGCGGCCCCGGCCCGCACTTCTGCCTGGGCGCCAACCTGGCCAGGCAGGAGATCAGGACGATGTTCCGCGAGCTGCTGACCCGCCTGCCCGGCCTGCGCGCGGCCGGCGAGCCCGAGCTGCTGCTGTCCAACTTCGACAACAGCGTCAGGTCCCAGGGGTTCGCCTTCTAGCCGCTGGGCGCGACTCGCACTCCTCCTCCAGCGGCGGCGCGTCGATCGCGCAGTGCGTGTGCCGCTCGGGCTCGGGCGCCGCCGGATCGGCCAGTACGTTGCCGCGGATCGCCACGAAGGTGATCAGGCCCGCGGCGGCCATCAGCCCGGCGGAGACCAGCATGGTCGTGTGGAACCCCGCGGTGAACCGGGCGGGGTCGGTGTAGGCGGCCCCGGTGAGCCCGGCCAGGGGCGGGAGGGCGGCCACGGCCAGCAGCCCGCCGGTCCGCGCCACCGCGTTGTTGATCCCGCTGGCCACTCCCGCGTACCGCTCCTCGGCCGAGGCCAGCACCGTCGCGGTCAGCGGCGCGACCGTGGCCGACAGCCCGAGGCCGAACAGCGTGACGGCGGGCAGCACGTCCCGCCAGTACGACGTCCCCGGCCCGATGGTGCTCATCATCGCCAGCGCCCCGGCGCAGGCCAGGATGCCCGCGGTCATCGGCGCGCGCGGCCCGATCCGCTTGGCCAGCTCGCCCGCGGGCGCGGACAGCAGCAGCATCAGCACGGTCAGCGGCAACATGGAGGTGCCCGCGGCGATCGGGGAGAACCCCGCGGACACCTGGAGCTGCACCACCAGCAGGAACATCACCACGCTGAGCGCCGCGTACATCACCAGCGTCACCAGGTTGATCGAGGTGAACACCCGGGAGGCGAAGATCCCCACCGGCACCAGCGCGCGCGGCGAGCGGCGGATCTCCAGCCAGACGAACGCCGCGCCCAGCGCCACGCCGGCCACCAGCGAGAGCCTGCCCGTGTCCGGCTCGATCAGCCCATAGGTCACCCCGGCCAGGGCCAGCGCGGCGAGCGCCGCGCCCAGCACGTCGAAGCGGCCGTCGGCGGAGGTGTCGCGGGTCTCGGGCACATGCCGTACCGCCACCACGAGCACGGCCGCCGCCACCGGCAGGTTGATCAGGAACACCCAGCGCCAGCCCGCCGTCTCCACCAGCCAGCCGCCGAGCAACGGCCCCACCGCCGCCGCCACGCCGCCGAGCCCGGACCACGCGCCCACCGCGCGCGGCCGGTCGCCCCTGGCGAAGGACGCCTGGATGATCGCCAGCGACCCCGGCGTGAGCAGCGCGCCGCCGACGCCCTGCAGGGCCCGCGCGAGCACCAGGACCTCGATGTTCGGGGCGATCCCGCACGCGGCCGAGGCCAGCGCGAACCAGACGACGCCGATGAGGAAGATCTTGCGCCTGCCGTACCGGTCGCCGAGCGAGCCGCCGAGCAGGATGAGACCGGCGAGGGTGAGGGTGTAGGCGTTGACCGTCCACTGCAGGCCCGCCATGTCGGCCCCGAGGGCCCGCCCGAGCGCGGGCAGCGCCACGTTGACCACCGTGCCGTCGAGCAGCGCCATCCCCGAGGCCAGGACCGTGGTGAACAGCACCCAGCGGCCCGCGGCCGTGCCCAGGCGAAGGTGTCCGTCGCCCGTCTCTCGCTCGCTCATACCGCCATCATCGCTCTTGGGGCACGTCTGCATTCCAGACGGGGGTCCGTCCGAAACCTGTGCCCTCCGCGCGCCTCCCGAAAACCGTGACGGCCTCGCCGTGCGATAACCGGAACGTGCAGAGAATGTTCCGCAGGCGGCGGGAGCCGCCCCCGGTGGGCCCCGGCAGCGACGACGGCGACCTGCTGGCGGCCGTGGCCGCCGGGCAGATGGAGGCGCTGCGCGTGCTGCACCGCAGGCACGCGCCCTGGCTCCGGGTACGCCTGTCCCGCCGCTGCGCCGACGCCGATGTGGTCGACGACGCCCTTCAGGACACCTTCGTCGCCATCTGGCGGGGCGCTGCGGGCAGGTACCGCCCGGCCGGGGAGGGCGGCGACGCGGCGGCGTGGATCTGGACCATCGCGATCCGCAGGCTGATCTCGGTGCTGCGCGGGCGCGGGCACCGCTGGATCGGCTCGGGCCAGGAACCGGGCGAGGGCCACCGGGCCGCCGCTTCCGCAGAGGAGGTGGTGCTGCTCGGTATCGAGCACGGGGACCTCGGCGCCGCCATCGCCCGCCTGTCGCCCGAACTGCGGGCGGCCTTGCAGGCCACCGTGCTGGACGGGCTCACCACCAGGGAGGCGGCCGGCCTGCTCGGGGTGCCCGAGGGAACCGTCAAGACCCGCGTCCGGCGGGCCAAGGCCCGGCTGAGGGAGGAACTCGCATGACAGGCGCGGACTGGCACGTACCGCCGGACCTGATGGAGCGCTACGCCGCGGGCCGCCTGGACCCGGCGCTGGTGATGTCGGTGGAGGCCCACATGGGCGGGTGCGCCCACTGCCGCGCGGGCGTCCCGTACGACGAGGAGTGGCTGGCCGGTGGCTGGGACCGGCTGCTGGACGAGGTGGACCGGCCCCGGCCGCGCGCGGCCGAGCGGCTGCTGGGCGCGGTGGGCGTACCCGAGCACCTGGCCAGGCTGCTCACCGCCACACCGGCGCTGTCCAGAGCGTGGCTGACCGCGGTGGCGATCGTGCTGGCGCTCGGCGTCGCCGCGGGCAGGGTCGAGCCCGCCGGTCCTGCGGTGCTGCTGGTGTTCCTGGTGGCGGCCCCCGTCGTCCCGGTCGCCGGGATCGCCCTGGCGTACGGCAGGCACGTCGACCCGGTCCACGAGCTTCAGGCGGCCACCCCGATGGCGGGCCCGAGGCTGCTGTTCATCCGGGCGGGCGCGGTGCTGGTCACCGCGGTCGCGATGACCGGCGCGGCGACGCCGCTGCTCCCCGGCACTCCCGGCCAGGCCACCGCCTGGCTGTTGCCCGCGCTGGCGCTGAGCGCCGCCACCCTGCTGCTGTCGGCCAGGTTGCCGACGGCACTGGCCGCCGGGCTGCCCGGCGCGCTCTGGCTCGGCGCGGTGGTCCCGATGGTGGTCGCGGGCGGCGACCGCTTCCTCCCCTTCACCCCCGCGGCGCAGGCCCTGTACGGCATCGCCGCGGTCCTTTTCGCATTCGGCTACGCGCGGCACCGCCGCCTGAGTTCGGGAGAGATCAGTTGGGTGCGACAGTGAGCGTACGCGCTCTGACCAAGGAGTACGGCAGGAGCAAGGTGCTGGAGGGCATCGACCTGGCCATCGGGCCGGGTGTCACCGGCCTGCTCGGTCCGAACGGGGCGGGCAAGACGACCCTGCTGCGCTGCCTGGCGACCACCCTGGCCCCGGACGGCGGCGAGATCCGGGTGCTCGGCAACGACCCCGCCGACCGTGTGCAGCGCACCGAGATACGCCGCCACCTGGGGTACCTGCCGCAGGACCCCGGCTACTACCCGCACTTCACCGCCTTCGAGCTGGTGGACTACGTGGCGATCCTGAAGGAGATCACCGACAGGAGGGTCCGTCACCGGGAGGTGCGGCGGGTCCTGGCCGAGGTGGACCTCGGCGACCGCTCCCAGGTCAAGGTCCGCAAGCTGTCCGGCGGGATGCGCCAGCGCCTGGCCTTCGCCCAGGCGCTGCTCGGCGACCCGGACGTACTGATCCTGGACGAGCCCACGGTCGGGCTCGACCCCGAGCAGCGGATGCGTTTTCGCGCCCTGGTGTCCCGGCTGGGGGAGGGCCGGACGGTGCTGCTGTCCACCCACCAGACCGAGGACGTCGCCGCGCTGTGCGAACTGGTCGTGGTGCAGCACCGCGGCCGGGTGATCTTCCAGGGCGCCCCGCAGGACATCGCCGCGGCGGCGAAGGGCCAGGTCTGGCTGTCGCAGACGCCGCCCGGCGGCGGCAGCAGGCTGTTCTGGCGCACCGCCGACGGCCGCTACCGCTCACTGGGCGATCCGCCGCCCGGCGCGGTCCCCGCCGATCCCACCGTGGAGGACGGGTACCTCCTGCTCCTCGGCGAACCCGCGGAGGTGGCCGCATGAGGGCGATGCCCAGGCCGGTGCTCCGGGCACGTGCAGGAGTGGTGGCGTGATGACCGTGGCACAGGCGGGCGTGCCCGCCGCCGTGGGCGGGCCGGTACGGGCCGGTGGGGTCTTCGCGGCGCTGCTCCGCTTCGAGGCCCTGCGGCTGCTGCGCAGCCCGGTGCTGTGGGCGGCGGCGCTGGCCGTACTGGGCCTTCGCACGTTCAATACCTGGAACTGGCTGGCGGACATGTCGGTGGAGACGATCGACAGCGCCTACGCCGCCCTGCTCATCGCGGCCACGACGCTGATCCTGGCCAACCTGGCCGCGACGCGGGACCGCAGGCGCGGGCTGCCGGAGTCGCTGGGCGCGCTGCCCGGCACGGCGCGGCAGCGGACGCTGGCGGTGACCGTCGCCGCCGCCGGGACCGGCGCGGCGGTCACCGGGCTCACCCTCGGGGTCCATCTGCTGGCCAGGGCGATCCTCGCGCGGCCCGTCGCGGGCCGGTTCGACGTGTACGAGGTGCTCGGCGGGATCGCCGCGACCGCGCTGTTCGCGGTGGCGGGCGTGGCGGTCGGGCGCTGGGTGCCCTCGCTGATCGCCGGACCGCTGGCGCTCGCCGTTCTGGGCTATCTGTCCTTTTTCAACATCGCCCTCTGGAAGGGCGGGTGGCTCGCGCCGATGGTCGCGGTCCCCGGCCCGGAGTGGGGGCAGCGCCCGTCGCAGGCGCACGCGGTCTACCTGGCCGCCGTGGTCGTGGTGATCGGCGTCCTCGGCGTGCTGCGGCACGGGGTGCGGCCGGTCCCCGTGGTCGCCGGGACGGCGGCGCTGGCGGTCGCGGTGGCCGCCGGGGGCGTGGTACTGCGGGACGCCCCTCCGTCGCCGTGGGAGACGTACCCGCCGGACCTGCCCGCCCCGCCCGGTTACGACCACGCCGCCCAGGTGTGCCGCGAGGGCGGCGCGGTGACCGTGTGCGCCTTCCCGGACTACCAGGCGTGGATTCCGGAATGGCGGAAGGTGGCCCAGCCGGTCGCCGCGGCCGTACCGCCGCAGGCCAAGAACGCGATCCCGCTGATCCGCCAGGAGACGCCGGCCCGCCCGGACACCCGAGACGACGCGAGGCCCACCGCGCGCGTCTGGGGCATGCTGCCGCGCCCGGGCGCGGCCGAGACGCCGCGGCCGTACCTGGCCGGGCTCATCGCGGCGACCGTCACCGGGCTGCGCGAAGGGACACCGGGAGAACGGTGGGCCGCCGAGGCCGGCCGGGAGTGCGCCGCCCACGGCCAGGCCCGGACCGTCGTGGCGCTGTGGCTCGCCGGTCAGCGGGAGCCGTTGCTGCCCGCCGGGGAGGTCCGCGTCCCGCTCGGCGAGGGCCTCGTGATCGCGGCCTCACAGCTCGGCGGGGTGCGTTACGGCGAGGCGGAGTCGTCCTACGCCCGGCGGCTGCTCGCCGTGCCGGACGCCAAACAGCGCATCTGGGCCGAATGGGACAGGCTCACGGACCCTCGGACGACGCTGGAGGAGGCGCTGCCGGTGCTCGGCCTGCGCGCGGAATTCCCCATCGCGCGAGCGGAGGGACGGCCGTGCGGCTGAGCACCGTGTTCCAGGCGGTGAGACCGCTCGTGCGCGCGATCGACTGGCTGCCCCCCGCGCTGGCCGTGCCGCTGGGGGTGACCCTCGTCGCGCTGGTCGATCCCGGCAGGGACCTCGATCCGGCGACCGCCGTGCTCGTACTGCGCCCGGCCATGCTGCTGATCGCCTCCACCGGCGGGTTCGCGCTGGTGGACGCCATGACGCCGAGCACCGGCGCGGTGCCGGTGGCCCGCTGGGCGCGGCAGTGGCTGCGCACGCTGCTGATCCTCACGGTGCTGGCCGCCGGCTGGGGCGTGGTCGTGGCGGTGGCATCGGTACGGCTGGCGGACGGCGCGTCACTCCCGGTCGCCGGGCTGGCGGCCGAGGCGGTGATGTGCGCCCTGTGCGGCCTTGCCGGGGCGGCGGTCGCGGTACGGCACGCCGGGGGCCGGCCCCCCGCGCTGGCGGGAGCGGCGACGATCGGCGCGCTGGGCGTCGCCTCGCTGTTCCTCTCCGGCGACCTGTGGCCATGGCCGCTGCCCGGCGCGGCGAGCTGGGACGCGGTGCACCAGCGCTGGCTGGTGGCCACGGTGGTGCCGCTGGGCGTACTGCTGGCCGCACACCGTGACCTGCGCGGCGGGCGGGTGAGGCTCAGGGCGTGGCGAGCGCCCGCAGCACGAACCCGCTGATCGTCTCCTCGGCCTGCTCGACGGTCACCTCGCCGCTGAGCAGCGGCAGCCGCTCGGCCCCGATCAGCGCGAGGATCATGCGGGCGGTCTGCCGCGCGGGGCCGGTGCGGAAGTGGCCGGAGGCGGTGCCGCTCTCGATGATGCCGACCAGGATGTCCTGCATCGGCGCCACGTGGTCGGCCAGCCGCTGGTAGGCGTCGGGCCCCAGGGCCGCGGACAGGTCGGCGGGGCCGGGGTGGGGGTGGGCGAGCAGCCCGTCGAGTTGCAGCCGGACGAAGGCGCGCAGCCGCTCGGCGGGCGAGGCCCCGGCCGGCAGCTCCCGCTCGTAACTCTCGATGAAGTAGCCGGTGACCCGCTCGGTGAAGGCCAGCAGCAGGGCCGCCTTGTCGGGGAAGTAGTTGTACAGGGCGGTGCGGGTGATGCCGGCCTCGGCCGCGACGTCGGTCATCGAGATCTCGTCGATGCCCTGCGACCTGGTCAGCCGGGAGACGGCCGCGAGGATGCGATCACGCGTCTGGGCGCGGTGTTCTCCGATCGTGGCGGCCGAGATCCGGGGCATCTGACAATCGTCGCACAGCGCCGGTCGGTACGCCTCAGGCCGCGGGCGCGAGGTGGCCGAGACCTGCCAGCAGTTCGCCGTTGAGCCGGTAGGCCAGCAGGGTCTCCTCGATGATCCGCGCCCGCTCCCCGGCGTCGATGGGCAGGGCGTCCAGGCGGCGGCGGTACTCCTGCTTGAACCGGGGGCGGCTGGGGATTTCGTCGAAGATGTAGAAGTCGGCGCCGCCGCCGCGCTCGATGCCGTAGATCCGCTGCAGCCTGCTCCTGACGACCTGCCCCCCCGACAGGTCGCCGAGGTAGCGGGTGTAGTGGTGGGCGATGTAGCCGCCCGGCCAGGCGGCGGTCCGCTCGATCCGCCCGGCCAGCTCGCGGGTGGCCGGGACCGGCTCGATCAGGTCGCGCCAGCCCGGGCCGTGCAGCGCGGTGAGGTCACGGGTCAGGGCCTGGAGGCGGTACAGCTCGGGAAAGACGAAGCGGGCCGCGATCGGGTCGTCGGCGAGCGCCTGTGAGACGCCCTCCAGGGCCTGGTAGACGAAGTAGTGCTGGGCGACCATCGCCGCGTACGCCTCGCGGGGCAGCCGCCCGTCGAGCAGGGCGTTGATGTAGGGCAGGCCCGCGACCGCGTCGTGCTCGCCCCACGTGGCCTCGCGCAACTCCGCATAGAACGACATCAGGGTGGCTCCTCGATCGTGCGGGTCCTTTCCCGACACAGTGTCACAATGATTGCGACGTCACGTCAACACGAAAACGACACGACGTCATGAAAATCGCCGTCCGCGCAGCGCCAGCACGGCCGCCGCCAGCGCCGCGGCGAACAACGGCAGCCACGCCGCGCGCCACAGCAGCCACTGCGCCGAGACCGGCGCGTCCAGCAGCCCGGCCGCCCGCCCGAACGGCAGCAGCGTCACCGCGGCCACGACCAGCACCGTCTGATGCCACAGGAAGACCGGCATCGCCGACAGGTTCGCCACCGCGACCGCCGCCCACACGCGCGGCCGGCGCGCCAGCCGGGTCAGCGGCCCGTGGGCGAGCAGTGCCGCCCCGGTCTGGGCGATCCCGAAGCACACCCCGGCCAGCGAGGGCGGGCCCAGGTTGGAGATCGCCGCCCCGGTCACGCCCACCATGCTCGCGGGGTAGCCGAAGGCGGCGATCAGCAGGGCCGTGCCCGCCGCACCGGCCGTGAGCATGGCCACCGCCGTACCGCGCCGGGCCAGCCCGCCCCCGGCCCAGGCCATCCCGAGCAGGTACGGCACCAGCCATCCGGCGGCCAGGTTCGCCCACCCCGCCCACGCGGGACCCGCCAGTCCGAACCGGACCACGTCCACCGCCACGACCACGCCGGCCATCCCCCCGGCCGCGGCGACCGGCCGGACCCGGGCGAGCAGCGGCGTGGCCAGGGTGAGCACGGTGAACACGGCGAGGAACCACAGCGGGCCCAGCGCCGAGACCGCGAAGGACCGCAGCGTCCCCCGGGAGATCCCCGCCGAGGTGAGCGCGAGGGCGAGTACCGCCCAGAACACCGCGAGCGGCAGCACCGGCGCGAGCAGCCGGGCCAGGCGGCGGCGCGCCCACGGCAGGTACCCCTCGCGGGCCGACCGCAGGCCGCGCGCGGCCGAGTACCCGCCGACGAAGAAGAACACCGCGAGCGTCTGCAACACCCACGACATCGGGGCCAGCGCGGGCATGGCGGTCAGCGGGGAGGCGATCCGCAGAGCGCCCGCCTGGTCCGTGGCCCAGGCGGTGACCAGCCAGTGGCCGAGCACCACGCCCGCGATGGCGAGCGCGCGCAGCGCGTCCACGCCGCGGTCGCGGGTGTCCGGGGTGGCGGCGGCGATCTTTTCCGCGAAGCCGGCGATCCGGTCAGGCATGGGTCACCTCGCCGGTCCGCCCGAGCGCGATCAGCGTCAGGTTGCGCAGCGAGACCCCGCCGGGCTTGAAGTATTCGCTGTGCGTGGCCCGGCCGGTCGCGAACACCGTGGCGCCGAAGCCGGGCGCGGCCGGGTCCGGGCCGAAGCCGAGCGGCCCGAGCCGGCACTTGGGCACGTTGCGCATCCAGTCCGCGCCGCCCAGCCCCGCCCACAGGCGCGTGCCGCCGAGCGCGAGATCGGCGGCCGAGTCCGCGCCGAGCCCGGGGCTGCCGTACACCACCAGGTCGCTCACCCCCAGGCCGGGCACGGCCTTCGCGCACAGCACCGAGCCGTAGCTGTGGCACAGCAGCACGATCCGGGCCGCCGGGTTGGCGGCGCGCACCTCGCCGACCGTGCGCCGCAGCGCCGCCACGCCCGCCTTCGCCGCGGTGTCGGTGAGCACGTCCAGGCTGACGGTCCGCGGGGAGGCGTAGCCCAGCCAGGCGATCGCCGCCAGCCCGCCCTCCGGGGCGAGGGTGCGCGCCTCGGCCAGCAGCGCCCGCGCCGCGCCCCCCGGCGTGCTGTACACCGCCCGCCTGCCGCCGTCGAAGGTGCGGGCGGTGGTGTCCGCGCCCGGGACGATCACCGCCACGTTCCGCGCGGTACCGGGGGCCTCGCCGTACGCCTTGGTGAGCACGGCGGGCCGGGCCACCGCCGTGGGCGCGGACACGGGGCCGGCGAGCGCCGCCCCCGCGGTCGCGGCGACGGCCAGCACGACATGTTCGCGCCGGAGCATCGGCGCCTCCTGTCCTGTTCCCTGGGGAATGATCAGGACAGGAAGCTATGGACGGGCCGGGGTAATCCGCGTCCCGCGACGGGGTGGACCTCGCGCTACCCCCCGCGGGTGACGCCGTCACCCCCGGGCCGCACCAGCCCAGTCTCGTAGGCGTGCACGATGGCCTGGGCCCGGTCGCGCAGCGACAGCTTGGCGAGCACCCGCCCGACGTGCGTTTTCACGGTCTGCTCCGAGACCACCAGCTCGGCGGCGATCTCCTGGTTGGAAAGGCCCTGGGCGACCAGGGACAACACCTCGGTCTCCCGCTCGGTCAGGTCGGCGAGGCGCTTGACGGCGGGCGCCCTCGGGCCGCCGAGCCGGGCGAACTCCGCGATCAGCCGCCTGGTCACGGTGGGCGCGAGCAGCGCCTCGCCCTCGGCGACGACGCGCACCGCCTCGGCGAGCTGCTGGGCGGAGGCGTCCTTCAGCAGGAAACCGCTGGCGCCCGCGCGCAGCGCCGCGTACACGTAGTCGTCGAGGTCGAAGGTGGTCAGGATCAGCACCCTGGACGGCAGGCCGGGGACGGCGCCGATCCGGCGGGTCGCCTCCAGCCCGTCCATGCCCGGCATGCGGACGTCCATCAAGATCACGTCAGGGCGCAGTTCCACCGCGCGGGCGACCGCCTGCGCGCCGTCCGCCGCCTCGCCGACCACCTCGATGTCCGGCTGCGCGCTGAGGAAGACGGTGAACCCGGTGCGCACCATGCCCTGGTCGTCGGCGATCAGGACGCGGATGGCCAATGCTCCTTCTCGATGGGCAGCGTGACCGTCACCGCGAATCCGCCACCGGTGATGGGACCGGCCTCGAACGTGCCCCCCAGCATTGTCGCGCGTTCGCGCATGCCGATCAGCCCGTGCCCGTCGGGGGAGGGGGGAGCCGCGTCCTTGACCCCGGGACCGTTCACCACCCGCAGGCGCAGATCCCGCCCGGCGCGGTGGACGTCCACGACCATCGCGCTGCCGGGGGCGTGCCGCATGCCGTTGCTCAGCGATTCCTGCACGATCCGGTAGGCCGACACGCCGACCGCCGCGGGGACGTCCCCGTCCGGGACGTCCAGCGACAGCGAGACGGTGAGACCCGTTCCCCGGGCGGTGGTGATCAGCTCCTCCAGCCGGTCCAGGCCCGGCTGCGGGGCCGTGTCGATCCTGCCGTCCTCGTCGCGCAGCACGCCGAGGACGCGGCGCATCTCGGCCAGGGCGGTGAGGGACAGCCCGCGGATCTGCGCCAGCCCCTCCTCCAGCCGCCGCGCGTCGCCCGCCGCCTGCATCGGCACCGCCTCGGCCTGGATGGCGATCACCGACATGTGGTGGGCCACCACGTCGTGCAGTTCGCGCGCGATCCGGGACCGCTCGGCCAGCACCGCGCGGGCCGCGTCGGCCCGGTCGGCCCGCCGCTCCTGCACGGCGAGGCGTGAGGCCGTGCTGCGCCGCACCCGCGCGCTGTTGCCGAGCGTGGCGGCCATCGCGACCAGAGGTACCACGAGCATCAACGAGCCGGGGTCCATGCCCCAGGCGACGATGGCCGACACCACGCCGATGCCGATGGAGGTCTCCCGGTCGGTACGTGCCGCCGCCGTGTACACGCACGCCAGATAGGTGATGGCGGTGGCCATCGAGTACGGCGGGTTGCCGAGGATCGGCCTGACCAGGAGGGAGGCGAAGGGCAGCATGACCACCATCACCCGCCAGGCCGCCAGGGGCCGGGTGCGGCGCAGCGCGAGCGGCAGCGACCAGACCGCCGCGATGAAGAGGGTGGCGAGAGGGTCGAGATAGGGCCGGTCGGCGTCCGGGTCGCTGATGAAGAACCGGTTGACGGTCTGGACCTGGTCCTGGGCGAACCAGAACAGCACCAGGACGAACGCCTGCTCGGCGACGAGCGCGACCTTCGCCACATCGTGCGGCACGAACCGCCTGAGGGGCTTGGGTATCCGCAGCACGAGGCGGTCCAGGCGGGGGGTGTCGGGAGGCGCCGGGCCGGCGACGCCGGTGACCAAGGCCGCCAGGATGGGGGCCGCCAGCGCGGGAAGCCGGTCCTTGGTCGATCGGAGCCGCCTGAGCACCCGCCCACACTAGACCGGGCCGGACGGGAAGGGCGTCATACCAGGGGGTGATCCGATGTCACACTCCCGTACTGCTTACATACTTACGATCGCTGTGAGCGAACAGGCTCAAGCTCGGGAACAATCCGGGGCTCTCAATACTTGAGTCGGTATAACTCAACCTTTGGAGATCGCATGAGTGAGAGCTTGATCCTTCCGGTCCTCCCGCTGGACGACGCGGTCGTGCTGCCCGGCATGGTCGTCCCGCTGGACCTGTCGGACCCCGAGGTTCGCGCCGCGATCGACGCGGCCAGGGCGGGCACCTCGGACCGCAAGGACGCACACGTGCTGCTGGTCCCGCGGGTGGACGGGAAGTACGGCCCGGTGGGCGTGGTCGCACTGGTCGAGCAGGTCGGCCGGCTGCCGGGCGGCGAGCCCGCCGCCGTGGTGCGCGGCCTGGACCGGGTGCGAGTCGGCACCGGCACCACCGGGCCGGGCGCGGCCCTTTGGGTGCAGGCCACCGCGATGGAGGCCGTCCCCGCCGGGGAGCGCGCGAACGAGCTGGCCGCCGAGTACAAGGCGCTGGCCACCACGATCATGCAGAAGCGCGGCGGCTGGCAGGTCGTCGACGCCATCAACCAGATAGACGACCCGGCCGTCCTGGCCGACAGCTCCGGCTACGCCCCCTGGCTGAGCACCCAGCACAAGATCGAGCTGCTGGGCGAGCCCGACCCGGCCGAGCGCCTGGCCCGGCTGGTCGAGCTGGCCCGCGAGCACCTGGCCGAACTGGACGTCGCCGAGACCATCCGCAAGGACGTCCAGGAGGGCATGGAGAAGCAGCAGCGGGAGTTCCTGCTGCGCCAGCAGCTCGCCGCCGTCCGCAAGGAACTGGCCGACCTCAACGGCGACCCGGCCGACGAGGAGGACGACTACCGCGCCAAGATCGAGGCCGCCGACCTGCCGGAGAAGGTGCGCGAGGCCGCGCTCAAGGAGGTCGACAAGCTGGAGCGGACCTCCGACCAGTCGCCGGAGACCGGCTGGATCCGCACCTGGCTGGACACGGTCCTGGACATCCCGTGGAACGTCCGCACCGAAGACTCCTACGACATCTCCGCGGCGCGCGAGGTGCTGGACGCCGACCACACCGGGCTCACCGACGTCAAGGACCGCATCATCGAGTACCTGGCGGTCCGCAAGCGCCGCCACGACCAGGGCCTCGGCGTGATCGGCGGCAGGCGCAGCGGCGCCGTGCTGGCGCTGGCCGGTCCTCCCGGGGTCGGCAAGACCTCCCTCGGTGAGTCCGTCGCACGGGCGATGGGCCGTAAGTTCGTCCGGGTGGCCCTGGGCGGCGTCCGCGACGAGGCGGAGATCCGCGGGCACCGCAGGACGTACGTGGGGGCGCTGCCCGGCCGCGTGGTCCGCGCGATCCGCGAGGCGGGCAGCATGAACCCCGTCGTGCTGCTGGACGAGGTGGACAAGCTGGGCGCCGACTACCGGGGCGACCCGACCGCCGCGCTGCTGGAGGTGCTGGACCCCGCCCAGAACCACACCTTCCGCGACCACTACCTGGAGGTCGAGCTCGACCTGTCCGACGTGCTGTTCCTGGCCACCGCCAACGTCCTGGAGGCCATCCCCGGCCCGCTGCTGGACCGCATGGAGGTGGTCACCCTCGACGGCTACACCGAGGACGAGAAGGTGGCCATCGCCCGCGACCACCTGCTGCCCCGCCAGCTGGAGAAGGCCGGGCTCGGCGCGGACGAGGTGACCCTGGAGGAGGGGGCGCTGCGCAGGCTGGCCGCCGAGTACACCAGGGAGGCCGGCGTCCGGTCGCTCGAACGGTCGATCGCCCGGATCCTGCGCAAGATCACCGCGTCGCTGGCCCTCGGCAAGGCCGAGCTGCCGATCCGGGCCGGGGCCGATGACCTGGTGGAATACCTCGGCAGGCCCAGGCACGTGCCGGAGTCCTCACTGCCGGAGGCCCGCCAGCGCACCTCGGTGCCGGGCGTGGCCACCGGTCTGGCGGTGACCGGCGCGGGCGGCGACGTGCTGTACGTCGAGGCGTCCCTCGCCGACCCGGAGACCGGCTCGACCGGGGTCACGCTGACCGGCCAGCTCGGCGACGTGATGAAGGAGTCGGCGCAGATCGCGCTGTCCTACCTGCGCTCGCGCGGCGTGGAGCTGGAGCTGCCGGTCGGGTCGCTGAAGGACCGCTCGGTGCACGTGCACGTCCCCGCGGGCGCGATCCCCAAGGACGGCCCGTCGGCCGGGGTCACCATGACCACCGCGCTGGCGTCGCTGCTGTCCGGCCGGCCCGTGCGCGGCGACGTGGCGATGACCGGTGAGGTCTCCCTCACCGGCCGGGTTCTGCCGATCGGCGGGGTCAAGCAGAAGCTGCTCGCGGCCCACCGGGCGGGCATCACCACGGTGCTCATCCCGGCGCGCAACGAGCCCGACCTCGACGACGTGCCGGAGGAGGTGCGCGCGGAGCTGACCGTCCACGCGGTGAGCGACGTACGCGAGGTGCTCGACATCGCCCTCTCCCCGGCCCACGTCACCCAACCGGCCGCCGCCTGAGGGCGGGTCGCTCGCCGGGCACGGCCCGCCAGGGGCCGTGCAGCAAGGGCCGGACGCCGGCGCGGGTGTCCGGCCCTTTGGCGTGCGGCGGTATTCGAGAATTGTGATTTATGTTACTCCTGTGGTGGGAATAAATTCCTGTTTTGGGCCCCCTGGAGTCGTGTGGGAGATAACGATCTTGCGAATAGTCCGGATTTGTCGGGCTTTCAAGTGCTTTGTAAGTGTTTGTCAATCTCGGGCTGGGAGTCTTGGTCGGTCAGACACCCTTATCTCCCGAGAGGACCGAACGTGCGATTCGTCAGCCGAATCCTCATCGGCATAGGCGCCGCGACGGCGATTGCGGTGGCCGCCCCGGTCGCCGCCAACGCGACCGTCGTTCCCGCCGCCGGCGCCACTGCCGGCACCGCCGCCACCGGAACGACCCAGTGGGGCCCGTACTACTCCTCCGACCACAAGGCCAAGGCGAGCGGCGAGGTCGGCGTCGAGCGCAGGAACCACAAGATCTACTACAAGAAGAAGCACACCAAGTGGGTCAAACACTGCTGGTGGCACAAGGGCACCAAGAAGTGCAAGCCGGTCAAGAAGGTCTGGTGGACCAAGCACTCCAAGTGGGTGCGCGGCAACCACTTCACCGTGGACAGCAAGCTCAGCAACCACAAGCGGTGGGGCGACCGCCGGTACCGCTGCGCATGGGAGACCTTCAAGGTCGAGACCTTCGACGGCTCGTCGTACCACCGGTCCTTCGACAACTGCGGCAGGTACCCCGAGCGCCACAGCTTCGATGGCAAGAACGCCGAGCGCATCTCGGTCAAGGTGAGCCGCGGCAACGGGCACTCGCCCAAGGGCGGCTCCGGCGGCTGGCACGAGATCTACAGCGCGTCCTGACATCCGCCGCGCGGACCGGGGCCGTCAGGGGCCATCTGAGGCCCGGTCCGCCAGACGACGCCGAGGCCGCCGCTCCCTGAGGCCGGGGGCGGCGGCCTCGGCGCGTGCCATGCCGGTGTGCGCCCCGCCGTTGAACCTGGCGAAGATCCCGGCCAGCTCCGCGGCGCTGTTCACGCCGAGCTTCTGGTAGGCCTGGTTGCGGTGGTTCTGGGCGGTACGCAGGGAGATGTGCAGGCGTTCCGCGACCTCCCGGTGGCTGCGCCCGGCCGCGCCGAGCTGGGCGACCTCCAGCTCGCGCACGGTCAGGTCGGGCGCGGCCAGGCAGCGCAGCGCCGGAGTGCCCGCCCGCGGGCAGGACGCGGCCAAAGACCACGCCTCGGCGGCGGCCCTGCGGGCGCCCCGCTCGTCGCCGGCCCGGCGCAGCGCGCCCGTCGCCTGCGCGGCGGCCTCGGCCGCGTGCAGCATCAGGCCGAGCCGCTCGAACCCGGTGGCCGTCGCGAGCAGTGCCCCGCCGTCGCCGTCGGCGAGCGCGGCGGCGTGCCGGGCGGCCAGTCGTACCCGCTCGCCGTCCTGGACCACGGCCAGCTCGGCCAGCCGCGCCCGCACCGGCGCGGCGCGGCCCAGGCGCACCGCGTCGTGCAGCGCGATGTGCTCGAAGCCGGGCAGCCCGGCGGCGCGGCAGTCGGCCGCCGCGCCCAGCGCGAGGTCGATCGCCCTGCTGGTCTCGCCCAGCGCGGCGGCGATCCAGACGCGGGTGAGCGCCACCCACCGGCCGAAGGCGGTCCAGGTGGTGCGGTTGCGGGCCAGCGCCGCCTCCAGCGTCTCCTGCGCCGCCCTGCCGTCCCCGCACAACGCCTGCGCCAGCGCGTAGGCGCCCAGGCACCCGCCGACGGTGACCGCGGTCTCGTGGTGCGCCGGCGCGTGGAGTACGGCGAGCGCGGTGTCGAGGTCGCCGCGCAGGATGGCGGCGTGCCCGCGGGACAGGGCCAGGCTGCCCTCGCCCCGCGACCAGCCGCGCTGCCCGGACACCGCCGCGGTCATGGAGGCGGTGGCCTCGCCCACGACCGCGAGGTCACCGCTGAACAGCCCGCACAGCGCCCAGGTGGAGTGCAGGGGGGAGACCAGCGCGGGGATGGTGTCCCGCCAGCCCGCCATGCCGGCCAGGGCCTCGGACACGGCCGCCAGCGCCTCCGCCGTACGGCCCGCGTAACACAGCGCGAGCGCGTGGGCGTTGAGCGCCTGCGCGCGCACCGGTGCGCTGAGCGGGCGTTCCAGTAAGGGAGCGCTCCAGGCCAGCGCGGAGCGCGGGTCGGCGGCGGAGGCGGCCAGGCCGACCCGGCGCACGGTGATCGCATCGCGCCTGGCGGGGTCGGTGACGGTGCCTTCGGTACGCGCCAGCAGCGCCATCGCCTCGGGCAGCCGGTCCGTCCCCCACGCGAGATTGCTGGCCCTGGCCAGGGCCAGCTCGACGCGGGTGGACTCGTCGGCGGGCTCCGGCGTCGCGTCCAGCACCGCGCGGGCGCGGTCGGGAAGCTGGGCGTGGTCGAGCAGGTTGGCCAGCAGGATGGCGGCCTCGACGCCGCCGCCCGCCGACAGCGCGGCCTCGGCCAGCCGGACCGCGAGCGGATAGTCGTGCGCGGCCCAGGCCAGCCGGCAGGCGGCGACCAGCGGCTCGGGGTCGGCACCCAGGCCGCTCTCCAGCCGCCATACCGTGCCGCGCAGCACGTCTTCTCTGCGCCGCATGCCGGTGGCCGCCACGACCTGGACCAGGTCGGCGTAGCGGCGCCGGCGGCGCAGCCCGGGGCAGCGCTCGCGGGCCACCTCGCCGTAGAGCGGATGGCCGAGCCGCGCGACCTCCCGCCTGTCCTCCATGGCCACCCTGATCAGCCCGCGTTCCTCGGCGAGCAGCACGGCCTCCTCCGAGACCAGCGTGCTCAGCGTGCGCGCCCCGATCGGCTCGGCGAACGCGGTGAACTCCAGCACCGCCGCGAGCGGGGCCGACAGCGTGCCGATGCGGTCGCGGATGAGTTCGTCCAGCCGGGGGGCGAGCGGCGTGTCCCCGGGCGCCGCGTCGGCCAGCGGAGCCCGGGCGAGGTGCCACATGCCGCGCAGCCGCTGGAGCGTTCCCGCGGCCAGCGCCGAGTCGACGATCTCGTGCAGGAACAGCGCGTTCCCCTCGGTCACCCGGCACAGATGGACCACGGTCGCCTCGTCCGGCGGGCCGCCGAGCGCGGCGGTCAGCAGCCGGCGGATGTCGCCGTCGCCCAGCGGCCCGATGTCCGCCCGCCTGGCCAGGTGGTCGCGCCACAGCGCGGTCACCGTGTCGGGGGCGGGCTCGCCGCTGCGCAGGGTGGCGACGACCCGGGCGCGCCCGGTGGCGACCAGTGAGTGGATCACTCCCGCCGAGTGCCCGTCCAGCAGGTGCGCGTCGTCCACGCCGAGCACCGGCAGCCGTCCGCCGGCTCGCGCGATGATCTCCTCGGCCGCCCACCGCAGCGTGTTGCCCTCGGGCGCCCGCGCGGGCAGCAGATCGGCCAGCGCGCCGTTGGGGATGCCGCTGGTCGCCTTGGTGGCGCGAATGCGCAGCACGGTGTGGCGGTCGTCGGCCAGCCCGCGTAGCACCTCGGCGGCCAGCCGGGACTTGCCCACCCCGGCCGCGCCCACGATCACGACGCCGCGCGCGGCCCGATCACGGGCGAAACGGATCAGTGTTTCGAGTTCTTTGTCACGCCCCGCGAACGGCCACGTCTTCATGCGCCCCTCCCACCCAGGTTTGGATATTACGCTCTTGTAGGCAATTTGGTGATCCTTTATCGTCCCTTTGTGAGGCGCTGGGCGGCGAAATACAGCATCGATTGCCCCGGGTGTGCGAATCGCTCTCTCGCGCGTGAGCCCGATGGGCCGCATCGGTCATTCCTGCCGCCGGAACTGGCGCCGTACGCGACGGCTGTGTGCCAGATGTGCGGCCAGGTGCTCTTCCTGGCGGCCGAGGCCGCCGAGGTCGATCCGGACCGTGATCCGGACGGGCTGCCGCCGCGCCGGGCGCGCGTCCTGTGGCCCGTCGCGGCGGGCCGGGCGCGCGCCGCCGTACCGCCCGCGCTGGCCCGGGAACTCGCCGAGGCCGAGTCCTGCCTGAGCGCCGGGGCGTACACGATGACGTTGGTGAACGTGCGCCGGCTGCTCGAAGGGGTGTGCGCGGATCACGGGGCGGGCGGGCGCACCCTGTACCAGGGGCTGCGCGAACTGCGCGCCCGGGGGCTGGTGGAGGGACGGCTGGCGGCGTGGGCGGAGGACCTGCGGGAGGTCGGCAACGCCGCCGCCCACATCAGCGGGGCCCCGGTGACCAGGCGGGACGCCGAAGACGCGATCATTCTCGCGGCGGCGTTAGTGGATCACTTATATGTGGTGAATCGGAGATATGCCGAATTTCGGGCACGCCGTGGGCCGGTCCGCGGCGCTGGGGCGGCCCTTCGCGAGACACCGGCGATGAAACTGCTGCGGAAATCCCGCGTCCCATTTAAGTCGCGTCAATATACGCACGATCCGGGCAGGGCCAAATCCCGGCGGCATCTGGCGGCCGAACTCGGAGTGCCCGCCGCCCGGGTGCTCAAGGCGGTGATCGCCCGCGTGGACGACCGGCCGGTCGCGGCCCTCGCCCCGGCCTCGCTGGACATCGACCTGCCCGCGCTCGCCGGCGCGGCGGGCGGGGCCGCGGCGCGGCTGGCCGGGCCCGCCGAGGTGAGCCGGCTGAGCTGGGCGACGGCGAGCGAGGTGGTGAGCCCGCTGGCCCTGCCGTACCTGGCGGTGGTGGCCGACGAGACGGTCGGCGGCCCCGGGGCCGTCTACGTCTCCAGCGGCCGGCACGGACTGGAACTCGAACTCGACCCCGGCGACCTGATCCGGGTCATCGGCGCCACCCTGGCCCGCATCACCACACGATGACCTCCCGCCCGCGCGGCCGTGTTCGGCGCCCGCGAAAACTTTCCGCCTGCGTACGGGCGGGCGGAGCAGGGGGCGTGAGCATGGGAGATAAGGCGGGTGTCAGGGCGATTCGATCTTGTCTTTCCGCAGCTTAGCGCGGTTTTACAGGTGATTTGTCACTGTTGAGACGTACCGGTCGGCCCCATAGGGCGGTCGCCACGACAGTGGGGGAAACCTGATGAGCACGAACGAACCGAACGAGCAGGGGCAGGAGCGGCCGGACGGCTGGACCCAGTTCGGGAAGGTCCCGCCGCGCGCCGGTGGGTTCCCCGGCAGGGCGACCCCCGCGCGACCGCCGCAGGAGCCGGGCGAGGCCGCCCCCGGAGGGGACACGGCGGTGTTCGCGTCGCCGTCCGGGCCGGGTGGTTCCGCAGGCACCCCGGGCCCCGGCCCCGAACAGGAGACGACGGTGGTGCCGGGCAAGGCCAAGGGCGGCTTCTCCGGGCGGCAGAAGGCACTGGCGGGCCTGGCACTGGCGGCGGTGGCCCTCGGGGGCGGGGTCACGGGGGCCTTCGCGGCCACCGCCTTCGGCGGCGATCGCACCGTGGTGAGCAGCCCGGTGCTCAGCCCGGTCGCCGACTCCGGCGCGGGGACCGTGGCCGGCGTGGCGCAGGCCGTACAGCCCTCGGTGGTGTCCATCCAGGCCGGGAACGGCGGCGGCTCCGGCGTGGTCCTCAGCGCGGACGGCCTGATCCTCACCAACAACCACGTCGCCGCGCTGGCCGGTGGCGGCGCCGAGCTCACCGTCAGGTTCAACGACGGCCGGACCGCCAAGGCGACGGTCAAGGGCACCGACCCGGCCACCGACCTCGCCGTGCTCCAGGCGAGCGGCGTGTCCGGGCTGACCGCGGCGTCGCTGGGCGACAGCGACCGGCTCAAGGTCGGTGACTCGGTACTGGCCATCGGCAGCCCGCTGGGCCTGGCGGGCTCGGTGACGGCGGGCATCGTCAGCGCGCTGAACCGCACGGTCAACGTCGGCGGCGAGGAGCCGCCCGGTCAGCAGTTCCCGCCCGGCTGGGGACGCGAGCGGCGCCAGGAGCAGCCGAGCGAGCCGACGACCATCGGCGGCGCGATCCAGACCGACGCCGCGATCAACCACGGCAACTCCGGCGGCGCGCTGGTCAACGCGAGCGGGCAGGTCGTGGGCATCAACACGGCGATCGCCACGGCGGGCAGCGAGGGCAACATCGGCGTGGGCTTCGCGATCCCGATCAACACCGCCAAGAAGGTCGCCGACCAGCTCATCAAGAACGGCGACGTACGGCACGCCCAGCTCGGCGTGACCGTCCAGGACTCCACGGGCGGCACGGCAGGGGCACTGGTCGGCTCGGTCGCCGAGGGCAGCGCCGCCGCCAAGGCGGGCCTGCGGCAGGGCGACCTGATCACCAAGATCGACGACCGGCCGATCGACGCCTCCGACACCCTGGTCGGCATGATCCGCGGATTCGGCCCCGGCCAGCAGATCACCATCACCTACGTCCGCGACGGCCAGACCCACACCACCAAGGTCACCCTCGCGGAGAAGACCGAGTAGACGCGGATCCCCATTCGCCGAAAGAACGCGCCCCCGGCCCACAGGCCGGGGGCGCCGCCGTCATACGAAGGCCCGCGGCCCGCCGCCCCGGGCCACGAGCCAGGTGCGGCCGGCGGGCGGGACCCCGCTGTACAGGAGGTCCAGGACGCGCAGGACGACGAGGTGGCGGTGCCCGCGGGCCGGTCCCCGGCCTGGCGACTACGGCCCGGCCCGCGTACGCGCCATCGCGGCAAGCGGCCGGACGCGGTGTGCCATGACGGGGCGGTGGTGATCGGGGGCCGGGCGGTCGCCGGGGGTGGGTCGTGGGGGCGTGCTGGTCAGGGGCGGGAGGTGAGGGCCTCGGACTGCCAGAGGTCGCGGTAGTAGCCGGGGACGGCGAGGAGTTCGGCGTGGGTTCCGAGCTGGGTGACGCGGCCCTCCTCAAGGACGACGATCTCGTCCACCCGGTCCAGGCCGCGCAGCCGGTGGGTGACGATCAGGGTGGTACGGCCGTGCGTGGCGTCCAGCAGGTCGCTCATCAGCGCGTCGGCGGTCGTCTCGTCCAGGGCTTCGGCGGGCTCGTCGAGCAGCAGGATCTCCGGGTCGTACAGCAGGGCGCGGGCCAGCGCCAGGCGCTGGAGCTGGCCGCCGGAGACGGTGCGGGCGTCCTCGCCGAGCTGGGCGTCCCAGCCGGTCCGCTCGACCCAGCGGTCCAGCCTCGCCCGGCGTACGGCCGAGCGCAGTTCCTCGTCGTCCGCGTCCGGCCCGGCCAGCCGGAGGTTGTCGCGCAGCGTCGCCTGGAAGATGTAGGGGTCCTGGGTCAGGCCGGTGATCCGCTCGCGTACCGCCTCGGGGGTCAGGTCGCGGATATCGGCCGAACCGCCCGGGCCGGTGAGCCGGATGCCACCGGACTCCGGGTCCACAAGGCGCATCAGCACGGCCAGCAGTGTGCTCTTGCCCGCGCCGCTCGGGCCGACCAGGGCGGTCCGCTTGCCCGGGGTGAGGGTGAGGCCGACACCATCGAGCGCGGGGGCGCGGCCCTCGCCGTGCCGTACCACCAGGTCGCGTACCTCGACGGTGAGCGGACCGGCGGGCGGCTCGGCAGGCGCGGCGGGCTCGGCCACGGCGGGCGGGGTGGCCCGCACCTCGCGCAGCCGGCGCAGCGCGGCGGTGATCCCGGCCAGCCGTTCCCCGGCCGCCGCGAGCGGCAGCACCGGCTCGAAGGCGACCAGCGCGCTGAGCGCGAGCACCGCGGTGGCCACCTGCCCGGCGCCCGCGGCCTGCGCGGCGAGCACCACGCCCGCCACGGTGAGGCCCTGGGTCAGCACGCCCGCGGCCAGCGCCGCGGCGTTCGTCCTGGACTGCCGCCGCTCCAGGGCGGCCAGCCGGCCGTCGGCGGCGTCCGTGGCGGCCAGGGCCCTGCCGTTCGCGCCGTAGGCGGCGAGGTCGGCGGCGCCGTGGACCAGGTCGGCCACCCGGGCGGCCAGCTCGGCGCGGGCCGGAGCGATCGTGGCCGACCAGCGCCGGGCCGCGCCCGCCGTACCGGCGGGCAGCAGTACCCCGGCGACGAGCAGCCCGGCGAGCAGGATCAGGGCCGCCGCGGGCAGCAGGAACCCCGCCAGCACGACGGCCGCCGCGCCGGTGATCAGCGCGGCGATCGCCGGGAGCAGGCAGCGCACCAGCAGGTCCTGGACCGCGTCGGTGTCGTCCACCATGCGGCTGAGCAGGTCCGCGCCGCCGTGCGCGAGCGGGCGGGCCGGGACCAGCGCGTCGTACAGCCGTTCCCTGGTCGTGGCCTGGGCCCGCAGCGCGACGTCATGCCCGGACAGGCGCTCGGCGTACCGGAAGACGCCACGGGTGGTGGCGAACGCCCGGACGGCCACGATCGCCACGCTCAGCGCGGCCAGCGAGGGCTGCTGCGCGGCCCTGGTGATCAGCCACGCCGCCGACGCGATCAGGCCGAGCCCGGCCAGGTCCGCCGCGGCCCCGGCAGCGGCGGCGACCACCAACCGCCGCCGGCCGCCCCACCCGATCACCCCGCCCCCGCGCCCGCTCACAACCCCGCTCCGGCAGTGACGGCCCACATCGGGCGCGGCACCCGAGCGACCCGAACCGGGCGGACGCGTGTGTCCGCTTCGGTCGTCCGGGTGGCGCGCCTGGCGGTGGTGCGGGGCGGGTGGTTCGGGTCGGCTGCTCTGGGGTGGAGGCCGGTCATGGGATGTCTCCGATGGCGGCGGGGCGGGCGGGTTCGTCGGAGACCACGCGGCCGTCGGTGATGCGGATCACCCGGTCGGCCAGGTCGATCATGGCGGGCCGGTGGGCCACGATGACGGCGGTGCGGCCGTCGGCCAGGGCCCGGGTCGCGGACACGATCGCGGCCTCGCTGCGCCCGTCGAGCCGGGCGGTGGGCTCGTCCAGGAGGAGGACGGCGGCGCCGGGGCGGCAGAAGGCGCGGGCCAGGGCGATGCGCTGGCGCTGGCCCGCCGACAGGTCCGCGCCGCGCTCGCCGAGCACGGTGTCGTACCCCTGGGGCAGCGCCTCGACGAACTCGGCGGCCCGCGCCGCCGCCGCCGCGGCGCGCACGTCCACCGCCGGAGTCTGGCCGGCGTCGGCGAGCAGGATGTTGTCGGTCACCGACGCGGCGAACAGGTGGGCGCGCTGCGGCACGAAGGCCAGCCGGGCGCGCCAGGCGTCCAGGTCGAGCCGGTTCAGGTCCACCCCGCCGACGGTGACCCTGCCGCGCTCCGGGGTCACGAACCCCAGCAGCAGATGCAGCAGCGTGCTCTTGCCCGCGCCGCTCTCCCCGATCACGGCCACCCGTTCGCCGGGCGCGATCGCCAGGGAGACGTCGTCCAGGGCGGCGTCGTCGCGGCCCGGGTAGCGGACGGTCACGTTCTCCAGGCGGATCTCGGGGACGTCCGGGCCGGTCCGCGCGTCGCCCGCGGGGCCGGGTCCGTCGACCGCGTCGGTGTCCAGTACGGCGAACGCCTGGTCGGCGGCGGCCACGCCCTCCATCGAGGCGTGGAACTTGGTGCCCATCGCCCGCAGCGGCAGGTACGCCTCCGGGGCGAGCAGCAGTACCAGCAGCGCGACGTGCAGGTCCATCGAGCCGGACAGCAGCCGCAGCCCGATCGGGACCGCCACCAGTGCCAGCGACAGCGAGGCGGCAAGCTCCAGGACCAGCGACGACAGGAACGCCACCCGCAGCGTGCGCATGGTGGCCGCGCGATGCGCGCCGGCCACCTCCCGGATCACGTTCGCCTGGTGCCGGGCCCTGCCGAACGCCCGCAGCGTGGGCAGGCCGCGCACCACGTCCAGGAAGTGCCCGCCGAGCCGGGCGAGCGCCCGCCACTGGCGTTCGGTGACCGCCTTGGTGTGCCGGCCGACCAGCGCGCCGAAGATCGGGATGAGCGGGAGGGTGACCAGGACGATGACCGCGCTGGCCCAGTCCGCGGCGAACAGCCGGACGAGCACGGCGATCGGTACGAATCCGGCGACCGCGACGGCCGGCAGGTATCCGGTCAGGTAGGGGTCGAGCGCGTCCAGGCCCCTGCCGGTCAGCGTGACCAGCTCACCGGATCGGTGCGCGGTGATCCTCGCCGGCCCGAGTTCCTGGAGCCGGGCCAGCAGCCGGTGGCGGATCGTGGACTTGACCGCGCCCGCCGTACGGCCGGCCGCGAGACCCTGGACCCACCCGAGCAGCGCGCGCACCGCGACCACCGCGACCAGGCCCCACAGCGCGATGATCGCGAACCGCCCGGACAGGACCCCCGCGAGCAGTTCGGCCTGGGCGATCACCAGCAGCCCGGCCAGCACCGCGGCGGCCAGGCACACCGCCAGGTGCCGGCCGACGGCCCGTTCCGTGCGGGCCAGTCGCAGGAGGTCCTTGTGCATGACTCCCTTTTACGATCTTTTACGATCGATCCTTCCAGCCCCGCTGGAACCCCGTTTCGGATGATCTGTGGGCTAGAAGAACGACGGCACGCGCGAGCCCGCCGGCCTGCGCGGTCCGAACGTCCGCCATACCCATATCTGCGCCCCCACCATGAGCGGCGCGAACGGAACCACCATAAGTCCGAGCATGTTCAGTGTCCCTGCCGGGGCGGCGTGGCCGACCACAGTGGAGGCGGTCAGCGCCAGCCCGGCGAGCGCGGGGGAGGCGGCGAGCAGGGCCGAGCCGAGCAGCGCGCGCCCGCCGCGCGGGCGGCCCTCGCCGGCCAGCCGCCACGCGGCGAACGTGCGGCCGTGGAAGGCGAACACGGCGGCCACCACGGCGGCGAGCACCACGCCGAGCAGCAGCGCGGGCAGGCCGTCGAGCCCGGTCGCCACCCGCGCCAGGGCGAAGCCCCAGGTGAGCGCGAGCCCCCATGATCCCGCGCAGAGCGCGCCGTCCCAGAACGCCCGCCAGCGCGGACCGTCCACGCGGCGGCGGAACCAAAGCCCGGCGTCGCGCACGATCCACGACACCAGCAGCGCCACCACCAGCGGGTAGAGCGCGAACAAGACGTCGCCCTCCAGCGTGGGGAACGCGCCGAACAGCACGCCCACCCCGGCCACCAGCCAGACCTCGTTCGCGAGTACGAAGGGGGCGATGGCCCCGACCAGCCGGTCGCGCGCGGCCTGGTCGCGGCCGAGCACGGGCAGCAACATGCCGACGCCGATGTCGAAGCCCTCAAGGGCGAAATATCCGGCGAGCAGCAGTGCCAGCGCGCCGAACCAGACGATCTCCATGCCTGCCTCCTAGTAGGTCAGCGCGGGGGAGGGACGGTCGGATGCGTGCGATTCCTCCGGCGCGCCGAGGAAGGTGGCGGCGGGGCCGCGCAGCACGGTACGCGCGATCAGCACGTAGTCGACGACCGCGAGCAGCCCGAGCAGCCCCGCGAAGGCGGCGAACGACGCGCCGACCATGCCGGGGGTCAGGCCGGGGGACATGGCGTCCGCCACGGTCAGCCTGCCGTTGATCATCCAGGGCTGGCGGCCGACCTCGCGGGCCAGCCAGCCGAGGATCGCGGCCACGAACGGCACCGGGGTGGCCAGGATCACGATCGGGTGCGTCCAGCGCCACTTCGGCAGCCACCAGATCAGCGGGAGCAGCAGGAACATGAACAGCAACATGAGCAGCTCGCCCAGCATGATCATCAACCCCAGGGACAGGCCGCTGAGCGGGTTGGAGTCGAACTTGCCCGGCTGGAGGCCGCCGATCGGGCCGAACTGCGCGAACCCGGAGCCGACCGCCAGGAAGACGCCGATGGAGGCCACCACCGTGCCCAGGCGCATCGAGCGGGTGAAGAACTCCGCCTCCGGGTGGCGGCGGCTGAGCTGGAACGCGCTGGCCCCGGCCACCACCAGCCCGCCGGCGAGCAGGCCCGCCCCGATCACGTGCGGGAAGGCGTAAACGAACGAGGGGTTGGACAGCAGCGCGCCCGGATCGGTCAGCGCCAGCCGGTCGCCGCGCACCTGCGAGCCCGCCGGGTTCTGCAGGAACGCGTTGGCGACCATGATCCAGAACGCCGAGGCGTAGGCGGTCAGGGTGACCAGCCAGATGCAGGCGAGGTGCAGCCAGCGGGGCAGCCGGTGCCAGCCGAAGATCCACAGGGCCAGGAAGGTGGACTCCAGGAAGAACGCCACCAGTGTCTCGATGGCCAGCGGCGCGCCGAACACGTCGCCCGCGTAGTGGGACAGCCCGCTCCAGCTCAGCCCGAACTGAAACTCCATCACGAGCCCGGTGAACACGCCGAGCGCATAGTTGATCACGTAAATCTGGCCCCAGAAACGCGTCATCCGCTCGAACACCGGCTTGCCGGACAGGGCATGCCGGGTCTGCATGATCGCCACGAGGGGGGCCAGGCCCAGGGTGAGCACGACGAACAGGAAGTGCAGGCTTCCCGTCACGGCGAACTGAGTCCGGGCGAGGTCGAGCACGTCCATCGCTGCCAACTCCGTCGTTGTGTCTGTCTACATATAGAGAGCCTACATGTAGACTGGCTACATGACGAATCGGGATAGAGTTACGGCGTGAACACCGACGCGCTGCGCGGGCACATGGACGCCCTCCTGCTGTCCGTGCTGGAACACGAGCCGCTACACGGTTACGCCATCATCGAGGCCCTGCAGGAGCGCAGTGGCGGGGCGTTGTCGGTGCCGACCGGGACGCTCTACCCGGCCCTGCGCCGGCTTGAGCGCGCGGGATACCTGGCGGGCGAGTGGGCGACGGTCGGCGGGCGCAAGCGCAGGACCTACCGGCTGACCGGCGCGGGACGCAAGGCGCTGGCCGGCGAACGCTCCGCCTGGCAGGCGTTCACCAGCGCGATCGGCAGCGTGCTCGAACCCCGTAGCGCCCGCTGACGGGCCGGGAGGTCAGGGGTTCAAGCGTCGTACTTGTGGGCCAGGCAGGCGTGCAGCAGGCCGTACCGGCGGCCGGTCAGGGAGTCGTCGCCGAAGCGGGCGCGCAGCCTGGCCGCCTCGGCCAGGTGGACGCGGGACAACTCGGCCAGCGGACGCTTCAGCAGCGCCTCGCCGCCGTCGATGAAGGGGCCGTGGACCTCCAGCGCCGCTCCCGCGCGGACCGCCAGGTACTCGCCGCCGGGAGAGCTCCACAGATCCGTGACCCGCTCGCCGGGCCGGCGGAAGCGCGGCTCGTCGATCTCCGTGCAGTTGCCGGTGACGAAGTCGAGCGCGGCGAACACGACGGCCCCGTCGATGATCATGGCGAGCCTGGTCCCGCCGTCGTAGGCCGCCAGCCCGGTCAGGGGCGGCCCGTCCGGCGCGATGAACGGCGCCCACACGTCGTGCGCGCGCGGGTCGCCCGTGTTCATGGCCGCGATGCCGTCCCGCTTGGCCAGCACCATGCGCTGGGCGTGCAGGAACGCGACCTTGGTGGCCTCGTTTCCTCCGAGGTCCTGCTCCCCGGCCGCGACGACCCGGCCCGCGTCGCGGTCGAGGACCGTCAGGCGCCGTCCGAGTACGGCCAGCCGCCCGGTACGCCGGTGCGCGGCCAGCGCGGCGAACCCGCGGTCGCCGGTGAGCGGCCCCAGCGCGACCTCGCGCAGCCCCTTGTGCCCGAACAACAGGTGGCCCCGCGAGCTGAGCGCGGCGAATCCGGCGCCGCTGGCGGCCATCGCGATGATCCGGCCCGGCCGCCGTGCTCCGTGCCACACCGCCGAACGGACCCGCTCGCGCCGCCACATGGAGTAGATCTCGGCGTTGATGCCCGCCCGCACGTCCTTGGCGGCGTCGGCGATGTACAGCCGGGCCCCGCCCGCGGTGAACGCCACCTGGACCGCGGCCTGGCCGACGCCGATGACCAGCGGCGCGGGGGCCGGCAACGGCCGGGTCAGCAGGTCGAACAGCCCGGCCTCCCTGGCGTCCGGCGGACGCCACCCCCGGATCCGCCGGATCGCGGCCAGCCCGTCCTCGAAGGGCAGCGTGGGAAAGAGCCGCCACAGTTCCGCCCACGCCTCCGAATCCAGCAGCCCGCGGGCCAGCCGCTCGGCCTCGCGCCGGTCGCCGGGCTTCGGCTCGCCGTCCGTCACGATGTGCGCCGGGCTCTCGTCGCCCGCCCGCGTCATCAGCCGCGAAAGCCGGTCCCGCAGGCCGCCGCGCAGCCGCGCCCGCCCGGCGGCCAGCAGCGAGCCGTCGGGGTCGAGCGCGCGGTACCGTTCGGTCGCGCCGGTGAGCAGGTGGAACAGCGCCCGTTCCACCGGCTGGTCCGGTACCAGCCCGCGCTCCATGCAGATCTGCTCGGCGCGCAGCCGTACCTGCTCCGGGACGTCGGGTGACACCGCCGCGGAACAGAGCCGGTCATCGGCGGCCAGCCCGAGTGCCACCATGCTGTGCGCGTGGACCCGTGCGCGCTCCCGGCCGTGCGGATCGGTGGGCCACGGCCCGGCGGGGGCGGGCTCGCCCTGCCCTGCCAGCCGGTCCCAGAGCCGCTGCGCGGGCTGGTCCAGCCACGCCCGCCAGGCCCACATCAGCGCGTCGCCGGACAACTTCGCCGGATTGGCGAGCAGCGCCTCGCCCAGCATGGGACGGCCCGTGGCGGCGGCCCGCCAGAGCAGGTCCAGCAGGGGCCCGGTGGCGGTGGCGCAGATCGCGTGGGCGTTGCCGCGTACCGTCTCGTCCGCGTCCTCCGCGCAGGCCGCCACATTGAGCGCGGCCTGGTAGCCGGCCTGCGCGGCGAGCCGCCCGTGCAGGGCCAGGGTGATCTGGCGGGCCCGGCCGTGCGAGGCGACCGCCCCGGTCTCCAGTACGGCGGCGCGCAACCGCTCGTCGCGCGTCGCCACCCACCGGTCGGCCAGCCACTCGCGGGCGTGCCCGCGCCGGGCGAGCCCGATCATGGCCGTCAGCGCGGCCCGGTCGCCCCGCTCGGCGAGTGCGGCGAGACGGCGGCGGGCCCCGTCGCCCCAGGGCAGGCGCGCGCCGAGCCTGAGCCAGATGTGCACGTGCTCGTCCTCCGCTCCTCGGGGACATCTGGGGTCAAGTCTGGCGAGCGGACGGCGACGTGTCGATCACTTCTCGCGAGTCCTCGTGGTCGCGGTTTTCGGGCCTCGCGCCCGGCGCTTCCCGGTGGGCGTCCGGTGCCGGGCGATGATGGGGGCATGCTGATCCGTCACCGCGGTCACGAGCCGGTCGTCGATCCGTCCGCGTACGTCGCGCCCAACGCGACCCTGGCCGGGCGGGTGCGCGTCGGCCCGCGGGCGCGGGTGATGTACGGCGCGGTACTCGACGCCGAGGACGGCGTGATCGAGGTCGGCGAGTGCTCGATCATCTGCGAGAACGCGGTGCTGCGCGGCGACGTGTCACTCGGCGACCACGTGTTCGCCGGGCCGCACGCCACACTGCTGGGCTGCCGTGTTGGCCGGTGCGCCTATCTGGCGACCGGGGCGACCGTGTTGCAGGAGGCGGTGGTCGGGGCGGGTGCGGTCGTCGCGATCGGCGCGTCCGTCCACGCCACCACGGTGCTGGCGGACGAGTTCTTCGTGCCACCGAACATGATCGCCGTCCCGGGCGGGCTGTACGCGCCCGGCGACCCCGCGCTGCCCGAGGCGATCAAGGCGGTGGGGTTCGCCAAGGTGGCGTTCGGCGTCGAGGCGGACTGGGAGGACCGGATCCGCCGTTACGAGCGGGTCGCGGAGGTCCGCTCCGCGCAGTTCGGGGCGCACGCGGACGACGAGATCGTCGGCTGACCGCCGGCCCCGTCCGATCTCTGGGGAGGCCATACCGTTCCCTTCTCCCGATCCGGAGAGGGGTCATACGGATGTGTGGTTTGCACGTTATGTTGACCGGTTGTGGACACGGGCGTACGTTTCGGGGCGCCGGAGCGATTCCTCCCGCACAGGAGTGCGCCATGCCCAGACGCTCGGTTCCCGTCCTCGTGGCCACCGCATGCGCGGTGGCGATGGCGGCGGTGATCGCCGTACTCAACCCGTCGGCCGCCGCCGGTGCCCAGGTCATCGGGGGCTTCGATTTCGGACGCGCCCAGGTGTCGGTCACCGGCCTGCAGGTCCCCTGGGGGCTCGCGTTCCTGCCCGACGGCAGCGCCCTGGTCGCCGAACGCAACACCGCCAGGATCATGCAGGTGCGCCCGGGGGCCACGCCGGTCCCGGTGGCCACCGTGCCCGGTGTGTCGGCGCGAGGGGAGAGCGGCCTGCTCGGGCTCGCCGTGTCCCCGACGTACGCGCAGGACCAGTGGGTCTACGCCTACTTCACCACCACCTCTGACAACCGGCTCGTCCGGTTCAAGCTCAGCGCGCCGCAGACGCAGGAGGTACTGCTGTCCGGAGTGCCGAGGAACACCTACCACGACGGCGGCAGGATCGCCTTCGGGCCCGACGGCCTGCTCTATGTCGCCACCGGCGACGCGGGCGTCATGGCCAACGCACAGGACCTCGGCACCCCGGCCGGCAAGATCCTGCGGATGACCGCCACGGGCGGCGTGCCGCCGGGCAACCCGTTCAACTCCCTGGTCTACAGCTATGGCCACCGCAACGTGCAGGGCCTGACCTGGGACCACCGCGGCCGGCTGTTCGCCAGCGAGTTCGGCAACAACGCCTACGACGAGGTCAACCTGATCGTGGCGGGCGGCAACTACGGCTGGCCCACCTGCGAGGGCACCTGCAGCAACCCCTCCTACCGCAACCCGATCGTCACCTGGCGGACGTCGGAGGCGTCGCCGAGCGGCATCGCGTACGCCAACGACACGTTGTTCGTGGCGGCGACGCGCGGCACCCGGCTGTGGACGGTGCCGGTGAACGCCGACGGAAGCGCGGGCACGCCGGTCGCGGAGTTCCAGCGGACGTACGGCCGGCTGCGCACCGTCGCCGTCGGGCCGGACGGCTGGCTGTGGGTGGCCAACAACAACCGCGACGGCAGAGGCACGCCGTCGGCCGACGACGACCGGATCATCCGCGTGCCCCCGCAGGGCGGCCCCACCCCGACCGTGACCCCCACGGTGACCCCGACCGTGACACCCACGGTCACCCCGACGGTGACTCCGACGGTGACTCCGACCGTCACCCCCACCGTGACGCCCACCGTGACGCCCACGGGCGGCCTCGCCTGCTCGGCCACCTACCGGGTGGTGAGCGAGTGGGGCGGCGCCTTCCAGGGGGAGGTGGTCGTGCGTAACATCGGCCAGCGGACGTCATCGTGGACGGTCGGCTTCGCCTTCCCCAACGGCCAGCGGATCAACCAGGCATGGAACGGCCGGCACACCCAGTCCGGCGCGGATGTGACGATCCGGAACGAACCCTGGAACGGCGCGCTCGCCCCCGACGGCACGATCACCGTGGGCTTCAACGCCACGTGGTCCGGCTCCAACGGCCTGCCGTCCGCTGTCAGCTGCACCGCGACCTGACCGCCGACGCCGAGGGGCCCCGGCGCTAGCCGGCGGCCCCCGGCGGCGCGGTGAACGACCGCAGGATCGCGGCGCACAGCGCGGGGAACAGCGTGTCGGCATGGTCCCGCTCGAAGAAACCGGACACCTCCAGGCTGACCGCGCCGTGCATGGCCATCCACATCTGGTCGGCGATCTCCTGGGGGTCGCCGGCCAGCTCGCCCGCGGCCACGGCCGCCTCGCACGCGGACTTCAGCAGGCGGAACGCCTGCCTGGCCTCGCGCCCGTCGTCCGCGCTGGGGGAGAACTCCGGGATCACCTTCTCGAACATGATCCGGTAGTAGTACGGCTCCGCGAGCGCGTACGCCCGGTAGGCCGCGGCCAGGGCCAGCAGGTGGGCGGTCGGGCCGGGGCCGGGCCGCACGTCTTCCAGCGCCCGCCGGAACCGGGCGAACCCCTCCCGCCACAGCGCCTCGGCGAGCCCGTCCTTGCCGCCGAACAGGGTGTAGATCACTTTGGTGGAGCAGCCGGCCTCGGTCGCGATCCGCCGTACGGTGAGCGCCGCGTGCCCCTCGCGGGTCAGCAACGTGATCGCCTGGTCCAAGATAGCGGTTCTGACCGCGTTCTGGCCGATCCGCTGTGCGCGCTCGTATGCGGTGCTGGTCATCTGAAGCCGTCCCTGTGCTCTACGTGGCCGCAACTCTAGACGATCCGCGCGTAGTAGTGCCCGTCAGAGCGTGCGGACCAACCCGCCGTCGCAGCGCAGGGCGGTGCCGGTGACGTAGGAGGCCGGGACGCCGCACAGGAACGCGGCGACCACGCCGAATTCCTCCGGTCTGCCGTACCGGCCGATGGGGATGCCCTGCCGGGCCCGGGTCTCGATCTCCTCCGGCGTCATCCCGGTACGGCCGGCCGCCGCCGCGTCCAGCTCGGCCACCCGGTCGGTGGAGATCCGGCCGGGCAGCAGCAGGTTGACCGTGACGCCGTCCGCGGCCACCTCGGCGGCCAGCGTCTTGAGGTAGGCGGCGAGGGCGGCCCGTCCGAGGTTGGACAGGGCGAGGTTGGCCAGCGGGGCGGCGACGCCGGTCGAGCCGATGGCCAGGACGCGTCCCCAGCCGCGGGCGCGCATCCCGGGCAGGGCGAGCGAGACGAGCCGCTGCTGGGGCAGCACCAGCGCGTCCACGGCCTGGCGTACGTCGTTCGAGGACATCCCGGCGGCGCCGCCCGGCTTGGGGCCGGGGCCGTTCAGGACGAGGACCTCGACCGGGCCGAACGCCTCGGTGGCCGCCGCGTGCAGCCGTTCGGGGCCGTCCTCGGCCAGCAGGTCGGCCTGCACGCCGATCGCCCCGGGCAACTCGGCGGCGATCTCACGGGCGCGCTCGCCGCGCCGGCCGGACACGACGACGCGGGCGCCCTCCGCGGCCAGCGCGCGGGCGGTGGCCTCGCCCAGCCCTCCCGTGGACGCGCAGACCAGCGCGACCCGGCCGGTCAGCCCGAGGTCCATACAACGCACCTCCATGTGCGAAAGGTGGCCAGCGGCCCCCGCCCCGCCACGATCTCCCGAAGACCGTAACGTGCCCGCCACGGAAGACGCCCGCAGGGTGCCGCGCGGTGCCGGCGGCGATCCCCGTACCGCCCGGAATCACCGTGCGGAACCACCGTATTATCCTGTACGCTACCGAGTGGCTACGGCTAGTAGCCGACTCGGCCGCCCAGACCACTGCGGCGCCCTCCTGAAGTCTGGAAATGATGGGATCCCGGGTGGCCGTGATGGGGTTTGCCGTTGACACCTCGTGGACGGACGGCTGCGCGGTCATATCGGTCGCCGGTGAGCTCGACATGGGGGCGGAGTCGATCGTGCGCGCCTGCCTGGAGGAGGTCTTCGCCGCCCCGGGCGCGGCCGTGGTGCTCGACCTGAGCGCCACCACCTTCATGGACGCACGCGGCATCTCCATTCTGGTCGCGGCCCGCTCCATGGCCGAGCGGTCGAGCGTCGCCCTCCATGTCGTCGGCATCCGCCCCCGCCTACGCTCCACCCTGAAGGTCGTCGGCCTCGACACCGTCTTCCCCGACATCCACCCGGGCTCTTACCCCCCATGACGGCCTCGGCCGGTGTGGATCGGCCGATCGTGGCCGATGAGCAGGCCGCCCGGTTCTTGCCGGATCGGACCCTGCCGACACGGATCGGATCGGTGAGCGGCGTGGTCGGCCGGGGCCGCTGGATGGACCGGTCGCCTCTGGTCGGCGGGTCGGCGGGGTCGCGCCCGGCGGCCGGTCCGCTCCAGGGCGTCCTCCTGTGCCGATGCTTCTCCCCGGACGCCCGCCGTTGCCGGAATCGCGGCTCGTGGCGGCGCTGACGGTGAAGGCGGTCAGGTGGGGTCGGGGAACAGGTCGGTGACGCAGGGGGAGCGGTCGATGACGTCCTGGGCCACCTCGGCGAGTTTCCGGCGGCGGGAGCGGGCGTAGCCGCGCAGGATGCGGAAGGCCTCCTCCATGCCGGTCCCCGAGCGTTCCGCGATCACGCCCTTGGCCTGCTCGATGAGGATGCGGCTGGTCAGTGCCGTCTGCAACTGCCCGACCAGCACCTCTCGCTCCGCGATGGTCCGCTGGTTGAGCAGCCCGATGGTGGCGACGTCCACCAGGGCCTGGCCGAGCAGTGCCTGCGGCTCGGACGGCTCGCCAGTACGGCGGGCGAACAGGCCGACCGCGCCGAGCACCTGGTCACCGCGCCGCATGGGGATCGCCAGCACGGAGCAGAAGCCCGCCGCCAGCGCGGCCGGGGCGAACCTCGGCCAGCGCTCGCGGGCCTGGCTCAGGTCGGCGCACGCGATCCGCCGCCCGCCGTCGTAGGCGTCCAGACAAGGACCCTCGCCGCTCTCCAGTTGCAGCACCTCCAGCAGGCGCACCCGCTCGGAGGAGGCGGCCACCACCTCAAGGCCGCCGGGCGGGGCCGCGGCGATCAGCCCGGCCTGCTCCACGTCCAGGACCTCCGCGCACCTCTCGGTCAGCATCTGCAGATATCCGCCGACATCGAAGTCCGCGGTGAGAGTGTCGGCCAGGGCGACGAAGGTCGTCGCCAACCGATCTTCCTTCGGCACGGTGGGCTCATCTCCTCGGACCCCCGATGGGCACGGCATGGCACGTCGCCGCCACCGGAGGAGTGGACTCCTTACTGCTGGGGCGTGTCGCCGCCGACCGGGCGTACCGGCGTCATCGGCGGTCCGGGCGCTCGCTTGCCTGCGACCCGTAGCCCATCCTCCCGGGCCACACCACCCGTCGGCAAACCCGCCACGGATGCGGATGGACCGAAACCCACCCCACGGAACCCACCCTCAGCCCACGCCGGGAACACCGCCCACCCCCGGCGCCCGCCGCCGGTCGGACGGTGTCCCGCCGAGCGGTGTGAATGGGAACGTTCAAATCGGACATCGCGCAGGTCGGCCACTCCGGCCGCGGAAAGTTTCACCGACACGATCGCCGGTTGTGCGGGGGGTCTTCTAGTGAAGTCCGTGGAATGTGCGGGTGTCCGGGTGGTCCATGCCGCGAAAGGTGTCCGCCGACTTCGCGTGGGTCTCCGTGGACTGTGGCATTGGCGCAGGGGCCGTGTCCTGAAGCGTATCCGCACGCCGATGCGTGGGGTCTTCGCGCCCACGAGCCGAGGCCGGGACACACGGCACACGAGCAACCCGGACGTCGGGCGAAGCCCGACCCAGGAAAAGCGTCCGAGCGACAGCGAGGGCCGGGTACTTCGGGTGCGTGGGCGGTGTGGCCGGTGCTGCGACGGCGGGTATGGACACTCGCCTGCGGGAGCCGGCCGCCAGGGCCGCGGGCATGATCATGGGCGGCGGGCGGGGGGCTTGCCGTACTCCGGTCGTGACCGGGACATGCGGCACGCGGGAAGCGTCCGAGTGGCCGAGGGCCGACGTACTTCGGGTGTGCGGCTGCGCGTGCCTGGTGGGGGCGGGGGTGGGGTTGCCGGTGGGAGGAAAAGGATCAAGGAGTGAGACGGATCTGGGCGAAACGGTCTTAGCGTGTGATACTCAACCCCGGCGCTTACCCGAGGGAGGATCATGACGGTCGGGGAGACTTACGACCCGCTCGGCGCGCATCTGCGCGATCCCTATCCGGTGTACGACCGGGCACGGCAAGAGGAGCCGGTGTTCTATTCGCCGGTCATGGGGGCGTGGGTGGTCACGCGCTACGACGACGTGGTGACCGTGCTGCGCGACCCCGTCCTTTACTCCTCCTCCGCCCCGTTCACCGACGCGTTCCCGCTGCGCGAGGCGACGCTGGCCGAGCTGGGCAAGGGCTATCCGCCGCAGCCGGACCTGATCCAGTCCGATGGCGAGACGCACGCCAGGCTGCGTGCGCCGATCGCCGATGTGCTGAAGCCGGACCGGGTGGCCGCGCTGGAGCCGTTCGTCCGTGAGCAGGCGGCCGACCTGGTCGCCTCGTTCGCGGGGGCCGGGCGCGTGGAGTTCATGACGCAGTACGCCGTGCCGCTGCCCTGCCGGACGATCGGCCGGCTGTGCGGTCTTTCCGCCGACCAGGCGCGCCTGGCCTACGAGTGGCTGGACGCCTTCATCATCCTGCGCTCGGCCCGTCTCACCGAGGAAGAGGAACTGACCGGGGCCCGCGGGTTCGTACGGTTGCAGGAACTGATCGGCTCCCTGGTCCGCGAGCGCAGGGCCAAGCCGGGTGAGGACGCGATCAGTGAGGTGGTCGCGGCCAGCGTCCCCGGTGAGGGGCCGCTGTCCTATGAGGACGAGGCGCAGGTCGTGGCCAACCTGTTCCAGCTCGTGATCGCCGGGCACATCACGACCGTGCCGCTCGGCGGCATGGCGATGGCACTGCTGCTCGGCCACCGTGAGCAGTGGGAACGGCTGTGCGCCGACCCCGCCCTGATCCCCGGCGCGGTGGAGGAGATCCTCCGGTACGGCACGCCCGCCAGCGGCCTCTACCGCGAGGTGACCGCGCCCACCGAACTCGGCGGCGTGACCCTGCCCGCCGGATCGCGGGTGCTGCTCCGCTACAACGCCGCCAACCGCGATCCCGGCAGATTCCAGCACGCCGCGGAGTTCGACATCGAGCGGCGGCGCAACCGGCACCTCGCCTTCGGCCGTGGCGTCCATTTCTGCGTCGGCGCAGGACTCGCGCGCATGCAACTGCGGATCACGCTGGAGACGCTCACTTCGGAACTGCCCGGACTACGGCTCGCCGAGCCGGTAAGTTACCGGCCGGTTCATGACGTACGTCACCCCGAAGCGGTGCATCTAGTGTGGTAGACGGCGGATGACGACGAATGACTGCGAACTTGACACATTGTTGAAATGCCCAATCGGCTGGAACGTGTCGCCTTACGCTGGCCCTCGGCCTACAGCGCGGGAAAGGAAGGACACGTGGGGATGGACTTGATTCAGTGCCCTGTGTGCACGGGGGTGCTACCCGCATCCGGCCCGGACGCCTACACTGCGGCAAGGGGACGGCTGATCGTCTCCAACGGTTACTGCGATGGCGGATGCGCCGAGCCGGCGCCGCCGCCGCCCGTGCGGCAGCAGATCGCGGGAGCGGCCCAGCACCAGCCGGCGCCACAGCCGCACCCGCAGCGGCAGAACGCCGCCCCGCCCGTCTACACCACGCGGGTGCCATCCTGATCCACCGCCGCCTCACCGGTGCCCCTGCGTGGTGTGCCAGTAGTCGCGGGTCTCCACGGCGAGGCCGTCCGCGCCGAACCGGGCGAACACGCACCCGGCCAGCGTGACGGGCTCGCCGTCGTCCAGTGAGCGCACCTTGAACTCCGCGACGGCGGTGTCGCCGTCCACCAGTGGTGTCCCGAACTCCACGCTCACCGGCGTCTCATCCGCGAACGACCACCGGATGTACTCCTCGATCGCGGCCCTGCCCCGATGCTCGGGGCGGAACGGCATGCTGCGGTGCACCGCGTCCTGCGCGTACAGCGCGATGATCGCCTCGACGTCGTGCTCCGCCCATCCGCGCCGCCACGTGCCGGTGAACCGCAGGGCGGCCTGCCTGGTGTCCATGAGATGCCATTGTCGCCGCCTGGCCCTACGATCGGCGCCATGCCCAAGGTAACGGCGCTCACCGGCGCAGGCATGTCCACCGACTCCGGCATCCCCGACTACCGGGGTCCCGCCGGGCTGTGGAACAAGGATCCCGATTACGAAAAGCTCGTCACCTACTCCATCTACATGTCCGACCCGGACATCCGCCGCCGCTCGTGGCTGTTCCGCGGGGACAGCCCGGCCTGGACGGCCGAGCCCAACGCCGCGCACCGCGCCCTCGCCGCCCTCCCCGACGCCTGGATCATCACCCAGAACGTCGACGGGCTGCACCAGCGGGCCGGTTCCCCCGCCGAGCGCGTCCTGGAGCTGCACGGCAACATGTTCCGCGCCGTGTGCACCTCCTGCGGGCGGACCGGCACCACCCGCGAGGCGATCGACCGGGTGCTCGCCGGCGACCCCGACCCGGCCTGCCACGCCTGCGGCGGCGTGCTCAAGACCGCCACCGTGATGTTCGGCGAGGCGCTCGACGCGGCCGTGCTGAGCGCGGCGGCCGAGGCCGCCCAGAGCTGTGAGATCTTCCTGGCCATCGGCACCTCGCTCCAGGTCCAGCCGGCGGCCTCGCTGGTCCGGGTGGCCGCCGAGTCCGGCGCCCGGGTGATCATCGTCAACGCCGAGCCGACCCCTTATGATCACCTGGCCGAGCAGGTGATCGGCACGCCGATCGGCGGCGCCGTCCCGCGCCTTTGCGAGACGCTGCTCGCCGGCGGCTGACGGAGGTCGTGCCCATGATCGAATCCGCGCGCGCCCGAGACGTAGCCGGCCTGGTCCAGGCCGTGCGGGCGGGCGGCAGGGTCAGGTACCTGTTCTTCTGGGGACACCGGCCGCCGCGCGGCGGCGGGACCGGCCCCGGCTGCCTGTCGCAGTGGTGGGCCGCCCGCTTCGAGGTGGACGGCGTCGGCTACGCCACGGCCGAGCACTACCTGATGGCGGCCAAGGCACGGTTGTTCGGCGACGAGGAGGCCGCCGCCGAGATCGTCGCGGCCGGGCATCCGCGAGACGTCAAGCTGATCGGCCGCCGGGTGCGCGGCTTCGACGAGGAGACCTGGGCCGCGCACCGCTTCGGCATCGCCGTACGGGGCAACGTGGCCAAGTTCGGCGCGCACCCCGATCTGCGCGCCTATCTGCTCGGCACCGGCGAGCGGGTGCTGGTCGAGGCCAGCCCCACCGACCGGATCTGGGGCATCGGGATGACCGCGAGCGATGTCCGTGCCGAGCGGCCGCAGGAGTGGGCCGGGCGTAACCTGCTCGGTTTCGCGCTGATGGAGGCGCGCGCAGTCCTTACCGGCGCCCCGGGATGACTCAGCGCCCCCGGGAGAGCCGGTCGGCCCGGCGGATCGGCTCGGGGATGCGGTAGGCCGGGGCCAGCCGCAGTACGTGCCCGCAGGCCTCGTCCAGGCCGACGCGATGGCCCTGCGACACGTAGACCGGCTTGACGCCGTCGCGGGTCCGCAGGGCCCGCCCGACCACCTCGCCGTCCAGCACGATCGGCGTCCAGGAGCCCCGCTCGGGGGCCGGTGGGTCGTGCCGTCCGGCGAAGGGCGTCTTGGCGACGCCGATGACCGGCAGGCCGGTCAGCACGCCCAGATGACAGGCCAGGCCGAAGCGGCGCGGGTGGGCGAGGCCGTATCCGTCGCAGACGAGCAGGTCCGGCGTGATCGTGAGCCGGTCCAGGGCGGCCAGCAGGGGCGGCAGCTCCCGGAACGCGAACAGGCCGGGCACGTAGGGAAAGCGGGCCGGTTCGCGGACCACGGCCTGGTCCACCACCGTGAGCGTGCCCGCGTCCAGCACGGCCACCGCCCCGGTCACCTCGTCGCCCGCGGTGGGGTAGCCGACGTCCAGCCCCGCGACGTGCCGTACCACGGCGGGCCCGGGGCCGGTCAGGTCGGTCAGCGGCGCAAGCCGCCGCTGGATCGCCTCGGCCTCGGCGGCGGTCCGCGGCCAGTCCCTTGTCGCCGGGTGCACCAGGGCAGGCTACGCCGTGCCGCTCGGGCCCGCGATCCGGGGCGACTCCGTTCCGGGCAGGGAGATTTTCGTTGGGGGATCCGGGTAACAGGTGACCGGTATGAGCATCGTGCGACTCGGCACCGTGACCACGAAGGTGCCGGCCCGGCTCGACCGGCTGCCCTGGTCGCGCTGGCACTGGATGATCGTGGTCGGCCTTGGCACCGTGTGGATCCTGGACGGCCTGGAAGTCACCATCGTCGGCAACCTGACCGCCCAGCTGGCCAGGCCGGGCAGCGGCCTGGACATCACCCAGACGCAGGTCGCCGGCGTGGCCGGGGCGCTGTACGTGGCGGGCGCGTGCACGGGGGCGCTGTTCTTCGGCTGGCTGACCGACCGGTTCGGCCGCAAGAAGCTGTTCATGATCACCCTGCTGGTCTACCTGGCCGCCACCGCGCTCACCGCCTTCTCCTTCCAGGTGTGGTGGTTCTTCCTGTTCAGGTTCATGACGGGGTTCGGCATCGGCGGGGAGTACGCGGCGATCAACTCGGCCATCGACGAGCTGATCCCGAGCCGGCACCGCGGCAAGATCGACATCATCATCAACGGCAGCTACTGGTTGGGCGCGGCGGGCGGCGCGCTGCTCACCGTGCCGCTGCTCAACGACCTGCCGGTGAACATCGGCTGGCGGGTCGCCTTCGGCATGGGCGTGGTGCTCGGCCTGGCCATCCTGCTGGTACGGCGGCACGTGCCGGAAAGCCCGCGCTGGCTGTTCATCCACGGCCGGGGCGAGGAGGCCGAACGCCTGGTCGGCGGCATCGAGCGGGAGGTCGAGCGGGAGACGGGCGCGCGCCTGGCCGAACCGGACGAGGCGATCACCATCCGCCAGCGCAGATCCACCGGCTTCGGCACCGTCGCCCACACCCTGATCCGGGCCTACCCCAGGCGCACCGTCCTCGGCTTGTCGCTGTTCATCGGCCAGGCGTTCCTCTACAACGCGATCACCTTCGGCTACGCCAACATCCTGGCCACCTTCTTCCAGATCGAGACGCACACCGGCTACTACTTCGCGGTGATCGCCATCGGCAACTTCCTCGGCCCGCTGCTGCTCGGCCACCTGTTCGACAGCGTCGGCAGGGTCCAGATGATCTCCGCCACCTACATCGGCTCCGGAGTGCTGCTGCTCATCACCGCCTGGCTGTTCGCCCAGGGCGCGCTCACCGCGGTGACCCTCACCGCCTGCTGGTGCCTGGTGCTCTTCGTGGCCTCGGCGGGCGCGAGTTCGGCGTACCTCACCGTCAGCGAGGTGTTCCCGATGGAGACCCGGGCGATGGCCATCGCGTTCTTCTACGCGATCGGCACCGCGGTCGGCGGCATCTCCGGCCCGCTGATCTTCGCCGGGCTGGTGGAGAGCGGCGTGCCCGGCGACACCGCGCTGGCCTTCGCGATCGGCGCGGTGCTGATGATCCTCGCGGGGGTGGTCGAGCTGTTCCTCGGGGTCAGGGCCGAGGGCAAGGGCCTGGAGGCGATCGCCCGGCCGCTCAGCGCCACGGCGTGACCGGCTCCCCGGCCGCCGCGCGCAGCGTCTCGGCGATCTCATCCGCCAGGGCGGGGGTGGCCGCCACGATGCCGCTCCACCTGCGGGTGAGGTCGGTGTCGCACTCGATCGGCCGCCCCCGAACGTCCCGTACCGCGCCGCCCGCCGCCTCGGCCAGCACGACCGAGGCGGCGATGTCCACCAGGCGATGGGTGTCGCTGGCGGCGTCGGCGAAGGCGTCGGTGGAGCCCTCGGCGACCAGGGCCGCCTCCAGGCACGAGGTGGACAGGATGCGGACCCGCCCGGCCCGCTCGGCGACCGCGCGCCACGCCCCGGCCGCGCCGGGGACGTCGAACCTGGGCCGCAGCAGTGAGACGGCGGCGCCGTCCAGCGCGGTACGGCCCGAGGTGCGCAGCCCGGTGGGCCGCCCCCGCGCCGCCCACCAGGATCGCCCGGTGTCCAGCCAGACGACCAGGCCCTCGGTGAACTCGCCGTCCACCGCGATGGCCCCGGCGAACGCGGTCAGCGGGACGCCCGCCGCGGCGTTGGCCGAGCCGTCCAGCGGGTCCATCACCAGCGTGACCGGCGAACCCCGATCGACGAACCCGGTCTCCTCGCTCAGCGCGTTGGCGGCGGTGCCCTCGATCGCCGCCAGGATGGCCGACTCCACCAGCACGTCGATCCGCATGGTGGGGGTGCCGTCCGCGCCGTCGGCCACGTACTCGGCCAGGGCCGCCCTGTCGTACGCGGCGCGGGCGTCGTGGTAGGCGGTCAGGGCCGCCTCGGCCGCCGTGCGCAGCACCGGATGCGCCTCCGGCGTCACCACGACAGCTCCAGGGGCCTGGCCTCGGGGATGCGGTCGGCGGCGCAGTGCGACAGCCGTACCGTCGGCCAGCCGCCGGTGACCGTGACCGCGACCAGGTCGGCGCGCGCGCCGGGCACCAGGCGACCCCGGTCGGTCAGCCCCGCCACCCTGGCCGGGCCGGAGGTGACCAGGGCGACCGCCCGGTGCAGCGGGACCAGGCCGTCCGCGGCCAGCCGCATCGCCGCAGCCAGCATCGCGGCCGGCAGGTAGTCGCTGGACAGCGCGTCGGCCAGCCCGGCCGCGATCAGCTCCCTGGCGGCCACGTTGCCCGAGTGCGAGCCTCCGCGCAGTACGTTGGGCGCGCCCGCGACGATGTCCAGGCCCAGTTCGCGCGCCGCGCGGGCGGCCCCGACGGTCGTCGGGAACTCCGCCACCCGCACCCCCCTCTCGTGCGCGAGCGCGACCTCCTCGGCGGTCACCGGGTCGTGCGCGAGCACCCGGGCCCGGCCCGTCCTGGCCTGCTCGCTCAGCCAGTTCAGCGCGACCGGGCGGTGCCAGGCGCGGGTGTCCCGTTCGGCCACCAGGGCGTCCATCATCGTCTGGGCCTGCTCGGCGGAGATCCCCTGGCTGCCCTCCAGCCACTTGCGGTAGTAGACGGCGTCCCGGTACTGCCCCTGGCCGGGAGTGTGGTCCTCGTAGGACACCAGCGGCGGCACATCGGTGTCCAGGGCGGCCAGCCGTGGCTCCAGCGCGGCCAGCGCGGCCGGGTCGCGGGCGTCGAGGCGGAACAGGTACCGGTGGTCCACCATCGGGTCGCCGCCCGCCCGCCGCGCGACGGCCTCGGTGATCGCCACGGCCTGGTCCAGGTTGCGGCCCTTGCGCGGGGCGGTCTGGTAGCCGATGCCGTGGAAGATCGTGGTGACCCCGGCGGCCCGCACGCGGCCCTCGAAGCTCGCCACCGCGAAGTCCACGTCGAACTCGGCGTTGGGGCGCGGGTTCAGCTCCTTTTCCAGGCCGTCGCTGTGGGTGTCCACCAGGCCGGGCAGCAGCAGCGCGCCGCGCAGGTCCACCGCCTCGGCGGGGACCGCGCCGGGACGCGCGGCGGTCACCTCGGTGATCACCCCGTCCTCGGCCGCGACCAGCGCGTCCTCGATCACCCGGTCCGGTAGTACGGCTGTCGCGTGCGCGAAGATATTGATCATCTGGCCACCTCCAGGGTGCCGTGGCGAAGGGTTTGCGAAGGATCGCCCTGGCGGGCGATCCGCCCGCCCTCAAGGACCACCACGCGGGTGGCCAGCCGTTCGATCGCCTCAAGGTCGTGGAACACCGACAGCACGGCCGTGCCGCCGCCGCCCAGGCCGGCGATCATGCCGAGCACCGCCTCCCGGTTGACCGGGTCCAGCGCGGAGACCGGCTCGTCGAGCAGCAGCAGCCGGGGCGGGGAGATGGTCCCGGCGGCCAGGTTGACCCGCTGCTTCTGCCCGCCGGACAGCACGGTGGTGTGCATGGCCCACAGGCGTTCTTCGATGCCGAGCCCGCGCAGCGCCACCGCGGCGGCGTCGCGGGCGGTCGCGGCGTCCATGCCCCGCCGTACTCCGGCGCGGGCCACCAGGTCGAGCACGCCCCGGCGGGGTTCTCCGCGCAGGAACTGCGAGACGTAGCCGATCTCCCGGCCGCGCAGGTCGGCGACCTCCGGGTCGGACAGCGCCACCAGGTCGACCACCGCGCCGGTGGCCGTGGTGAACCGGATCTCGCCGGAGCCCGGCACGTAGGTGCGGTACACGCAGCGCAGCAGCGAGGACTTGCCCGCGCCGGAGGTCCCGGCCAGCGCCACGTGCTCGCCCGCGCAGACGTCCAGGTCCACGCCCGCCAGGGCGGGGACCACGCGGCCGTCCACGGTGTGCAGGGTGAACGATTTGGTGAGGTTCCTGATGGAGAGCATGGGCCTCATCCCCTCGCGGCCGAGACGAGCCGCTGGCTGTAGGCGTCCTGCGGATCTTCGAGCAACTGGTCGGTGAGCCCGGCCTCCACGATCCGGCCGTGCTGCATGACCACGACCCTGCGGGTCAGCGCCTCGATGACGGCGAAGTCGTGCGACACGACCACGGCGGCCACGCCCAGTTCCTCCAGCAGGCCGCGCAGCAGGTCCAAGACCCCGGCCGCGACCGACGCGTCCAGGCCGGTGGTGGGCTCGTCCAGGAGCAGGATCGCGGGCCGGTTGGCCAGCGCCTTGGCGATCTGCACCCGCTGGCGCATGCCGCCGGAGAAGGTGTCCACCACGTGGTTCATCCGGGACAGCGGTACCTCGGTGCGCTCCAGCAGCTCCGCGGCCCTGGCGCTGATGTTCCCGAAGTGCCGCCAGCCCGCCGCGGTGAGCCGGTCGGCGATGTTGCCGCCCGCGCTGACCCGCAGGTCCAGCCCGGCGGCCGGGTCCTGGTACACCACGGAGATCCGGTCCACCCGCAGTGCCCGGCGGGCGGAGTCGTCCAGGTCGAGCAGGTTCGCATCCGGCATCCCGGCGATCCGCACGTCGCCCGCGGTGGCCCGCTCGTCCCCGGCGATGCAGCGCAGCACGGTGGACTTGCCCGAACCGCTCTCGCCCACCAGGCCGAGCGCCTCGCCCGGCTCGACCTCGAAGGACACGTCCCAGCAGGCGATCATCGCGCCGGTGGCGGGCGAAAGGGCGGTGCCGTGCTCGGGGCCGGTGCCGGCCAGCGACGCCGGGCCCGGATCTCCGTAGATCTTGCCGAGCCCCTCGACCTTCAGGGCGCTCATCGGTCCTCCTCCATGCGGTTGCGGGCGCAGTGGTCGGTGTCGCTGCACACCCAGTGGACCGTTCCGTCCCGGGTGGGCTCCTCCACCAGGTAGGTGCCGGCCGAGCCGCAGTGGCGGCAGGCCGCCCCCGGCGTGTGCTCGACCTCGAACGGCACGTCCTCGAAGGTCAGCGGTTCGACCAGGGTGTGCGGCGGTACGGCGTAGATGCGCTTCTCGCGTCCCGCGCCGAACAGGGTCAGGTGCGCCGAGTGGTCCAGCTTGGGCACGTCGAAGCGCGGGATCGGGGTGGGGGAGATCACGTAGCGGCCGTTCACCAGGCACGGGTAGCCCGCCGAACGGGTGACCACGCCGTTGCGCACGATGTCCTCGTACAGGCTGACCCACATCTTGGCGTAGTCGGCCTCGGCGTGCATCCGCCGCTGCTCGCGCATGTCCGACACCACGCCGCGCAGCGGCTCGGGCACCGGCACCTGCAGGACCAGCACCTGCTCCTCGGTCATCGGCGTCTCGGGGATGCGGTGCCGCGACTGCACGAGGGTGGCCTCACGGGTGTCGGTGACCTCGTCGCAGCCGGCCTGCCCGCACACCAGCCTGCGCAGGTTGGCGGCGTTGACCCCGGCGTCCTCGCCCTGGTCGATGACCTTGAGCCGGTCCTCGGGGCCGACCAGGGCCAGCGTCACCTGCAGCCCGCCCGAGCCCCAGCCGCGGGCGACCGGCATCTCCCTGGAGCCGAACGGCACCTGGTAGCCCGGTACGGCCACGGCCGTGAGGACGGCTCTGCGCACCTCGCGCCGGGACAGCTCGTCGAAGATCCCGGTGGTCTCCGCGTCCCCGGCCAGGCCGCGCAGGGCCGTACCCGGGCGCAGGGTGGTGGTCATCGGGCGCCTCCATCGGCGGACGAGCCCCTGACCGCGCGCTTGCGGTCCAGGAGCGAGCGGAAGTCGACGTAGTGGGGGAGCTTGAGGTGCTCAAGGAAGCCGCACGCCTCGATCCCGTCGAGGGTGATCAGCACCCGCTGCTCCAGCTCGGTACGGCCGCCGTCGCGGTGGACCAGCAGGTCCAGCCCGGCCATGGCGATGGCCTTGCGCTCGTTGTGGCCGAAGCACAGCCCGTAGCCGAGGTCCAGCCTGCTGCGGTCCTCCTCGGGCCGGTCCAGGTCGTCGATGGTCTCGACCTCGGTGACCCGGATCTCGGTGACCGTGACCGGGCGGCCGGTGACGGGGTGGGCCACCTTGACCGGCAGCCAGCCGTGCCGTACCTCGCCGGGGATCTCGTGGCCGTGCTTGACGGTGCTGAAGGTGTAGGCGTACCAGAGGTTCACCAGCGCGCCGGTCTCGGCGCGCGCCAGCGCGGCCAGTACGGCCGAGCGCGGCGCACCCGGCCGCACCGGGACCCGGGTGATGTCGAACGGCTCCGGGTCCCCGGCATCCGCGCCGGGCCGCCGTTCCACGACCATGTCCATCTCGCGCAGCAGGCCGATCAGCCGCGGCGGATGCCGGAGGTCCTGGTCCTCGGTGGTGACCGGCTCGTCGTGGCCGTGTCCGTGCCCGTGCTCATGGGCGTGGTCGTGCGGCGCGTCCTCGGCCGCGTCGGCGTCCTCGGGCATCAGGTCCAGCAGCCGGCCCACGTAGTCGGTGGTACGGCCGAGGAGCTGGCGGCCCGGCGGGTTGCGGAAGGCCGAGGAGATGCGCCGGATCACCCGCAGCTCGTCGGTGGAGGCCACCTCGGAGTAGGCCAGGCGGGGGATCGAGGAACGGTGGGCGCGCAGCAACTGGGCGGCCTCCATCACGTCGCCCTCGGCCTGGCGCAGTGCCCGCGCGGCCAGCTCCGGCGACCACAGCCCGCCCTCGCCCATCACCCGGTCCACGGCGAGGCCCATCCGCTCGATGAGCTGGGCGAGGCCGATCCGGTCGCTGCCGGCCTCCTCGCCGCTGCGCCGTACCAGCCGCTCGGCCGCGAGGATCGCCTCGGTGCCGCCGCGCGCGTTGGAAAATCCCATCAGTCCTCTCCTTCGAGCGTGATCCGCGTGCTGCGCGGCAGGCCGGCCACCGCGCCGTCCGGCGCGACCAGGAAGGTGTCGATCCCGGCGGGGAAGCCGGCGTTGGCCGCGGCCAGCGCCCTGGCGGCGTCCGCGCCGAATCCCCGCACCGCGAGGACGGCCCGCCCGTCGATCCCGGGCCCGGTGAGCGTCAGCGCCGTGTCGCCCGGCGCGGCCTGCGCGCCGGGGAGCAGCGCGTCCACCGCCTGTACCAGGCGCGCGCCCAGCTCGGGGTGCAGCGCGTCGCCGCGCGGCAGCGCGCCGATCTCGGCGGGCGTGAGCGGGCGCAGCGCCAGCACCAGGCGGGCCGCGTCCGGGTCGGCGGCGGGCGCGCCGGTCGCCACGCGCAGGGCCCGCGCCCATTCCCGCCGCCCGCCGTCGGCCAGTACGGCCAGCGGGACCTCCACGTCCGCCAGCCCGGCCACCGGAATGGTCGCGGCGGGCGTCCCCGGGGTCACCGCCAGGTGGCCGATCCGCCCCGGCCGGGACAGCACGTCCAGCAGCACCCGGAAGTCGCGCTGGGAGGCGCGCGGGTCGCGCCGCACCCCTCGCACATCCGCCAGGCTCGTGCTCGCGGTCATGGCAGTTCCTCGAAGGTCACCAAGGTCGGGGCGATCCGCGCCCATTCCTCGTCGATCTCGCGCCGCCTGCGCCGCTCGACGGCCGCGCACAGTTCCTCCACCTCGGCGGACTCCGGCAGCCCGGCGGCGCAGACCGCGTCCAGCAGGGCGGCGGCCAGCGCGGCGATGCGGTCGTCGTCGCCGCGCATCGACCAGCCGGCGACGCCCGCGACCTCCGCTCCGCAGCGGGTCACGAGCACCTCCCCGAGGTAGAAGCGCTCCTCGGCGATGGGTTCGCGCACCTGGAGCATCACCATCCCCACCTCCGGCGGGACCAGGACGGCCGGTTCGCCGAGCGCGCCCTGGGCGAGCAGGCGTTCGGCCAGCGCGACGAGTTCGTCGCGGGTGGCCGCGGACAGCAGTTCGGCGCGGTGCTCGGTCGTGAGCTTCGCGGTCACGGTGTTCGTTCCTCCATCTCGAAGCTGATGTTGAGCACGTCCGCGCGCATGTACGTGCGGGCGCTCTCGATGGGCGTTCCGTGCGAGGTGCGGTTGACGCTCTCGGCCAGCCAGGTCGGCGTCCGGTCCACGGTGAGGTGGTCGGCGATCACCTGCGGCGGGCTGGCCAGGCTGATCCGGTAGCGCAGCCGCTGCACGGCGATGCCGTAGCGCCTGCGCAGCGCGGTGGCCAGGGACGCCTCGCCGGTCAGCGCGGCGTCCAGGCCGGGCAGCGCGCGGTGCGGGAGCACGCTGGTCGCGTACGCCGCCACCTCCCCGTTCACGGTGAAGACGCGCTCCACCGACCACACGGCGCTGGCGGCGGGCAGGGCGAGCTGGCGGCACTCCTGCTCCACGGCCCGCCGTACGGCGACCGAGATCAGCCGCACCCCCGGCACGCCGCCCGCGCGGCGCAGTGTCTCGCTGAACGAGGGCGGCCACGCGGGGCTGATGACATAGTCCAGCCGGCCCCTTCGGAACGTTCCACGGCCTTGCACCCGGTGGACCAGCAGGCGGCGTTCCAGCTCCTGCAGCGCCGCCCGGGCGGTGGGCCGGCTGACGCCGAACCGGCTGGCCAGGGCGTGCTCGCTCGGCACCCGTGAGCCCACGGGCACGTGCTGCAGTTCTGACTCCAGCTCTTCTGCCATCTCCAAATAGCGGTGGGAGCTTGTCATGACAAGCAGGTTGGCCGCCGATGGTGAACCGGAGGGGCCCGGCGGGTGAATCGGCACCTGCCGGGCGGTCACCGTCACCGCAACGCCCCTCGCAGCGACGCCGACACCAGCTCCACGACCAGCACGATCGCGAAGATCGGCAGCACGATCGCGGTCACCACGTCGTAGTCCAGCGAGCGGATGTGCCGGCTGAGCGCGAAGCCGATCTCGCCCGCGCCCACGATGCCGAGCACCAGGAAGGAGCGCAGGTTGACGTCCAGGGCGTACAGGGAGTGGCCGGTGAGGCGCGGGGTGAGCTGGCCCAGCACCGTGTACAGAAGCTCCTGCACCCGGCCCGCCCCGGTCGAGAGGATCGCCTCCTTGGGACCGGGGCGGATCTCCTCGGCGGTGTCGGCGACCAGCTTGCCCACGAAAGAGGCGGTGAACAGCGAGAGCGCGCAGGTGCCCGCCACCGCGCCCTCGGCGATCCCAAAGGCGGCCACGAACAGCAGCACCAGCAGCAGGTCCGGGATCGAGCGCAGGAAGGCCAGCGCGGCCCGGGCCGCCGCGCGCACCGCCGGATGCGGCGCCACGGTACGCGCGGCCAGCAGGCCCAGCACCAGCCCGCCGAGCACGCCCAGGAACGTGGCGGCCATCGCGATCGCGCAGACCTCGGCCAGGCCGGGGCCGAGGATGTCCAGCACCGGCGCGAAGTCCGGCGGGAAGAACTCGGTGAGCGCCCGCAGCGAGCCCGCGGCGGTCGCCGGGGCCGCGTCCGGCGTCGCCCCCGAGCGCCAGCAGGCCACCGCCGCGACGAGCAGGCCGCCCCAGACCGCGACGTGCGTGACGGTACGGCCGGCCGTCCACGGCACCCGGGTGCCGCGCACCGGGGGCAGCCCGCTCGCCCGGCCGCCGCCGATCAGCAGCGAGCGCAGCCCCAGCGAGACCGCCTCGACCAGGAACACCACCGCCACCACCACGCACGAGATGCCGAGCGCCTCCCGGTAGTCGGTGAACCCGAACGCGGTGCGCAGGTCCATCCCGATCCCGCCCGCGCCGACCGCCCCGAGCAGCACCGAGGCACGGAAGTTGATGTCGATCCGGTACAGCGTGACCGCCACCATGGACGGCACCGCCTGCGGGAAGATCCCGGCCAGCAGCCGCCGTACCGGACCGGCCCCCGTGGCCGCCACCGCCTCTCCGATCCCGTCGTCGGCCGCCTCCACCGCCTCGGTGAACAGCTTGCCCAGCATGCCGATGGAGTGCAGGCCGAGCGCGAGCACGCCGGGCAGCGGGCCGATGCCGAGCGCCGCCACGAAGAAGATGGCGAACACGATGTCGGGGATCGCCCGGCAGCCGACGATCATCGCGAGCGCCAGGGACCGCACGGCCGGGCCGGGCGTGGTGTTGCGCGCCGCCAGCACGGCCAGCACCGTGGCCGCGGCGACCGCGAGCGCCGTGCCCGCGATCGTCATCGACAGGGTGTCCAGGACGTGGGCGAAGGTGGTCGCGGGCGCGGCCAGCGTGGGAGTCCAGGCCCGCGCGAGCAGCGCCCCCATCGCGTCGCCGCCCTCGGCCAGGGCGGCGAGGCCGATCCCGACGTGCTGCACCGCGAGCAGGCCGAGCCCGGCGAACACGACGGGGTAGGCCCACGCGGCGATCCTGCGCGCGCTCGGCGGCGGCGTCAGCGGGACCGCGCCCGCGGCCGGCCCGAGGCCGCGGGCACGGGTGGCCGATCCATGCGTCATGCGCCGGCGCCCACGGCGACCGGCGCCGCCGGCACGTAGACCTGCCGCAGCCGCTCATGGTCGAGCGCGCCGGTCGGCTGGTCGAGCACCACACGGCCGTCGCGCAGGCCGACGACCCTGCGGGTCCAGGCCAGCGCGAGGTCGATCTGGTGCAGGCTGCACACCACGGTGAGCCGGTCCTCCAGGCAGATCCGGAACAGCAGGTCCATCACCTGGGCGGCGGACTCGGGGTCCAGCGAGGCCACCGGCTCGTCGGCGAGCACCAGTTCCGGGCGCTGCATGAGCATCCTGGCGATGGCCACCCGCTGCTGCTGACCGCCGGACAGGCTGTCGGCGCGCTGGTAGGCGCGGTCGGCGAGGCCGACCCGGTCCAGGTGCTCGATGGCCGCCGCGCGGTCGGTCTTCGGCCAGGTGACGATGCCGTACCGGGGCAGCGGGTCGCGGCCGAGCGCGCCGGTCAGCACGTTCTCCAGTACCGTGAGCCGCCCGATCAGGTTGAACTGCTGGAAGACCATGCCGACCCGGCGGCGCAGCGCGCGCAGGGCGCGCCCGCGCGCGGTGACGACGTCCACCCCGAGCACGCGTACGGTCCCCGAGTCCGGCCGGGCGAGCCCGTTGAGGTGGCGCAGCAGGGTGGACTTGCCCGACCCCGAGGGCCCGACCAGGGCGACCAGTTCGCCCGCGGTCACGGTCAGGCCGACGCCGTCGCAGGCGCGCGTCTCACCGTACGTCTTGACCAGCGAGCCGACTTCCACGATGTGGTCCGTGCCGTGGTTCATGCCGCTACGCCTCCGAGCACTTGTCATGCTTGGTCGCCGCGCAGACCGTGCGAATCGGGTCGAAGGTGGCGTCGTTCACCGCGCCGAAGCCCCACACCTCGCCGTCGGAGGTGACCTTGCAGGCACCGGCGTCGGCGCAGATGCCGAGCGCGACCATGCGGTCCTTGTTGGCGTCCTTGACGAAGGTGTCGGCCAGCTTGGTCTTGATGTCGGCGGGCAGCGCGTCGCTGATGGCGATCGGGGAGTTGGGGATGGGCTCGGACTTCCAGACGACCTTCACGTCGCCCTGCTTGATCTTGCCCTTCTCCACCAGCAGCTTGTCCACCATCTGGTCGTAGGCGAAGCCCGCGTCGCAGGTGCCCCCGGTCACGGAGGTGACGCTGTTGTCGTGGCCGCCCGCCATCACGGGGGAGACGCCGGTCTTGGGGTCGATGCCCGCGCCCACCAGCGCGGCGGCGGGGAACAGGTAGCCCGACGTGGAGCCGGGATCGACGAAGCACACCTTCTTGCCCTTGAGCCCGGCCAGGCCCTTGATCGGGCTGCCGGCCTTGACGACCGCGTAGCTCACATAGGTGGGCGGCTGCCCCTCGGTGACCGTGGACGCGATCGGGGTGATCTTGGCGCCGTTGTTCCGGGCGAGCACGTAGGAGAGCGGGCCGAACTCCGCGATGTCGATCTTGCCGGAGACGGTGCCCTCGATCACCGCGTTGTAGTCGGTGGAGCGGACGAACTTCACCTTCCTGCCGGTGTTCTTCTCGATCAGCTTGATGACGTTGGCGTAGTCGACGACCGGGTCGGCGTTCTGCTCGGCGGGGATGGCGGCGAACGTCAGCTCCTCGCCGCTCTCGGCCCCTGCGGTGGACGAGGAGCAGGCGGACAGGGCGGCGGCGACGGCGACACCCAGTGACGCGGCGCACAGCGCGCGACGTGACATGTTCAGGCTCCGATACGTGCTCGGTGTACTTTGCGGGGGTTTGGGGGTTGTTATCAGCTTTTGTCGTTTTGGCTGACTACAACCGTGCAGGTGCAAGTGGAGGAGACCTTCAGGGGAAACTGACGGCGCATGAACGGGCCGGTTAAATCCTGGTGACGCCCCCTATAGGACAGGATCTGACCGTTTGTCAGGTGCTGCTGGAGTGGCCTAAGGGGAGGGGTGGTTCTGGTCAGCCGTAACCGGGGAGGCTAGCCTCGACTTTCGTCATCGGGGCTCCAGCCGGTGCCCGCGTCCTGGCAAAGCGCGGGCGGGCGGGAGGAGAGAGAGCAGCACAGGGGGATGGAACTCATGCCACAGCACCCGCCACTGGCTCCGGCGTGGCCGCCGAACCGCTTCGAGGTGCGCTGGGAGCTTCCCGGCGGCGGAGTGGAGAGCGATGGCTACCACTTCGCCGACTGGGCGCGAGAGGCCGCCCGCCGCGCGTACGGCCGCGGCATGGCGCGCAACGTGCACGTGGTGCGGCTCGGCGACGGCGTCGTGGTCTTCGACCCGGGCAACGAGGTCGAGCTGCCGGTCGAGGAGTGGTGAGGCGCTAGACGACCGGTGAGGTCGATGAGGAGCCAGGGGTAGCGACTCCTTCCCTCCGCGTGCGGGGGACGGGCCGGCCATGAGGGTACATCGCCTTCGTCGCCCGCCGTCCGGCCCCCGATTGGAGAGCAAGCGCCATGCCGCCCTGGTCCGCCGAACTCGCGGGTCGCCTCGACCACCACGTCATCGACAGCGCGCTGCTGCGCGGCAACCCGCTCGGCGACCCGCACCGCAGGCCGCTGCTCGTCTACGTGCCGCCCGGCTACGACGACGAGCCGCGGCGGCGCTATCCGGCCGTCTACGTCACCCAGGGCTACACGGGCCAGGTCGGCATGTGGCTGAACCACGTGCCGTTCCGCCGCTCCTATCCCGAGCTGGCCGACGCCGTGTTCGCCGAGAGGCGGGCCCCGCCCGCGATCGTGGTCTACCTCGACGCGTGGACCTCCTACGGCGGCAGCCAGTACCTCGACTCGCCCGCCACCGGGCGCTACCACTCCTACCTGTGCGACGAGATCGTGCCGTGGGTGGACGCCAGGTACCGCACCCTGGCGAGCCGCGACCACCGGGCCATCACCGGCAAGTCCAGCGGCGGCTACGCGGCCATGGTCACCCCCATGCTGCGCCCCGGCGTGTTCGGCGCGCTCGCCACCCACGCGGGCGACGCGCTCTTCGAGGTCGCCTACCGGCCCGCGTTCCCGGCCCGCGCCCGGCTGCTGCGCGACCACCACGACGGGTCCTACCCCGGCTTCCTGGCCGACTTCAGGAGCAGGATCGCCGGCACCAGGCCGGGCGACCTGGAGCTGATGGAGATCTACGCCTACGCGGCGGCCTACTCCGCCGACGGCGACGGCACCGTGCGCATCCCCTTCGACGACACCGGCGCGGTCGTGCCCGCTGTGTGGGAGCGCTGGCTGGCCCACGACCCGGTGCTGATGGCCGCCCGGCCCGCGCACGCCGAGGCGCTGCGGTCGATGCGCGCGATCTGGATCGACGCCGGCGACGGCGACGAGTACTACCTCGACTTCGGCGCGGTGGCCTTCCGCCGCGCCGTGCAGGCGGCCGGTGTGCCCGGCGAACGCGTCCACTTCGAGTTGTTCGACGCCGGGCACGCCGGCATCGAGTACCGCTACCCGCTCGCCCTGGCCTGGCTGTGCGAACGCCTCGCCACCTGATCAGCCCCCCTGCGAAGGAGACCTCGCATGCATGATGACCGCCAGCTCGCCGAGGCGCGTTTGGACCGCGTGCTGCGCGAACGCGTTCGCCCGGCGGTTTACGGGCGCGCCGTCCCGCTCGACGTCCAGGTGTGGCACGCTCCAGGCGAGCCGGTCCCCTTCGAGTACGCCGTCCGGCAGGACTACCGCCCGGCGCGAATCGGCGAGGCGTGGGGCCCGCCCTGGGGCACGAGCTGGTTCCGGCTGTCGGGCCGGGTGCCGCCGGAGTGGGCGGGGGAGACGGTCGAGGCGGTCATCGACATCGGCTTCGTCATCGAGCGCACCGGGTTCCTGTGCGAGGCGCTGGCCTACACCGCCGACGGCCGCCCGGTGAAGGGCATCAACCCGCGCAACGCCTGGCTGCCCGTGGCCGCCCCCGCGGCGGGCGGCGAGGACGTCTTCTTCTGGGTCGAGGCGGCGGCCAACCCGATCATCCACCCGATCGGCGTGCCGACGCCGCTCGGCGACAAGGAGACCGCGGGCACCGCCCCGCTCTACCGGCTCCTGCGGATGGACCTCGCGGTCCTCGACCGCGAGGTCTGGGAGCTGGTCCAGGACATGGAGGTCCTTGACCAGCTCATGCACCAGCTCGGCGCGCACGAGCCGCGCCGCCACGAGATCCTGCGCGCCCTGGAGCGCGCGCTGGACGTCCTCGACCCGCTCGACGTCGGGAGCACGGCGGCGGAGGCCCGCGCCCGCCTGGCCGGCGTGCTCGCCGCCCCCGCCCAGGCCAGCGCGCACCGGATCTCCGCCGTCGGGCATGCCCACATCGACTCGGCCTGGCTGTGGCCGCTGCGCGAGACCGTACGCAAGGTCGCCAGGACCACGGCCAACGTCACCCACCTGATGGACGCCGAGCCCGGCTTCCGCTTCGCCATGTCGCAGGCCCAGCAGCTCGCCTGGCTCAAGGAGCACCACCCCGCCGTCTACGAACGGGTCAAACGGTTCGTCGCCGGCGGGCAGTTCGTCCCGACCGGCGGCATGTGGGTGGAACCTGACACCAACATGCCCGGCGGCGAGGCGATGGCCCGCCAGTTCGTGCACGGCAAGCGGTTCTACGCCGAGGAGTTCGGCATCGAGACCGTGGACGTGTGGCTGCCCGACTCCTTCGGCTACTCGGCGGCGCTCCCGCAGATCATCAAGCTGTCCGGGTCGCGGTGGTTCCTCACCCAGAAGATCTCCTGGAACCAGACCAACCGGTTCCCGCACCACACCTTCTGGTGGGAGGGCATCGACGGCACGCGGATCTTCACCCACTTCCCGCCGGTCGACACCTACAACGCCGAGCTGTCCGCCGAGGAACTGGCCCACGCCTCGCGCAACTACGCGGAGAAGGGGCGCGGCACCCGCTCGCTGGTGCCGTTCGGGTGGGGCGACGGGGGCGGCGGGCCGACCAGGGAGATGGTGGCGCGCGCCCGCCGTACGGCGGACCTGGAGGGCTCCCCGCAGGTGCGGATGGAGACGCCGGTGGAGTTCTTCGAGGCCGCCGCCGCCGAATACCCCGACCCGCCGGTGTGGGTAGGGGAGTTGTACCTTGAGCTGCACCGCGGCACCTACACCAGCCAGGCCCGTACCAAACAGGGCAACCGGCGCAGCGAGCACCTGCTGCGCGAGGCCGAGCTGTGGTCGGCCACCGCCGCCGTCGCCGGGCTCGCCGGCTACCCCTACGACGAGCTGGACCGGCTCTGGAAAAGGGTGCTGCTCAACCAGTTCCACGACATCCTGCCGGGCAGTTCGATCGCCTGGGTCCACCGCGAGGCCGAGGCGGCCTACGCCGAGATCGGCGCCGAGCTGGAGGAGATCATCCAGCAGGCGCAGCAGGCGCTGGCGGGCCGGGGCGAGCGGCCCGTGGTGTTCAACGGCTCGCCGTACGCTCGGGGCGGGGTGCCCGCGTTCGGCGCCACCCGCGCCCCCGAGGCCGACGCGAGCACGACCGTCATGACCATCGCCGACGGCGAGTTCGTCATGGACAACGGGCTGCTGCGGGTCACCGTGGACGGCGACGGGCTGATCACCTCGCTGCGCGACCTCACCGCCGGCCGCGAGGTGCTGCCCCCCGGCGCCCGGGGCAACCTGCTCCAGCTCCACAAGGACCTGCCCATCAGCTGGGACGCCTGGGACGTGGAGGGCTACTACCGCAACACGGTGACCGACCTGGTGGCGGCCGAGGAGGTCGCCGCCGACGACGCCACCGCCGTGCGCGTGGTGCGCGCCTTCGGCTCCTCCCGGGTGCGCCAGACGCTGCGCCTGCTGCCCGGCGCGCGCCGCCTCGACATCGAGACCGAGGTCGACTGGGGGGAGCGCGAGCGCATCCTCAAGGCGGCCTTCCCGATCGACGTGCGGGCCGACCGCTCGGCCGCGGAGATCCAGTACGGGCACGTGTACCGGCCCGCGCACGCCAACACCTCCTGGGACGCCGCGAAGTTCGAGATCTGCGCGCACCGCTGGCTGCACGTCGGCGAGCCGGGCTACGGCGTCGCCGTGGTCAACGACTCCACCTACGGCCACGACGTCACCCGCCGGCCCACGCCGGGCGGCGGCACCGCCACCACGGTACGGCTTTCGCTGCTGCGCGCCCCCCGTTTCCCCGATCCGCAGACCGACCAGGGCATGCACCGGTTCCGGTACGCCATCGCGCCCGGCGCGGCCATCGGAGACGCGGTGCGCGAGGGCTACGACCTCAACCTGCCGCCGCGCACCGTGCGGGGGGCGCACGGCGTGCGCCCGCTGGTGTCCCTGGAGGGCGAGGGCGTGGTCGTGGAGGCGGTCAAGCTCGCCGACGACCGCTCCGGCGACCTGGTGGTGCGCCTGTACGAGTGCCTGGGCGGGCGCGCGTCGGTACGGCTGAGCTGCGCCGTACCGGTGGCCGAGACGATCGAGACCGACCTGCTCGAACGGCCGCTCGCGGGCGGGCGCCGCCCGGCCGCGCCCGACGATGAGCTGCGGCTGCGGCCGTTCGAGATCGTCACGCTCCGGCTACGGCGGGGGTGACGGTCAGCAGGTCGCGAGCATCTCGGCCAGCGCGGTCTTCTCCGCGTCGTCCACCGCGAGCCCCCACCTGAACTTCACGTCCACCCATGAGCGGGCGTAGGTGCACTGGAAGCTCGCCAGCGGCGGGCGCCAGAGCGCCGGGTCCTTGTCGCCCTTGGCCTGGTTGACGTTGTCGGTGACGGCCCAGAGCTGGCTGGAGGCGAGGTCGTTGGCGAACGCCCTGCGGCGCTCGGTGGTCCACTGGGACGCGCCGGACTTCCACGCCTCCGACAGCGGCACCATGTGGTCGATGTCGATGTCGGAGGCGCGCGTCCAGGTGATCCCGTCATAGGGGGAGAACCAGCTCCCGGAGACGGCGCGGCAGGCGGCGTCGGTGGTCACCTGATCGCCGTCCCGCCGCAGTACCGTCTCGCGGGTGTCGCAGGTCCCCGACACCGTGGTCCAGTGCGGGAACAGCTCCCGGTCATAGCCGGCGCTGCTGCCGGGCGGGGCGATGGGCAGCGCCTCCAGGTTGGTCAGGGCGGCGGTGACCGGCGGTGGCGGAGGCGGAGAGGCGGCGGCGGGAAGGGCGCCGAGCAGGACGAACGTGATCGCGGACGCGGTTGCGGCAAGCGCTCTGGAGTGTTTCACGCGCGGTGACGGTAGAGATCACCGGCACGGGCGACGGCGGTCCCACACCGCCCCCGGGGCTCTCCTTGCCGTCCCTTGGCCGCGCCTGGATGGTGTAAGGTGCCGGGCATGACCTGGCGACATTGATCTTCACCTGAACACCGGCTGACGCGTCGGCTCTACGCCTACGCGTTTCTTGATGACTTCATCCTGCTCTATCCGGTCTATGCGCTGCTGTTCGCCGAGACCGGTTTGTCGGCCGCCCAGATCTCCACGCTGTTCGTGATCTGGTCCGTCGCCTCCTTCGCGTTCGAGGTTCCGTCCGGGCTGCTGGCCGACCTCTTCTCACGCAGGCTGCTGCTGGTCATCTCGCCGATCGTCACCGGCGCGGGTTACGCGCTGTGGACCTTCCTGCCCGGCTATCCGTCGTTCGCGGCGGGCTTCGTGCTGTGGGGCGCGGGCACCGCGCTGACCTCGGGTGCCTGGGAGGCCCTGGTCTATGAGGAGCTGGCGCGCATCGGCCGTGCGGGCTCCTACGCCAGGGTGATCGGGCGTGCCCGCGCCATGGGGTCCACCGCGATGCTCGCGGCGAGCGCGCTGGCCGCGCCGGTCCTCGCCTGGGGCGGCCATCCGGCGCTGGGGGCGGCGAGCATCGCGGTGTGCCTGCTGGGCGCGGTCGCGGGCATGGCGCTCCCCGAGACCAGGGCCTCACCGGGCCAGGACGCGGACACTGCCGATTCTGCGGACCCTGCGGATTCCGCAGGCGGGCAGGGCGGCGCCCGTGCGTTGCTGCGCGACGCCCTCGCCGCGGTACGGCGGGCCCCCGCGCTGCGCCTCACCCTCCTGCTCGCCTCCCTGCTCACCGGCGTCACCGCCATCGACGAGTACCTGCCGATGCTCGCCGCCGGAACCGGGGTGGCGCTCGCCGCAGTGCCCCTGCTGGTGCTGGTGACCGACGTCGGGGCGGTGGCCGGGGGCTGGCTGGCCGGGCGCGGCACCCGATGGCTGACACCCGTGCTGGCCCTGGCCGCCGTCTGCCTGGCGGTCGGCGCGGCCACGGGACCGGCCGGATTCGCGCTGGTCGGCGTGGCCTTCGGCGGGTTCCGGTGGGCCATGGCGGCGGCCGACGCCCGGTTGCAGGAGCAGGTCGGCGACCGCTACCGCGCGACGATCACCTCGGCGGCGGGATTCGGCTCGGAGGTGGTGGCGGTACTGCTCTTCGCCGCCTACGGCGCGGGATCGGCATGGGCCCCGCCGTGGCAGATCTTCGCGGCGGCGGCGGTGCCGTACCTGCTGATCGCCCTCGGGCTGCGGCGGATCCCGCGGTGAGGCGAGCGGGGCGCGGTCGCCGCCGCCGTGCCGAGGGGTTCGTGGTGGCGGCGGTGCTGTACCTGCTGATCGCTCTCGGGTTTGCGGCGGGCTTCGCGGTGAGGTGGTCAGGTGGCGCGTGGCCGCTCCTGCCGCCGTGCTGAGGGGGGCGCGGTGCCGTACCTGCCGATCGCTCTCGCGGTGAGGTGGCCCGGCGGGCTTGTCAGGTGGCGAGCGGGGGGCGGGCGGTCGCCCCCGCCGCCGTGCCGAGGAGTTCGGCAAGGGCGGTGCGGTCGTTGACGCCCGTGCGGTCGTAGACCGCGCACAGCGTGTTGGCGACCGTCCGGACCGACACCACCAGGCGTTCGGCGATCTCCCTGTTGGTCAGGCCCTGGGCGGCGAGTTCGGCGATCTGCCGCTGCCGCGGGGTCAGCTCGGGGAGTTCCAGGCCGGCGAGCGCGGGGGTGCGGGCTCCCTGGCAGCGCCGGGCCAGGGCGCCCGCCCTGGTGGCCGAGGTACGCGCGGCGCGGCGCGCGCCCGCGTCGCGGTGGCGGGCCGCCGCCTGCGCCGCCGCCTCGGCCGCGTGCAGCAGCATGCCGAGCTCCTCGAACGCGGCGGACACCGCGTCGAGGTCGCGGCCGGTGGTGGCCGCGGCGTGCCGGACGAACAGCGCGGCCAGCGGGCCGTCCACCTCCAGGGCCGCCAGCCGTTCGGCGACCAGCTCGCCGTGGCCCAGCCGGACCACGTCGTGCAGCGCGAACGGCGCGTAACACCGCAGGGTCGATTCGGCGAGCCGGAGCGCCGCCGCGATCGCCCCCGGTACGTCGCCGCGCGCGGCGAGCGTCCACACCCGGGCCGCGCGCAGCGGGAACACCACGTGCGGGCCGATGGGCAGGGTGATCCGCTCGGCCAGCTCCAGCGTGTCGGTGGCCGCGCGGGCGTCACCGAGCAACGCGTGCGCATGCGCCAGCTCGCTCAGGCACTGCCCGGCCAGCAGGCCGCGCGGGGGCAGGTTGGACACGGCATCGGCGGAGGCGTCCACCGCGTCGGCCACCCGGCCGCGCAGCCGCAGGATCTGCGCCCGGCGCGAGCCGAACTGCGGCGGGGGCCGCTGCCAGGGCCCGAAGCCGGCGCCCGGCTCGGCTCCCTCGCGGGTGAGGCGTTCGGCGGCGTCCAGGTCGCCGGTGAGCAGCGCGGCCTGTACCGCCGTGTCCGCCAGCGCCGAACTCAGGCCCGGCCGCGCGTCGGGTTCCTCGGCCAGCACCGCGAGCGTGGCGTCCACCATCGCCAGGCACGCGGTGGCCCGGCCCTCGCCGAGCAGGATGGCCGCCTCGGTGGTGCCGTTGCCGCGCAGCGCCCGTGGCCCCAGCGGGCCCAGCTCACGCGCCCGGGCCAGCAGCGCGCGTGCGGCGCGTACGTCGCCCGCGGCGCTCTCCAGCGACGCGCGCATCGCCATCACGCTCTGGTGGGTGGCCACGTCACCGGCCGGGAGCGGGATCTCGCGCAGCAGGGCGCGGGCCTGGTCGATCCGGCCGATGCCCCAGACGAGGTTCAGCGCCCGCATCAGGCCGCAGTCGGCCCTGGTGGAATCGTCCAGGTCGCGCTCCCACGCGGCGGCGTAGATCTCCTCGGCCTCCTGGTGGCGGTCGCGGCCGGCCAGCACCGCGCCCAGCTTGGGCAGCGCGCGTACCGCGCCGGCGTCCACCGCCGCCCTGGCCAGGCGCTCGGCGAGGTCCAGATCGCGCATGGACCTGGCGAGGTCGCAGGCGGCCAGCAGCAGCGCCGGATCGCCGGGCACCCCGCCGTCCAGCCGCCAGAGGGCGACCTTCAGCACGTCCTCGCGCCGTTTGGAGCCGAGCGCCGTGACGGCCTCGGCCAGCGCGCCGGCCCGCTGCCGGGCGAGCGGGGCGGCGCACCGGGCGCGCGCGACCTCCCCGTACAGCGGATGGGCCAGGCGGACCTGGATCCTGCGGCCCTCACGGCGCACGACGACCAGCCGCCGCTCGATCAACCGCTCAAGGGCCACCCGGCCGCCGGTCATCCCGGCCAGCAGCCCGGCGCCCACCGGCTCGCCGTACGCGACGAGCTCCAGTGCGGTCCGTTCGGCCTCCCGCAGCCCGGCGATCCGCTCGGCGACGAGCTCGCCGAGCGCGCCGGGCACGGGCTCGGGGCCGTGCCAGCGCCACTCGCCGCGAACGCGGGCGAGCCGCCGGGACAAGGTCAGCTCGGTCAGGTGGAGCGGATTGCCCTGGGCGGCGCGGCACAGCAGGGCGGCGGTGGCCGGCTCGACCGGCCCGTCCAGCCCGGCCGCGAGCAGGTCCGCGCTCTCGCGGGGGGACAGCGGGGCGAGGTCCATGCGCGGCAGCAGGTCGTCCTTCCACAGTGCGAGGACGGGGTCGGGGGGCTCGACATCGGCGCGGACGGTCGCGATCACACGGGTCCTGCCGTTCGCCGCGATCCGATGGACCAGCGCGGCCGAGGCCGGGTCGAGCAGGTGCGCGTCGTCGGCCACCAGCACGGGCGCGGTGATCGTGGCGGCGGCCCAGCGGAGCGGGCCGTCGGCGGGCGGCTGCGCGGCGGGCAGAAGCGGGGCGAAGGCCCCCAGCGGGATCCGCCGCACCGCCTCGCTGCCGCGCACCCAGGCCACCCCGGGCAGCCCGCGCACGGCCCGCGCGATGAGCCGGCTCTTACCCACGCCCGGCGGCCCGGCCACCACCAGCCCGCCCTCCACCGACCCGATCCGCGCCACCACCTCGGTACGGCCGGCGAACGGCCACGGGTTCACCACCCTTGAAAGGCTATGTGAGGACCAAGACACATGCGAGGGTATGCACCCCGCCGATCTTCCAGCCTCAGCCACCATGCGACCTGTGCCCATCCGACCCCGGGGCCGCCGGATGGCGCGGGTCGCATGGTGGCACCCCCACCCACCTCCGGCGCGGGAGGCCACGCTCCGCCGCGGCGCCGGGATCGCGGGCGGTCCGGTCGGCTCGTCGGTGCGGGGTTACAGGTAGAGGCCGGTGGATTCCTGGGGGGTGGGGGACGGCATGGTCTGGCCCGAGCGCAGGGCGTAGAGCTCGGCGAGGGTGGCGCCGTCCGGGCCGATGCCCTGGTCGGTGCCGAGCCAGGCCGCCGCCTCCTCGCGGGGCAACGGGCCGACCTCGATGCGGGCCAGGCAGCGCCCCGGGCGGACCACGGCCGGGTGCAGCCGGGACAGGTCTTCGTTAGTGGTGATCGCGACCAGCACGTCACGGCCCTGGCCGAGCAGCCCGTCGGTCAGATTGAGCAGGCGCGACAACCCCTGCCCGCTCGCCGCCTTGGCGCCCGCCCTGATCAGCTCGTCGCAGTCTTCCAGGACGAGCAGCCGCCACTTGGTCTCCTCGCCCGAGGGCCCGTCACCCGGCTCGCCGAAGCCGATGGCGACCTCCATCAGGTACCCGGGGTCGTGGAACAGCCGCTCCGGATCGAGCACGCAGTCGACCTGGCACCAGTCCCGCCACTCGCGGGCCAGGCTGCGCAGCAGCGTGGTCTTGCCGGTGCCCGGCGCGCCGTGCAGCAGGAGCAGCCGGCCGTTCACGTCGTCGCGGGTGAGCCGCATCAGCCGGTCCAGCCGGCCGCCCGCGGCGCGGGAGTAGTTGTCCTTGATCCGCCCCCACGGCATCGCGGTGATCGGCCGCTCCCTGCGCCGCCCCCCGCGCTCGGTGCGCCACCAGAAGCCGATCTCCACATGGGCCGCCTCGGGCGCGGCGGCCGCGGCGTCGCGTACGGCCTCCGCGATCACGCTCGTGGCCAGCTCCTCGCTGACCGCCGAGACGTGGACGGTCGCCGAGCGGTCCTTCCACCTGATCACCCGTAGCGTCCAGCCCTCGCCCTCGATGAGGCGGGAGTCGCGGCCGTCCTCCTCGTGCGCCGCGCGCACCACCGCCCCGCCGGACGGCATCAGCGGCGCGTCCGGCAGCACGCGCTCCACCGTCGCAGAGCGCGACCATGGCTGGGCCCCCGTGGCGAACGGCGACAGAGCGAGCGCGTCGATGACATCGAGCGCCGAGTCGCCGTCATCCAGCCATACGGTCATCGGCAGGCCGGTGGCCCCCTCCTGCGGTCCGCCGCGTTCGAGCGGCGGGGTGAATCGGACCTCCTTGACGACTGGCATGGGTCAATGATCCGAGCCGGGCGGCCGCATGTCGATGGGTTTTCCGCCACTGGCCTCCCCGGATGATTCCCCGCCGCTCCTGGAACCTCCTGGGGCGAGAGAGGTCCGGCGAGTACATTCGATCTCAAACACGTGTTCCCTGCGAGGAGGATCATGGACATCGGGCGTGTCGGCGTCTGGCAGCTCTTCGGGCGGGCCCCGTTGCCCGCCGTACGGCAGGCCGCCACTGTGATCGAGCGGCTCGGGTACGGCGCGCTGTGGTTCGGCGAGTCGCTGGGCAGCCGGGAGGTGTTCACCTCCGCGGCGATCCTGCTCGCCGCCACCGAGAGCGTCCCGGTCGCTACCGGTATCGCCAACCTGTGGGTCCGCGACGCCACCACCATGGCCGCCGGGGCGGAAGCGCTCGGTGAGGCGTACCCCGGCCGGTTCCTGCTGGGCGTCGGCGTCAGCCACAAGCCCCAAGTCAGCGTCCGCGGCCACGACTACGCGAATCCCCTGGCCGCCACGGCCGGCTACCTTTCGGCGATGGAGACCGCCAGGGAGAACCTGGAGTTCCACGCCGACCCGCCGGTGCCCACCGTGCTGGCCGCGCTGCGTCCCCGGATGCTGGAGCTGGCCAGGGAGCGTACGGCGGGCGCCCACCCCTACTTCGTGCCGGTGGAGCACACGGCGCTGGCCCGCGCGGCGCTCGGCTCCGGCAGGCTGCTCGCCCCCGAGCAGGCGGTGGTGCTCGAAACCGACCCGGCCACCGCCAGGGCCACCGCGCGCGCCCACGTGTCGTTCTACCTCGGCCTGCCCAACTACGTGAACAACCTGCGCGGGCTCGGCTTCGGCGACGACGACTTCGCGGGCGGCGGCAGCGACCGCCTGGTGGACGCGATCGTCGCCTGGGGCGACGCCGAGACCGTGGCCGCCCGCGTCCGCGCGCATCTCGACGCCGGGGCCGACCACGTCGCCGTCCAGGCGCTGTCCGCCGACCTGGCCCAGGCGAGCGGGCAGCTCGCCGAACTCGCCCCCGCCCTCGGTCTCACCCCACGCCCCGCCGGGGGCTGAGCGTGGACCCGGGGCGCGCCCGTGAGCTGTTCGCCGCGGCCAGAGTGGCACGGCTGGCCACCGTCCGGCCGGACGGCTCGCCGCGCCTGGTCCCCGTGACGTTCGCGGTACGCGGCGACCTCGTGGTGACCGCCGTCGATCACAAGCCCAAGACCACGACGGCACTGCGCAGGCTGACCGACATCGAGGCGCGCCCACGGGTGTGCCTGCTGGCCGACCACTACGACGACGGCGACTGGACCCGCCTTTGGTGGGCGCGCGCCGACGGACACGCCCGGGTGGCCCACGACGGCGCCCCGGAGACCGAATGGCTCGCCGAGAAGTACCCGCAGTACCGCGACCACCCTCCACGCGGACCCGCCGTACTGATCACCGTGGACCACTGGTCAGGCTGGCCCGGCTGAGCCCCGGGGGCCGCGAAATCGTCCGTGCGCCGACCGGCGCGGTGAGCGAGGATCACGGGTGACCCGGCAGAAGGGAGCCCAGGCCATGTCCGACCCGTTCACCCGGCAGTCCCGCTACAGCGATCCCGGCCCGTACGCGGCGCTGCTCGACGGCCTGCCTACCGACCCCGCGGAACTGTCCGCCGTGGTACGCAACGTCCTCGTGCACTACCGGGCGAGCGGACTGTCCTTCGCCCCCGACCGGCTGGCCGAGATCGACGGCAGGTGGCTGGACCGTATCCTGGCCGCCGACCAGAGCCGCAACCCGGGGCCGCTGACCGCTCCGCGCGCCCCGGAGGACCGGGTGGCGGGCTGCTGCCGCGACTTCACCCTGCTCATGGTGGCGGCGCTGCGGCACCAGGGGGTCCCGGCGCGCAGCCGGGTGGGGCTGGCGAGCTACCTGATCCCCAGATGGAACTGCGACCATGTCGTCGCCGAGTACTGGAACGGGGAGCGCTGGGTGCTGATCGACGCCCAGCTCGATCCGGCGGCCGACCGGCCCTTCGACCCGGCCGACGTCCCCGGCGGGCTCGGCCCCGGCGAGGAGTGGCGCTTCATGACCGCCGCGCGGGCGTGGACGGCCTGTCGCGCGGGCGAACTGGACGCGGGCACCTGCGGCGTGGACCCCTCGCTGCCGATGGGCGGTGAGTGGTTCGTCCGCGACCAGGTCGTCCACGAACTGGCGCACCGCAAGGGCGACGAACTGCTGCTGTGGGACGCCTGGGGGATGACGGGCCCGGACATGCCGGGCGGCCCCGGGCCGATTGACGAGATCGCCGCGCTGCTGCTGGCCGCCGACGCGGGCGACACGGCCGCCGAGTCCGAGCCGGCCCGCCGCTACGCCACCGACGCAGGCTTGCGGCCGGGCACCCAGGTGATCTGCCTGTCACCGACGGGAGAGCACACCGACGTCGACCTGGATCACCGAACATCCACCCTGCCCTCCTGAACCGACGATGTCCGCCTACGGGCCACGTGGCCCGTAGGCGGACATGCCGGCCATCCCGGACGCCTCACATACCCGGTTTCCCGGGACTTTCCAGGCACCCGGGATGTGGTCAGGCGAGGGGGGTGAGGATCGTGCCGGCGGCGACGGTGAGGCCGCCCTCGCGTACGGCGAAGGTGAGGCCCGTCTCCAGGGCCACGGGCTTGGCGAGGTCGACGGTGGCCTCGATCGTGTCGCCGGGGAGAGCGGGGCCGTCCGCGTCGAGTTCCACTCGGCCGGGTACGTCGGTGGTGCGCAGGTAGAACTGCGGGCGGTAGCCGGACGCGATCGGTGTGCTGCGTCCGCCCTCGGCGGTCGTCAGAAGGTAGATCCTGGCCCTGAACCGGCTGTGCGCGCGCAGCGACCCCGGCGCGGCGAGCACCTGCCCGCGCCGTACCTGGTCCCTGCGCACCCCGCGCAGCAGCACCGCCGCGTTGTCGCCCGCCTCGCCGCGCTCCATCGTCTTGCCGAACGTCTCCACCCCGGTCACCACCGCGGTGAAGCCGTCGGCCAGGCCGACCGCCTCGACGGTGTCGCCCACCCGGACCGTGCCGCGCTCGATGGCGCCGGTCACCACCGTGCCGCGCCCGGTGACGGTGAGCACGTTCTCCACCGGCAGCAGGAACGGCGCGTCGGTGTAGCGCACCGGCACCGGCACGTGCTCGTCCACCGCGCGCAGCAGCGACTCGATCGAGGCCGTCCAGTCCGGGTCCCCGGCCAGCGCCCGCAGCCCGGAGACCCGGACCATGGGCACGTCGTGGTACCCGTGCTCGGCCAGCAGCTCGCCCAGCTCCAGCTCGACGAGGTCGAGCAGCTCAGGGTCGGCCCCGTCGGCCTTGTTGAGCGCGACCACGACGTGCTCGACGCCGACCCTGCGGGCGAGCAGCACGTGCTCGCGGGTCTGCGGCATGATCCCGTCCTGCCCGGACACGACCAAGATCGCCCCGTCGAGCTGCGCCGCCCCCGTGATCATGTTCTTCACGTAGTCGGCGTGGCCGGGCATGTCCACGTGGGCGTAGTGCCGGTCGGCCGTCTCGTACTCGACGTGGGAGATGTTGATGGTGATGCCCCGCACCGCCTCCTCCGGCGTGCGGTCGATCCGCTCGAACGGCACGTACTTCGCCCCGCCGCGCTCGGCGAGCACCTTCGTGATCGCCGCGGTGAGCGTGGTCTTGCCGTGGTCCACGTGCCCCATCGTGCCGATGTTGAGATGCGGCTTGGTGCGCGTGTAGGCCCGCTTGGCCATGGTTCTTCCTTCGATGCCCGGTGGTGCCTTGAGATGGCGACCCGCACGCTCGCTCGACCCTTCCCCGCCGGGTCACCAAGGACGACCGGGAAAGGGTCAGCGCTCGACGCCGCCGGGGAGCGCCGCGGTGCAGGGCATCGAGGCACGCGCCGGCGCGCCCGCGGGTGCGGGCGTCGTCGGGAACAGCGCGTGCCGGAACATGCCGCCCATCGTCCGCTACGCCGGCCCGCCGGGGCAACCGGTTTTCCCGGCGCGGTTGACCTCGACCTGACTTGAGGTTGCATCGTGGGCTCTGGTCAACGACAAAAGGGGTGGAAAGACATGCGCGCGATCCGGCTGCACGCCTTCGGACCGGCGGAGAACCTGACCTACGAGGAGGCCGCCGACCCGGTGCCCGGCCCCGGCCAGGTGCGTATCGCGGTGCGGGCGGCGGGGGTGCACCTGGTGGACACGATGATCAGGGCGGGCACCGCCAATGGGCCGATGGCCGCGCCCGAACTGCCGACCATCCCGGGCCGGGAGGTCGCGGGGGTCGTGGACGCCCTCGGTGAAGGCGTCGCGGAGTCCTGGCTCGGCCGCCGCGTCGTCGCCCACCTGGGCATGGTCCCCGGCGGGTACGCCGAACTCGCGGTACGCGACGTGGCCGCCGTACACGAGGTGCCTGACGGCGTGGACTTCGCCGGGGCGGTGGCCATGATCGGCACCGGGCGCACCACCATGGGCATCTTGGAGGCGGCAGCCCTGGCCGCGGGCGACGTCGCCGTGGTGACGGCTGCCGCGGGCGGCATCGGCGGCCTGCTGGTCCAGGCCGGCCGCAACGCGGGCGCGACCGTCGTGGCCCTCGCCGGCGGCCCCGCCAAGGTGGCCAGGGCCAAGGAGCTGGGCGCGGACCACGCCTTCGACTACACCCTCCCCGGCTGGCAGGACACCGTACGGCAGGCCCTCGCGGGCCTGGCCGCGACCGTGGCCCTCGACGGCGTCGGCGGCGAGGCCGGGCGGTTCGCGATGGACCTGCTCGCCCCCGGTGGCAGGCTGATGCTGTTCGGCTGGTCCGACACGGCGGGCGGCCCGGTGGAGATCACCACGACGGCCCTCTACGAGCGCGGCCTGACCGCCGCCGTCCCGATCGGCCCGCGGCTGCTGAAGCGCCCCGGCGGCATCCGGGAACTGGAGGAGCGCGCGCTCGCCGCCGCCGGGTCCGGCGCGCTGACGCCGTCCGTGCAGGAGTTCGCCCTGAAGGACGCCGCGCAGGCGCACGCCGCCCTGGAGACCCGCCAGACCATGGGCAAGGTCGTGCTGATCCCCTGAGCGGACGCGGGCCGCGGTGCCCGCATCGGGCCGCGGTGTCCACATGACGACAAGAGCCGTCAGAGGGTGTCAGAGCACCTGTCAACGGGTGCTAGCGTGCTCACAGCCCAGACCCAGCACGCTCTCGTGAGACACGGATGACCCTTCCCCTCGCCGGACGGCCCGCCCGTTCCAGGGTCGCGGCCGCCAGCCTGATCGGCACCGCGATCGAGTTCTACGACTTCTACATCTACGGCACCGCCGCCGCGCTGGTGCTGAACACCGCCTTCTTCCCGCAGCTCGACCCGCTGGCGGGCACGCTGGCCGCGTTCTCCACCTTCGCGGTGGCCTTCCTGTCCCGGCCGCTCGGCTCGGCGGTCTTCGGGCACTGGGGCGACCGGATCGGGCGAAAGTCCATGCTGGTCGTCTCGCTGCTGCTGATGGGCCTTTCCACGGTGGCGATCGGCCTGCTGCCCGGCTACGCGGCGATCGGTGTGGCCGCGCCCACACTGCTGGTGCTGCTGCGCTTCATGCAGGGCGTCGGGCTGGGCGGGGAGTGGGGCGGCGCGGCGCTGCTGGCCACCGAGCACGCCCCGCCCGGCAGGCGCGGCCTGTACGCGATGTTCCCCCAGCTCGGCCCGCCGGTCGGGTTCATCGCCGCCAACGGCCTGTTCCTCGTCCTCGGCGCGACGCTGACCGAGGGGCAGTTCGCGGGCTGGGGCTGGCGGCTGCCGTTCGTGGCCAGCCTGCTGCTGGTCCTCATCGGCCTGTACGTCCGGCTCAAGATCTCCGAGACGCCCGTGTTCCAGGCCGCGATGGACCAGCGCAGGATCGCCCGCGTGCCGTTCGCCGGGCTCATCCGCCACCAGTGGCGGCGGGTCCTGCTCGGCGCGGGCGCCATGGTGATCTCCTACACGCTGTTCTACACCGCCACCACCTACTGCCTGTCGTACGCGACCGCCACCCTCGGCATCCCGCGCACCACGATGCTGGCGCTGACCATGCTGGGCGTGGTCTTCATGGCCGCGGGGACGATCGTCTCCTCGTCGCTGTCGGACCGGCTGGGGCGGCGGCGCGTGCTCATCTGCGCCGCCGGCCTGTCGGTGGTGTGGGGGCTGGTGATGTTCCCGCTGCTGGAGACCCGTTCGGTGGTCCTGGCGGGGGTCGCGCTGGCCGGCGCGCTCGGGCTGATGGGCCTGGCGTTCGGGCCGATGGGCGCGTTCTTGCCGGAGCTGTTCCGTACCGAGTTCCGCTACAGCGGCGCGTCGGTCGCCTACAGCCTCGGCGGCGTGCTCGGCGGGGCGGTGCCGCCGCTGGTCGCGACCGCCATGCAGCGGGGCGGTCTCGGCACCACGGGCGTCGGCATCTACGTGGCCGCGATGGCCGCGCTCAGCCTGGCCTGCGTACTGGCGCTCCCGGAGACCCTCGACCGCGACCTCTGACCTCGGGCGACCCGGCCGCCCCGGTTCACCCGGCCCTGGACCTGCGGGGGAGGCGGAAGACGGGATGGCCGGTCGGCGGCACGTCGGCGTCCAGCGAACGGTCGCTCAGCAGTTCGGCGGCCGCGGGGTCGAGGAAGACCCGGGCCTGCGACTTCTCGATCACCTGGTCGCCCGGACGGGGCGCGCTGGCCAGGGACAGCTCCAAGGACGCGTCATCGCCCGATTTCAGGGTGATGCGCAGCCCGGCGTCCGCGGGCAGGTCCTCGCCGACCATCAGGTCCCGTATCGCGGTCACCGCCGTGTCGGTGAGTGCAAGCACGGCATGCCCCTCCTCTCGGATCCTGCGGTCCGGCTTTCCGTGCAGGCCGGGGTCAAACCCAAGTGGCGGCCAAAAACCCGGGCGAGGGCGGATAGGGCGGGCCCTCCCGGGTACGCGGCCCTACGGAGGGGATCACATGACCGAACAGGGACACGCCGGGGTGGAGGAACTACAGCGGGTCCTGGACGAGGTCTTCCGCGACCACGACCGGGTGACGCGCCGCGAGGTGTACGGCAGGGCGTCGGAGCATCTGCACGTGCCCGCCGCCATCCTGGCCCACCTCAACGAGCTCCCGATGGGCCCCTATACGCGCCCGGAGCTGACCGAGGCGATCAACGAGGTGATCAGGGGCCGCGGCGAGCAGGACGCGCTCGGCCTGCTCACGATGCCCCGTTGAGCGGCGGCGGCACCCGCCGCCACAGCGGGTCGCGGTACAGGACCACCTCCGTGCCGTGCAGCAGCTCGTCGGGGGCCGAGGCCAGCGCGATCTCGCCCTCCTCGGCGAGCCGCTGGAGCAGGTCACGGACCCGCGGGCCGACCGGCAGCCGGCCCGGGGGCAGGCCGAGCAGCGCCCGTACCTCGTCGGCCGCCCGCGACAGCGCGAACGGCTCGGGCAGGCCGCGCACCACCCGGCGCAGCAGGCCGATCGTGATCACTTGCTCGGCCTCGCCGTAGGCGGCCTGCCAGACGAGTTGCGGGCCGCGCCTGCCGGTGCTCGCGCACGCCGTACACGGACGCGCGAAGCCGGGCACCACCACCTCCTCGGCGGCGCCGAGGCAGGTGGAGCACATGTCGTTCTCCATCGCGTGCAATTCGGCGGTCACCCGGCGGTCCAGCGGCAGGCCGCAATCGCAGCGGTAACCGCGGAACGCGCCGCCGACCAGGGCGTCCGGATCGGCGTCGGCGGGGATCTCGTCCCAGGTGACAGTGATCGTGTGCTTGGCCATCGCACGCCACCTTAACCGACGGCCCCGATCGTGGGCAGAGTGCGGAATGGATGCACGCGCCGATATGTTTCGGCCGATCAAGAAACCCCCGAATCGCAAGGAGGCAGCGGTGGCCGAACTCGGCGACGCGGAGAAGGCGCTGATCGACCGGCCGGTCTGCGGCTGGCTGACCACCATACGGCCCGACGGGTCGCTGCACAGCACCGTCGTGTGGACCTACCTCGACGGTGACGACATCCTCGTCAGCACGCTCGTCGGCCGGGCCAAGGAGCGTCACCTGCGCCAGGACCCGCGGGTCTCGCTCAGTGTGCTCGACCCGGACGACCCCTATCACGCGGTGAGCGTGTCCGCCACGGCCCTGCTGGAGGAGGAGGGCGCCGAGGAGACCCTCGACCTGCTCGCCAAGAAGTACCTCGGCGTCGACGCCTATCCCGCCAGGCAGGAGGGCGACCGCCGGGTCAACGTGCGGATCCGGCCCGAGCGCGTGCTCTACAAGCCCGGCCGCTGACCTGGGGGGCGTCCCGGTGTACCGGGACGCCCCCGCCGGGCGTCAGCGGAAGGCCGGGACGCCGGTGAGCGTCTGGCCGAGGGTGAGGGCGTGGACCTCCTCGGTGCCCTCGTAGGTGGCGACCGACTCCAGGTTGGCCATGTGCCGCATGACGGGGTACTCCAGCGTGACGCCGTTGGCTCCGTGCAGGCCCCGGGCGAGCGCGGCCACCCGCTGGGCGGCGCGGACGTTCGCCATCTTCCCGAAGCTGATGTGGGAGTGGTGGGCCTGCCCCGCGTCCTTGAGCCGGCCGATCTGAAGGGCGGTGAGCATCGACTGGTTGACGTCCACCAGCATGTCGGCGAGCTTGCGCTGGGTGAGCTGGAAGCCGCTGATCGGCCGGCCGAACTGCACCCGGCTGCCCGTGTAGTCCAGGGTGGCCTCAAGGCACGCCCGCGCCGCGCCCGCCGCGCCCCACACGATGCCGTACCGCGCCTCGCTGAGGCACGACAGCGGGGCGCGCAGCCCTTCGGCGGCGGGCAGCCGGGCCGCGTCCGGCAGCCGGACCTCGTCCAAGGCCAGCTCCGAGGTGATCGACGCGCGCAGCGAGAGCTTCTTGTGGATCACGTTGGCGGAGAAGCCCGGCGTGCCGCGCGGCACGAGGAAGCCGCGGATGCCCTCGTCGGTGGCCGCCCACACGATCGCCACGTCGGCGATCGACCCATTGGTGATCCACATCTTGGTGCCGCTGAGCACCCAGTCCGAGCCGTCGCGCCTGGCCCGGGTCCGCATCGAACCGGGGTCGCTGCCCGAGTCGGGCTCGGTGAGCCCGAAGCAGCCGATGGCGTCGCCGCCCGCCATCGGGGGCAGCCACTCCTGGCGCTGCTCCTCGCTGCCGTAGCGGTGGATCGCGGTCATGGCCAGCGACCCCTGCACCGAGACGAAGCTGCGCAGCCCGCTGTCCACCGCTTCCAGCTCCCGGCAGGCCAGGCCGTAGCTGACCGCGTTGGTGCCGGCGCAGCCGTACCCGGACAGGTGCATGCCGAACACCCCGAGCGCGCCGAACCCCTTGGCGACGCCGCGCGGGTCGGCGATGGTGCCCTCATCGAACCAGTCGGCGACGTGGGGCAGCAGTTCGGTCCGCGAGTAGTCGCGGACGGTGTCGCGGATCGCCCGTTCCTCTTCGGAAAGGTCGCGGTCCACGGCGAGGAAGTCGTGTGGGTCGGGCGTGTTCATCTGCTCTCCTTGGGCACGGACGGGTCGGGCGGTGTCGAGTGTGGCAGGGGCGGATCGGCGGCCTGGCGGACGACCCCGGCCTGCTCCAGGCGGCTGATCTCCGCCTCGGTCAGGCCGAGTTCGGCCAGTAGCCGCCTGGTGTGCTGGCCGTGCAGCGGCGGCGGGTCCGTCCTGGGCGTGTAGCCGCCGACCGCGAAGCCGGTGCGCATGAGTTCGAGCGGCCCGGCGGTCGGGTGGGCGACGGTGACGGTGGCCGGCTCGTCCGCGGCGCGGATGGCCTCCAGCACCCCGCGGATCTTGCCGACCGGCACCCCGGCCTCGGTGAGCACACTCGTCCACTCCCCGGCGGTGCGGGTACCGAACGCGGCCTCAAGCTCGGTGATGAGCGCGTCGCGGTTGACGATCCGTCCGGGGTTGCTGTCGAAGCGCGGGTCCTCGGCCAGGTCGGGGCGGCCCATGGCGTGGCACAGCGCGCGGTAGAGGCCGTCGTTCCCGGCCGCGACGGTGATCTCCCCGTCGGCGGTCCTGAAGGTCTGGTACGGCACGACGGTGGGGTGCGCGTTGCCGTAGCGCCCGGCCTCCTCGCCGGTGACCAGGGCGCTCTGCGCCACGTTGACCAGTCCGGAAAGCGCCGAGTGCAGCAGGGAGACCTCGACCCGGCAGCCGGTCCCGGTCAGCGCCCGCCGGTGCAGCGGCCCGAGGATGGCCACGGCGGCGTTGAGCCCGGCCAGCACGTCGGCGATGGCCACGCCGACCTTGGTCGGGGTCTCGCCGGTGATGTGCATCAGGCCGCTCTCGGCCTGGACGACGGCGTCGAATCCGGGCCGGTCCGCGCCGCCGAATCCGGTGATCGAGCAGTAGACGACGCCGGGGTTGCTCCGCCGTACCGTCTCGTACCCGATGCCCAGCCGGTCGGCCACGCCGGGCCGGAAGTTCTCGATGATCACGTCGGCGCCGTCGCACAGCCGCCGCGCGACCGCGCGGCCGTCCGGGTGCTTCAGGTCCAGCGCGATGTTCTGCTTGTTGCGGTTGACCGCGAGGTAGTAGGCGGCCTCGCCGCCGGCCTCCGGCGGGCCCCACGAGCGGGTCTCGTCGCCGTGTACGGGGTGCTCGACCTTGATCACGTCGGCGCCCAGTTCGGCCAGCAGCATGGTCGCGTACGGCCCGGCCAGCACGCGGGAGAAGTCCGCCACCCGCACTCCGGCGAGCGGCGGGGCCGCCTGCGCGGGACGGTCACCGTTGTCGGATGGTCGGCTGATGGCTACCTCCCGGATCGTCCCTGATCATCCAGAATAAGATTCGGTCATTGGGTCGCGGCGGGCAAGTCGCCGCGGCTTGCTAGAATTTATATTGGATCCAAAATCCTAGCGCAATAGCCTCCTCGGCTCACCGCCCACGGTATGATCACGCCTGACCCGAAGGGGGAGACGCACCCCGATGAGCTTCACGTCAGGACCACCCCAGACCACTCAGCAGTACGTGCTGGACCACCTGCGGCGGGCCATCCTCACCGGCAGGCTCGCGCCCGGCAGCCCGATCAGGCAGGACGCCCTCGCCGAGCAGCTCGGGGTCAGCCGCGTGCCGCTCCGCGAGGCCCTGAAGATCCTTGAGGGCGAGGGCCAGGTGATCTACCGGCCCCGGCGCGGATACATGGTGGCCGAACTGGCCCTCGAAGACTTCCTGGAGGTCTACCGGCTGCGCCAGATCCTGGAGGAGGAGGCCGTCCGCCGGGCCATCGACAAGATGACCGACGAGGACATCGAGCGGCTGGAGGAGGCGCACGAGGACGTGGTCGCCGCCGCCAAGTCCGGGGAGATCATCGCCATGGCCGCGGCCAACCGGCGCTTCCACTTCACCCTGATCGACGCGGCGGGGATGGCCAGGCTGTGCAAGTTCCTCAACATCCTGTGGGACGCCACCGACGTCTACCGCTCGCTGTACTACGGCCAGGAGAGCAACCGCGAGCGGGTGGACCGCGAGCACCGGGGGATCATCGAGGCGGTGCGCGCCCGTGACGCCGACGCCCTGGTGCGGCGGCTGGACGACCACCGCACCGGCACCGTCGGCGCGTTCAGCGAGTTCCTCGCCCGCCGCGACTCCTGAGCGGGGCCGCGCTCAGACCTCCACCGGGCCGCCGCTGCGCCAGTAGAGGTCGCCGGCCCTGCTGAGCAGGCACTCGTCGATCAGGTAGCGGCGCAGCGCGGCGAAGTCGTGGTGGAAGGCGCGCAGCACGACGTTGACGTCCTTTTCCGGGTAGCGCACGCCCGGCTCGAAGAGCGTGACGATGTGCCGGAGCACCACCAGGCGCTTCTCCCGCCGCGCGGGGATCTCGCGCAGCCTGCCCTCGACCAGGAAGTGGCGCAGCACCCGCTCTGCCGGATCGGCCGGGGCGGCGGGAGCGGCGGTGGTGCGCAGCAGCTCGGCGAACCGCCCGGGGATGGGCCGCCAGCCGTCGCCGGACGGCTCAGCCAGCCCGCCGCGCGCCAGGCGGCGCAGCGCCCGGTCGGTCCGGGCGGGCGGGAGACCGGCGTCGGCGGCCCGCCCGGTCAGCACCAGCGCCGACAGCACCCGCAGGGTGTCGGGCTGGGACAGCAGGCCGAGGACGCGCCTGGTCTCACCATCGGCTTCCGTCATGCCGGGCGCGGGGAGAACTCGTGGATCACGTCCCGACCCTACGGGCGCGGGCATCGCCCCGTCGCCTCATTTTCCGCCGGGCCCTTCACCGGATCAGCCGTCCGGGCGAAGTACCGGCGGCACAGCCCCTTGCGCCGGGCGTCCAGCACCATATAGGTGCCGAGGACGAGCTGGAGCGGGCTGCGCCAAACGTCCTCCCACCTGTCCTTGATCCGCATCCAGGTCAGCTCACCGGCCCGGGGGCGGGCGCCGCGCGCCGTCACCAGGCACGGCCCCCGGTTGGGCAGCGAGCGGGTGTGCTGGGCCGTGGTGTGGAAGGACAGCGTGCGCAGCAGTTCGCGGGCGGCGCCCCGGAGCGCGGCCGGGGCCAGGTGCCAGGCCGGGCAGGGCCGGTTGGCGGCCATCCCGAAGGGGATGTGGTTGGCGTGCCTGGCCGTCAGGGCCTCCCAGCGGCCGGGGTCGAACCGGTCGGGCTCGGCGTACCCGGTGCGGTGGAACTCGGGGTAGTTGAAGCACAGCACCGAGCCCGCGGGCAACGTGGTGGCCTCGTCCACCTCGATGTCCGCCGAGGTGATCCGGTGCGCGACGCCGAACAGCGGGTAGAGCCGCATGGTCTCGGCGATCACGTGGTCGAACCGCCGGTCGTCGGCCTCGGCCAGCTCCGCCTGGACGCCCGGGTGGGCGGCGAGCACCATCATCAGGTGGGCGGTGGCCTCCGCCTGCTGCACGACGCCGGTGTTGAAGAACGCGCCCTGCAGATAGTACGCCTGCTCGCGGCGGGTCAGCCGGCTCGGCAGCCGGTGCGGCACCCGGTCCAGGGCGCCCAGCAGGTAGCAGGTCAGCCGGTCGCGGACGCGCATGTGCCGCAGGCCGCAGCACTTCAGCGAGGTCACCACGTCGTCGGCGTGCGCCACGATGAGGTCGCGGGCCTCCGGCGGGCAGCGTTCGCCGAAGACGACCTCGTAGAAGAACTCCGCCCAGACCGGCATCATCAGGTCGCGCAGCCGCACGGTCGAGGGGCGGCGCAGCCGGGCGACGGCCCGCGCCACGCAGCGCGCCGCCAGTTCCTCCGCCTCGGCGGTCGGCATGGACATGATTCCGCGGGTCGTACGCGCCACCTCGTCGTACCGCTCGCCCGGCTCCAGGTGCTCCTGGTGGACGTGGGAACCGGGGGCGAGCCAGTACCAGAACAGGTCGGAAAGGGCCGCGCCCCGGCTGCGCCCGTCCGCCGCCGGGTGGGAGTACACCTCGCGAAACCGCGACACCGGGACCACGTCGCCCGGGATCGGCACGCCCTGCCGCCCGTTGACCGCGGTGAAGATCCGCACTCGCAGCGCGACCACCGCCCTGGGCAGCCAGTACGGCAGGCTGAGGATCCCCGCGGCGGCGGCCGCCCGGAAGATCATCGCCCGCCCGCCTTCGCCTGCGACTCCGCCATCCGCGCGGCCACCCGCCCCCAGAAGCGGCCGGGGTCGTTCAGGTGCGGGTACGGCTCGTCCGGCGGATCGACGCCCAGGAAGGAGCACAGCGGCTCCCACCCCGAGCCCGGCTCGATGACCAGCAGCCGCTCGGCGGGCACCTCCCGGCGCACCGCGGCGTTGTGCTCCTCGAAGACGGCGATCGCGTGGTCGCGGTCCTCGAAGCGACCGCCGAAGAACGGCCCGTCCCAGATCAGCCGCCGGGTGAAGTCGGTCATCACGTCCAGGCCGGGCACCACGCGCAGCGCCTCGGCCGCGCGGGGGTCGGCCGAACTGCCGAACATCGGGTAGATCGTCTTGGCCACGCTGTCGTACCAGCTCTGCGAGTCACGGACGGTGAGGATCACCTTGGCCTGCGGATAGGCCGCCACCAGCTCGCGCCAGAACGCCGCGCCCGGCCAGTCGACGCTCGCGGCGTAACCGTCGAACAGCGCGGGCAGGTCCACCCGCTCGCCGTCGGCGGCGGCCTGCCAGGCGGCGAGCCGTTCCGGGTGGTCCAGGACGTGCCTGCCGTGGAAGCAGGGGGCATAGCCCAGACGTTCCAGCGCGGCCTTCAGCGACAGCGTCCCCGTCCGGCCGATCCCCGCCCCGATCACCTTCACCGCGCGCATCCTTCCTTCGCCGAGATGTCCATCACCAGGTCGCGGGGGACGTCCGCGGGGCCGGCGCAGCCGCACAGGGCGAGCGCGTTGGCCAGCTCCCGCCGCAGCATCGAAAGGACCGCGCTCACCCCGTCCTCGCCGGCCACGGCCAGGCCCCACATGACCGGGCGGCCGATCCCCACGGCCGCCGCGCCCAGCGCGAGGGCCTTGATCACGTCGGTGCCCCGCCGTACTCCGCCGTCCAGCAGCAGCGGCACCCGGCCCGCCACCGCCTCGGCGATCCGCGGCAACTGCGCGATGGTCGGCGGGGTGGTGTCGAGCTGCCGGCCGCCGTGGTTGGACACCATGATCCCGTCCACGCCGAGATCGGCCGCCAGGGCGGCGTCCGCGGGATGCAGCACGCCCTTGACCAGGATCGGCAGGTCCGTCGTCTCCCGCAGCCACTCCACGTGCCGCCAGGAGATCTCCGGGGAGAGCACCACCTGGCGGACCGACCCCGGCTCCCCGCCGCGAAGTTCGCGCAGGTTCTCACAGCGCAGGCCCGGCGGCAGGTCGTGGAAGTCGTTGCGGTCGTTGCGCTCGGCGCGGCCGAGCGCGGGGGAGTCGGCGGTGACGACGAGCGCGCGGCACCCGGCCGCCTCGGCCCGCTGGACGATGGCCCGGGTGAACCCCAGGTCGGGCTGCGGGTAGAGCTGGAACCACAGGCAGGGGTCCGTGGCGGCCTTGCGGGCCTCCGCGGCGACGTCCTCGATCGCCACCGTGGACAGCATCGCCGCGATCATGATGACGCCCTCGGCGGCGGCGGCCCTGGCCGTGGCGCGCTCGGCGTCGGGGTGGACGAGCCGGTGGAAGGCGGTGGGCGCGATCACCACCGGCATCGACGCCTCGTGCCCGAGCACGGCCGTGCGCAGCACGGGCTCGCCCGCGCCGCGCAGCACCCGGGGGACCAGGCACAGCCCGGCGAAGGCCGCCTCGTTGGCGCGCACGGTCACCTCGTCCTGGGCGCCGCCGCGCACGTAGTCGTCGTGCACCGGGTCGAGCACCATGCGGGCCGCCTGCTCGAACTCGCGGACGTTGACCGGCGCGCCGTGCGGCAGGCTCGGAGCCGTCATGTCCGCGCCGCCTTGGCCGGGCGGCAGGCCGTCGCCTTGACCAGGAAGTGGTCGAGGAAGGAGCGCAGCGGGGCGCGGTGCTCGTCCTCGCTGGTCCAGTCGTTGTAGATGTCCTCGGCGAGGTGCAGGGCGGCGACCTGCTCGCCGTTGCGGTAGTGACGGATGACCGGGTGCATGTACCGGTCCTCGTGGCCGGGATCGGCCTCCCAGGCGCGGCCCACGGCCACGTCGAAGGGGTCGATCGCGTCGTGGCCCGCCCCGTACTCCAGCGTCACCGCGAAACAGGACCGGTCGCCCCTGGCCCGCGCGTAGTCCACCGGCACCTCCTCCAGGTAGCCGACCGTCCCGCCGGGCCCGGGGACGATCAGGTCGCACAGGAAGGTGTACTGGCTCCACAGCGCGGAGGAGCGGTTGAGCCGGGCGAGCACGGCGTCGGTCACCGCGCCGGCCTCGGCGGGCAACTGCGCGGCGGGCCACGGGACGCCCTCGTACTTCTGGTCCAGGACGCGGGTCAGCGCGAGGATGCCGTGCCTGAACCCGTGGATGAAGGCGCTGGTGTACTTCTTGAAGTCGCGGACCTGGGTGAGCGTCCCGGCGAAGTAGAGCCCGGGGACGTTCACCGACTCCCACTCGTGGGTGAGCGCGGGGAACCTGCCGTGGATCGCGGTCTGCGGGCGGCAGGTCCGGCCGAAGATGGAGCCGTCCATGGCGAAGCCGGTGCAGGTGATCACCCGGTCGTAGGCCAGCCGCACGACCTTGTCCCTGCGCGCGTACGCCATGGTGACCAGATATTCGCCATCTCGTTGCTCGATGTCCTGGATCGTCGCGTCCAAGACCATGTTCTGGGTCTTGAGCTGGTAGGTGTCCAGGAAGTTGTTGTTGACGGCGCGCAGGTGGCCGATGAAGTGCGTGCGCCAGGCGAACTTGATCGACTCCGGGCCGGCCAGGTGGATCACGGCGGCCTTCTCCACCAGGTTGTCGGCGGTCTCGAAGGCGGAGTTGCCCTTGCCGATGATCAGTACCCGCTGGTCGGTGAAGTCGTCGGGGTCGACGGAGACCTCTCCGTACGGCTCGGTGGTCTCTATGCCCGGGATGGGCGGCAGGTACGGCCGGCCGAAGCCGGTGGCCACCACGACGCGCCTGGCGCGGAAGACCCGGCCGCCCGAGGCGTGGACGGCGAAGCCGTCGTCCTCGCGCTCGATCCGCTCCACCGGGCAGTCGTGGACGACCGGGAGGCGGTGGGCCTTGGCGAAGTCGATGAGGTAGCGGACGTAGTCGCCCGCGTCGGGGAAGTAGCGTTCGGTGTAGCGGGTGAAGAGCAGCTCCGGGTCGTCGCTGAGCAAGGAGTTCCAGTCCATGCGCAGCGCCAGTTCCGGGTCGCTCCAGCCGGTGTGCGGCTTGTTGATCGAGATCATCCGGCGGTGGCGGGGGTAGGTCCGGTAGAAGGTCCCCGGGGTCGCTCCGGCCTCCAGGATGACGTACTCGCGCCCTGCCTTCCCCAGGAAGTAGCCGAGCTGCAGCCCGGCCGGTCCCGCTCCGATCACCAGGTAGTCCACATCCATGGGCGGTCTCCCGTTATAGACCCATATGACCGATCCTGTGTGCAGGTGTAATACGGGAGACGGGACGCTCTGGATTCACCGGGATGATAACGATCCAGGGCATCGTGGAGTGACGCCCTGGCCGGGTGTGCGCCGGGCGTAAGGTGGACGCGTACGTCGTTCTCCGTTGGGCGTTGACGTCAAACCATGTATTACCTACATTATAAGTAGGTATTCGGCGGCGGGAGGGACATGACTGCGGACGGGCCGACGTGGCCGCGCGGGAGCACCCCGCTTGAGGCCGCCGTGCTCGCCGGGCGGTGGATCCGCTCCGCGGCGGTGGAGGAGTCCTCCCATCGCGCCGCCGAGCCGCGGGTGCTCTCCTGGCGCGCCAACCCTGACCCGGGCGGCCGGTCCGCCGCGGCGGGTCCCTCGCACTCGCTGTACGCGGGGGCGGCCGGCATCGTGCTGTTCCTTCTGGAGCTGGCCGCCGCCACGGGCGATGAGTCCTATCTGGACGACGCCCGGGCGGGTGCCAGGGGCCTGGCCGCGCTCGCCACCGAGCGCGCCGCCGCCTCCGGCCACGACCTGACCCTCTACCACGGCCTGGCCGGCATCGCCTTCGCCCTGGCCGAGGCGGGCTGGGTGACGGGCGACGAGTCGTTCGAGGACGCCTCACGGGCGGCGGCCGACCGCATCGTGGCCGGCGTCCGCTCCTTCCGCGGCGGCCCCGGCTGGACCGGCGATCCCGCCCAGAGCGGTGACGGCGGCATCGTGCTCGCGCTGCTGCACGCGGCGGGCATCCACGGTGTGCCCCGGTACGAAGAGGCCGCCGTGGAGGCGGCGGCCCGGATCGCCGACCTGGTCGTGCCCGGCCACCGGTTCGGTGAGGAGGGCTGCGCGGGGCTCCCGGCCGACGCGGTCACCCCGGGCTTCCTGTCCGGCACCGCGGGCACCGCCTTCCTGATGGCCCGCATGTACGGCGTGACCGGGCAGGCCGCATTCCTCAAGGCGGCCCGCAGGGGAGCGGAGTTCGTCCGCGCGGTGAGCACCGTGTCGGGGCGCTTCGCGCTCGTGCCGCACCACGTGCCGCACGGACGGACCTTGCACTACCTGGGCTTCTGCTCGGGCTCGGCGGGCGTGGCGCGGATGTTCTACGAGCTGTACCGCGTCACCGGCGACCAGGGCGACCTCGACTGGGTCGAGCGGCTGGCCGGTGGCATCGTGCAGAGCGGCGCGCCGTACCGCCAGTCGCCCGGCTACTGGAACGTCACCTGTCAGTGCTGCGGCGCGGCGGGGCTGCTGGAGCTGTTCGCCGGGTTGTGGACCGCGACCGGGCGCGAGACGTACCTCTCCTTCGCCCGCGACGTGGCCGAGCACCTGATCGACGCGGCCACCGGCCACGACGGCGTCGGCTTCCGCTGGTACCAGGCATACCGGCGGCTGCGGCCCTGGGAGGTCACCGCCGACACCGGCTACATGGTCGGCGCGGCCGGGATCGGCTCGGCGCTGCTCCACCTGCACGCCGCCGACTCCCCGGGCGAGACGCCTCGCCTGGTGCTGCTGCCGGACAATCCGTTCCCCGCCATCGCGCTGCCCGCCTCGCGCGCCTGAGCCGCGCGCGGCTTCGGGCGGAGGCGTTCTGACAGAGCGGGTCAATTTCCGATCCAACCGACTTTTCAAGTAGGGTATGTGGACCAAGGTCGGTCGAAGCCGAGACCATGATTGGTGCATCCCGCATGAGCGAACACCTGGCTCCGTCTATCGTCGGGGCCGTGTTGATCGGAGAGAACGACCCGAGGGTCCTCGCCATGGTCCCGGATCCGCGCCGCTCGGTCGTGGCCGTCGAGCCCGAGCGGCGGGAGCCGGGATACTGGGCCGGAGCCGCCAGCGCGGTCGCGAGCGACGGCCTGATCCATCTGGCCTACCGGCTGCGCCGCCCGCTCGGCCACGGGCGCGGCCACGCCGTCGCCATCGCCAGGTCGCGAGACGGCGTGCGCTTCGAGACCCTGCTCACCATCCCCAGCGAGGAGATGGACGCGGAGTCCCTGGAACGGCCCGCGCTGGTCCGGCTGCCCGGCGGCGGCTGGCGGATCTACCTGAGCTGCGCCACGCACGGCACCAAGCACTGGCGCGTGGAGATGCTGGAGGCCGCCGACCCCGCGGGCTTCGACCCGCGGACCCGCCGGGTCGTGCTGCCCGGCGACGCCAAGACCGGCGTGAAGGACCCGGTGATCATGCGGCGGGGCGGCATCTGGCACCTGTGGGCCTCCTGTCACCCGCTCACCGACCCCGACGAGGCCGACCGCATGGTCACCGACTACGCCACCAGCGCCGACGGGCTGGAGTGGACCTGGCACGGCACCGCGCTGACCGGCGTCCGCGGCGAGTGGGACGCGCGCGGCGCGCGGGTCACCGCGGTCACCTTCGCCGGTGACGCCCTGGTCGCGGCCTACGACGGGCGCGCCTCGGCGGCGGAGAACTACGAGGAGCGCACCGGCCTGGCCGTCGGCACCGACCCGGCCGGTCTCGTCCCGCTGGAGGCCGGTCCGGCCGCCGCCTCCCCGCACGGCGCGGGCGGCCTGCGTTACCTGGACGTCGTCGACCTCCCCGACGGGCACCGGCGGCTGTACTACGAGTACGCGCGCGCGGACGGGGCGCACGAGTTGCGCACCGAGTTGCGCTGAGGGGCGCCGATCCCGCCGGGGGCTCGCCGTTCAGCCGGGGCCGGGGTCGCGCGGCCGGCCGTTGCGGGCCTGGCGCTGGCCCTGCGGCCGGGCCCCCACCAGCCCGCCGGACCGCTCGCGCGGGCGCACCCAGTCCCCGAAGTCCTCACCCGCGACCTGCTGGAGCAGTTCGATGTCCGCGGCGAAGAACGGGATGAGCGCGCTCCGCTGGTCCCAGGTGAGCGGACGGCGGGCGCGCGCCCGCTGCTGGAGCCGGTCCTCCAGCGACTCGGCCAGCGTCCCGCCGAGCCGCCCGGGCAGCGCCGACCACGCGCGCAGCGACCCCGACAGCAGCCGATGGGTGAAGGTGGCCTCGGGGTGGGCGGTGACGTTCTCGCGGGGCACCTCGGAGATGATCCCCGGCTCCACGCCCAGGAAGGCGCAGATCCGGTCGAGGGTGGCGGCGGGCGTGTCCACCAGGTCGCGGTAGCGGAAGACGTGCACCTGCTCGCGGGGGAACAGCGTGTAGAGATCGCGTAGCTGCTCGCCGTACTTGCCCAGGGAGACGTAGTGCCAGAACGGGGCCCAGCCCGCGGCGATCCGCTGGGGCTCCCTGGCGCAGGCCCGGACCACGTCGCCGAGCGGTTCGAGGCCCGCCGACCACAGGTGGGTCCAGTTGGAGTGGGCCCGCTCGACCGGGTCGCGCAGCACCACGATCAGCCGGGCGTGCGGGATCGCGGCGTGGATGCGGCGCTGCGCCTCGCGGTCGTAGAGGTAGAACGGCGTGGACTCGCCGGTCAGCGCGCCCGGCGGGGCGCCCTCGAACAGGGCCAGGTAGTCCTGTCTGCGCCAGACGTGCTCGCGGTAGGTGCGGACGTCGCCGGGGCCGCCCCGGCTCGGGGGCGGGCCGTCGGTGAGGAAGTACTTCGGTTCCTTGACCGCGGACATGTGCAGCGAGGGGTGCCTCGCCAGTGCGGAGTGCAGCGCCGTCGTACCGGCCTTGGGGGCGCCGGCGATGAGGAAGTCGGGCAGGGGCATCGGCCGTCCTCAGAGGATAACCCGTAAAACCTACTTAATAAGGAGCAAATATACCTGCTCACCACCGCTGAGCAATGGGCTGACGAAAACCCCTAAGACGCGCGATGATGAAGCGTCGGCCGCGGTCCACGCGCCCACGGAAAGGACGCCCCCCATGCAGCCACGCGTCGGTGCCGCCTTGGTAGGGCGGGAAGACGCGCTGCGCACCCTGGCGCGCGTCGTGGAGGAGACCTCCGAGGGCGGGTTCCGCTTCGTGGCGGTGGTGGGCGACCCCGGCGTGGGCAAGAGCCGCCTGCTCGGCGTGCTCGCCGACCTCGCCAGGCGGCGCGGCCTGACCACCCTCGCCGGCCGGGCCTCGGAGTTCGAGCAGGAGTTCCCGCTCAGCCCGCTCATCGACGCCCTGGACGACCACCTGGAGCCCCAGGCAGCCGCCCTGGCCGAGCGGCTGCCCGCCACCCAGATGGACCTCCTGGCAGCCGCGCTGCCGGCGTTCGCCGACGCCGCCCCCGGCGGTCCCGGGCATCCGATGGCCGACGACCTGAGCGGTCTCGGGCGCTACCGGCTCTACCGCGCGGTCCGGCTGCTGCTGGAGGAGCTGACCGGGCCCGACGGCCTGGCCCTGATCCTCGACGACGTGCACTGGGCCGACGCCACCACCGTCGAGCTGCTGGACCACCTGGTGCGCCACCCGCCGCGCGGCGGCGTGCTGCTGGCCGTGGCGTTCCGGCCCGCGCAGGCGGCGCCCCGGCTGGCCGCGGTCGCCGGGAAGGGCGAGCGCGTCGAGATCGGCCCGCTGTCGCGGGAACAGACCGACGAGCTGCTCGGGCCCGAGGTGAGCCTGCCGGTGCGGCGCCTGTTGCACGAGGCCAGCGGGGGCAACCCGTTCTACCTGGACACGCTGGCCAGGCTGAGCGGCGGCCCGATCGCGATCGAGGATGGCAAGGCCGAGCTGCCGCCCGCCGCGGGCGCCGCCCTGGACGTCGAGCTGAGCGGGCTCGCCCCGGCCGCGCTGCGGGTCGCCCAGGCCGCCGCGGTGACCGCCGACGAGTTCGAGCCGGCCCTGGTGGCGGTGGCCGCGGAAATGCCCGAGCCGGACGTCCTGCGGGCGCTCAACGAGATGGTCGCCCGCGACGTGGCGCGCCCGGCCGACGCGGCCAGGTTCCGTTTCCGCCACCCGCTCGTGCGCAGCGCCGCCTACGCCTCGGCCGCGCCCGGCTGGCGCTACGCCGCGCACGCGCGGCTCGCCGACCACCTCGCCGCCCTGGGCGCGCCCGCCGTCGCCAGGGCCCACCACGTGCAGCGCTCGGGCACGTTCGGCGACCGGCGGGCGGTGGACACCCTCGTGGAGGCGGCCCGCACGGTCGCGGCCCGAGCGCCGCTGACGGCCGCGCACTGGTTACAGGCGGCCCTGCGGCTGCTGCCCGAGACCCCCGAACGGCTGGAGCTGCTGCTCGAACTGGCCCACGTGCAAAGCGTCAGCGGACGGCTGGCGGAGGGCCGCGACACCGCCCGCGAGCTGCTCCGGCTGCTCCCGGCCGACGACTACGCCAGAAGGGCCCGCGCGGCCCGGCTGTGCGCGCTGATGGAACGCCAGCTCGACCGGCCGCACGAGGCGCGCGCGCTGTTGCTCGACGAGCTGCGCCAGATGCCCAACCCGCAGGCGGCCGAGGCGGTGCCGCTGCGGATGCGGCTGGTGGCCGAGAGCCTGATGCGGGTCGACTTCCGGGCCGCCCAGGCGGTGCTGGACCTGATGCCCGACGCCGCCGAGGACTGGGAGCCCGGCCTGGCCACCGGCGTGGCCGCGATGCGGCCGATGCCCGCCTACGCGGCGGGCCGGATCACCGAGGCCGTCAAGTACATCGAGATCGCCGAGAGCCGGCTGGAGATCGCACCCGACGAGCACCTGGCCGAATGGCTCGACGCCGTCGCCTGGCTGTGCTGGACGCAGTGGAGCATGGGCCGCTACGCCGGGGCGCTGCGCCACTTCGACCGCGCCGCCGCCATCGCCCGCGCCACCGGGCAGGCGTACATCCTGACCAACCTGCTCGCCGGGCAGGCCAGGACCCTCGCCATGGTGGGCCGCCTGGCCGAGGCGCGCACGACCGCCGAGGAGTCCGTCGAGGACGCCCGCCTGCTCGGTTCGGGGCAGCAGCTCGTTTTCGCGCTCACCCAGCAGTGCCTGGCGGCGTCCTGGGCGGGCGAGGACGACGAGGCGCTGCGCGCGGCCGACGAGGCGGTGAGCGCCGGGGTCGGCGGCGGCGAGGTGTGGGGCGCGATGGCCGCCCACGCCAGGGGCCTGGCCCTGATCAACGCGGGCCGGGTCGAGGAGGGGGCCGCGGTCACGCTGGAGGCGTGCGACCGGTTCAGGTCCCCGCGCCTGGACCGCGGCACGCTCCTTTGGTGCTGTGAGACGCTGGCGCAGGCGATGGCCGGGGACGGCAGGGCGGACGAGGCCGCGGTGTGGGCCGGGCGGGCGGACAACCTGGCGCGGCCGGAGCTGCCCACGTTCGCGGGGCTGGCCAGGCTGGCGCGGGCGCACGCCGTACGCCCTGGCGATCCCGCGGCGGCGGCCGTGCTCGCCGGCGAGGCGGCCGCGCTGCTCGGCACCGAGCGCCGGATCGACGCGGGCCGCGCGCTGCTCGTCGCGGGCGTGGCGCACGGCGAGGCGGGCGAGCGCAAGCCGGCCCGCGCGCGGCTGCGATCCGCCGCCGAGGTCTTCGAGGCCTGCGGCGCGCGCAACCTGTACGCCCAGACGCTGCGCGAACAGCGCCGTCTCGGCGTCCGCGTGGGCGCCGCCCCGCGGCCGTCCGGCCGCAGCACCGACCTCGGCCTGTCGCCGCGCGAGATGGAGATCGCCGAACTGGTCGCCCAGGGGCAGACCAACCAGCAGATCGCCGAGAAGCTCTACCTCAGCGTTCGCACGGTCGAGACGCACCTGTCGCGGGTGTTCACCAAGCTGGGCGTGAGCTCCAGGGTCGGCGTGGTGACCGTGCTCAACCGGCGGGCATGACTCCGGGTGCGCCCCGTGCTCCCACGGCGGGCGGGACGGAGTCGCCCCCGGAGCCGCGCGGCCGGGCGGAAGCCGTACGCCCAGGCCACGCGGCCTTGTCGCCGGCTTCTTACGGGGGGTGACGGCCGCAGCGAGATGAACGTAACTCGCGTTTCGGTCCCGCGCCAGGCCCAAACTTAAGATTCCTCTCCCCGGCCGGACACCTCCTGGAAGAACTCCAGCAAACCGGACGGTTCCCAACAGGGTGGGCATTCGCCGCCCACCCCGGGGGTGCGGAAAACCACAGGTGGACCCGGAGATGTACCCCATACCGTGGGCCGCCGGGCCGATCTAGCGTTGCCGGTCATGACCGCGAAGATGTTCGACATTCCGAGGAGGGGGCTCGCGGGGCCGGCGGCGCTCGTCACCCTGGCCGCGGTGATCATGTTGGCCGCGATGACCGACAGCATCATGCAACCCCTGCCCGCTTCGGCGCCCGCCGGAGAGTTCAGCGCCGAACGGGCGCTGGTCCACCTGCGGAAGTTCGCCGACCGGCCGCGCCCGCTGGGCGGCCCGGCGGGCGACCGGGCCCGAGACTACCTGACCGGGCGGCTGCGGGCCGCGGGCCTGCAGGTCGAGGTCCAGCGGGCCGTCGGGGCCGCGCCGGCGGCCGGGCTGGCATCGTTCGGCCAGGTCGACAACATCATCGCGCGGCTGCCCGGCACCGACCCCACCGGCACGGTGCTCCTGGCCGCCCACTACGACTCGGCGTCCATGGGGCCGGGCGCGTCCGACGACGGCGCGGCGGTGGCCGCTATGGTCGAGACGGTCCGCGCGCTCCGCGCCGGGGGCACCCTGCGCAACGACCTCGTGCTGCTGATGTCCGACGGCGAGGAGGACGGCGTGCTCGGCGCCGAGGCGTTCGCCCGCCTGCACCCGCTCGGCCGGGCCGGAGGGGTGCTGCTGAACTGGGAGGCCAGGGGCGTGAGCGGGCCCTCCCTGATGTTCGAGACCTCCACCAACAACGCCGGGCTGGTCAAGGCGTTCCTCGACGCCGTCCCGGCGCCGCGCGGCGACTCCTCCATGGCCGCGCTCTACCGGCTGCTGCCCAACAACACCGACTTCACCCCGCTGACCGCGGCCGGCTTCAGCGGCCTCAACTTCGCCTACATCCAGCGTTCGGCGCACTACCACACCGCCGCCGACTCCATCGCCAACCTGGACCGCGGCAGCCTGCAACACCACGGCGTCAACATGCTCGCGCTGACCCGCGGCCTGGGCGGGGCCGACCTGCGGGCGCTGGCGACCGGCCACGACCTCACCTACTTCCGGGCCCTCGGCGCCGTGATCGCCTATCCCGGCGGGGCGGTGCTGCCGCTGGCGGTCCTGGCGGTCCTCGCGGTCGCGGGCCTGGTGGCGCTGTGCCGGGTCAGGCGGTCGCTGAGCCTGCCCCGGCTGGCTCTGGCGGCGGTCTCGGCCGTCGTCCCGCTGCTGGCCTCGGCCGCCCTGGCGCAGGGGCTGTGGTCGCTGCTGGTGGCCTGGCGGCCCGCCTACGACATGATGGGCGGGCTGCTGCACCGCCCGCTGCCGTTCCAGGCGGCGGTGGCCTGCCTGGCCGCGGCGGCGGTGCTCGGCTGGTACCTCTCGCTGCGCCGCGCGCTGGGCCCTGCCGCGATGGTGGCCGGCGCGCTGGTCTGGCCGGCCGGGCTGGGCCTCGCGTGCGCCTGGTTCGTCCCGGGAGCGGCGTATCTGCTCACCCTCCCGGCGCTGGTGTGCGCGCTCGGCGCGGCGGTGGCCGTGCTGCTGCGCGGGCCCGCCTGGGCGCGGGTGGGGGCCGCGACGGCCGGCCCCGCCGTGGCCGCCATGCTGCTGCCCTCGCTGGCCCGCAACGTCTTCGACGGGATGGGGCTGGCGCTCGGCGGGGCGAGCGCGCTGGTCCTCGCGCTGTTCGGGCTGACCGTGCTCCCGGTCGCGGAGCTGTTCAAGGGCGATCCCGGCGTCCGTGCCAGGCGCGGCCTCACCGCCGCCGTTCCTGTGGCCGCCGCCGTCCTCGCGCTCGTCCTGGCCGGCACGGGCCTGGCGGCGGACCGCTTCGACGCCGATCACCCGGGGCGTACCCACCTGGCGTACGTCATGGACGCCGGCACCCGCGCCGCGCACTGGGTCAGCGCCGACGCCGACCCCGCCGAGTGGACCCGGCGATACGTCTCCGGCCACGACACCTCGGGGCTGCCCCCCGGCTACGCGCGCGGCACCCTGTGGACCGGTCCGGCCCCCGCGATCACCGCCGACGGGCCGCGTGTCACCCTGCTGGAGCGCCACGGCGACACGCTCACACTGCAGGTGAGCGCGGGGAAGGGCGCCCGCTCGGTGACGATCCGGCTCGACCGCCCGATCACCCGGGTCACCGCGTCCGCCGCCGGCTTCGGTTCGGCCGCCGTCCCGGTGACCGGCACGCGTACCGCCACCTGGCCCGCCGAGATCCGCTTCCGCGGCATCCCCGCCCGGGGCGCCCGCCTCACCGTGCGCGTCGCCGGCACGGGCCCGGTCCGCCTCACCGCCATCGCCGAGACCGACGGCCTCACCACCGTCCCGGGCTTCCAGCCCCGCCCTCCCGGCCTCGTAACGGCCACCCGTGAGGACGGCGACCTCACCGCGGTCACCCGCACCTACACCTTCTGACCGCCCCCGCCCTCGTCGGGTTTCGGCTGTGTCGTTCCGGGTTGGGGGCGGCGACCCGTGAGGGCGGTGATTTGGTCGTGGTCGGCGGCATGTACGCCTTTTGAGGGCACCGGGGCTTGTCGGGTTTCGGCTGTGTCCTTCTGGCTTGGGGGCGGCGACCCGTGAGGGCGGCGACCTGACCGCGGTCACCCGTAGCTACACCTTCTGACCGCCTCCAACCCCCGCCGGGCTTCGCCCCGTACCTCCGTCAGTTCGTGACCACCAGCCATGATCACCGCGTTACGGCGGCACGGCGGCTTTGTGTTCGTGGGGGCCGAGGGTGGGGTTTTGTGGCGGGTGGCTCTGGACGGGCGGCGTGGTGGGGCTCATGCTGTGCATGGCGGCCCTATGACATCCCCAGACCGCCCATAGGCGGTCATTTGACCGTTCCGCCGATGCGATTCCGCGTCGTGGCCGAACTTTTCCGGGTTCCCGGCCCTCCAATGTACGAGTTTTCCACGATGCCGCGCGCCCTGTGCGGCTTGACATCGTGGGACGGGAAGTTTCGGGAGGGACGGGGAAATGGAGCACCGAATCCCACGCTTCACACTCGACGGGGTACCTGATGCGGAGATCACCGTGTACCCCTTCGCCACCGAGGACGACCTGGGGCTGAAGCTCACCAGGTTCCAGCACGACCACGGCGGTGACGGGGGTCACGGCGCCGGGGGAAGCGACGAGGGGGACGAGCGGGGCGACGGCGACGTCGTGCTGCTGCTGCACGGGCTGACCTCATCCAGCGACATCTTCGTGATGCCGGAGATCACCAACCTGGTGACGTTCCTGCACCGCAACGGGTTCGACGATGTCTGGACGCTCGATTTCAGGATGAGCAGCCACTTTCCGTACGACATCGAGACACGCGGGTCGACCCTCGATGACATCGCGCACTACGACTACCCGCCCGCGCTCGCGGAGATCCGCCGCCACGTGGGGGAGCGGCGGATCCACGTGATCGCGCACTGCCTGGGCTCGGTGTCGTTCTGCATGAGCCTGTTCGGCGGGGCCGTGGACGGGATCACGAGCCTGGTGTGCAACAGCGTGGCGCTCACCCCGCGGGTGCCGGCCTGGTCCAAGGCCAAGCTGGCGTTCGCGGCGACCGCGTTCGAGTACGTGTTCGGCCTGCCGTACATCGACCCGCGCTTCTCCGACGCCCCGCCGTTCAGCCGCAGGTGGCTGCTGGCCAAGGCGGTCTCGGCCTTCCACCCCGAGTGCCGCGAGCCCGCCTGCCACATGCAGAGCTTCATGTGGGGCAGCGGCCGGCCGGCCATGTACGTGCACCGCAACCTCGCGCGCGAGACGCACACGCACGAACGCCTGGCCGACCTCAACGGCGCGACCGGCGTGCAGTACTACCGGCACGTCAACAAGATGGTGCGGGCCGGCCGGGCGGTGAAGTGCGACCCCGAAGACCTCCGGCACGCCGCGCTGCCCGACGACTACCTGGAGCGGGCGGCCGAGGTCAGCACGCCGATCCTGTTCCTCACCGGTGACCGCAACAACGTGTTCACCGACTCCAACATCGTCTGCCACCGCATCCTCGACCGGGCCGCCCCCGGCCGCCACGAGCTGCAGCTCCTCCCCGGCTACGGGCACATCGACCCGATCATCGGCAAGAACGCCCACATCGACGTGTTCCCCCGCATGGTCGACTTCATCAAGCGCCAGGCGGGGGTGAGCGAGCCATGGCAGCGGGCGAGCATGCGGACGTGATCGTGGTCGGCTCCGGCTTCGGCGGGGCGGTGGCCGCCTACCGGCTGGCCGCCGCCGGCCGGTCGGTCGTCGTGCTGGAGCGCGGGCGCAGCTACCCTCCGGGCACCTTCGCCCGCAGCCCCTCGGAGATGAGCCGCGCCTTCTGGGACCCGGGCGAGAACCTCTACGGCATGTTCGACGTGTGGGGCTTTCGCGGCTTCGACTCGGTGGTGGCCAGCGGCCTCGGCGGCGGCTCGCTGATCTACGCCAACGTGCTGCTGCGCAAGGACGAGGCGTGGTTCGTACGCGATGAGCCGCTGCCCGGCGGCGGGCACGAGCACTGGCCGCTCACCCGCGCCGACCTCGACCCGCACTACGACGTGGTGGAGCGCATGCTGGGCGCCACGCCGTACCCGCTGGACCGGCCCGCCTACGCGGGCACCGAGAAGACCCACGCCATGCAGGACGCCGCGGCCGAGCTGGGGCTGTCCTGGCGGCTCACCCCGCTGGCGGTCAGCTTCGCGCCCGCGCCGGGCGCGGAGCCGGGCATCGGTCTGCCGATCGAGCCGGGCCCCTACCCGAGCCTGCACGACGCCCCGCGCCGTACGTGCCGGCTGTGCGGGGAGTGCAACATCGGGTGCAACGACGGCGCCAAGAACACCCTCGACCACACCTACCTGGCCGCCGCCGCCCACCACGGGGCCGACCTGCGGGTCCTCCACGAGGTCAGGGCGATCCGGCCCAGGGCGGGCGGCGGCTACGAGGTGGACTACCTCGTCCACGACCCCGACGAGCCGGAGGGGGAGCGGCGGCCCCGCCGGGCCCGCCCGGTCATCACCATGAGCTGCGACCGGCTCGTCCTGGCCGCGGGCACCTACGGCACCGCGTTCCTGCTGCTGCGCGCCCGGGAGGCGTTCCCCGGGCTGAGCGACGCGCTCGGCACCCGCTTCTGCGGCAACGGCGACCTGCTCACGTTCCTGCTGCGGGCCACCGACAGGGGCCGGGTCCGGCCGCTGGACGCCAGCAAGGGCCCGGTCATCACCAGCGCCATCCGGCTGCCCGACGACCTCGACGGGGTGCCCGGCTCCGGCCGCGGCGCCTACATCGAGGACGGCGGCTACCCCGGTTTCGTGGACTGGATGGTGGAGGGGGCCGACACGTCCGCCGCCATCGCGCGCGCGGTCCGGTTCCTGTACGAGCGGTTCCTGACCTTCTTCGACAAGGCCCCCGACACCAACCTGTCGGCGGAACTCTCGGAGCTGGTCGGCTCGGGCGCGCTGTCGGTCAGCTCGCTGCCGCTGCTCGGCATGGGCCGCGACGTGCCCGACGGCACGCTGCGGCTGAACGGCGAGCGCCTGGAGACCGCCTGGACCACCCGCACCAGCGAGGCGTACTTCGAGCGGGTGCGCAAGACCATGCAGCGGATCGCCGACGTGCTGGGCGCGGAGTACGCCGACAACCCGACGTGGTTCCGCAAGCGGGTCATCACCGTGCATCCGGTGGGCGGCGCCCCCATGGGACGGCACGCGGGGGAGGGCGTCTGTGACTCCTACGGTGAGGTATTCGGGTTTCCCGGCCTCTACATCGCCGACGGTTCGGCGATGCCGGGGCCGGTGGGCCCCAACCCTTCGCTGACCATCGCGGCCATGTCGGACCGCATGTGCACACGCCTGCTCGAAACGGGGGATGCGGGCGTGCCGCGGGGGAGCGGGCGGGCGCCGACGAGCGCCGGCCCGGCGGGCGGGGGAGGGGACGGCGCGACGTGCGACCTGTCGGGCTCGGGCGGCAGTGCGGGCCGCGCGAGCCTGGACGGTCGCACGTCGCTGTCGTTCACCGAGGAGATGAAGGGCTTCTACCGCGAGGGCGTGCGCAACCCGGGCGTGCCCGGCGACCGCTTCGCCTTCCGGCTCACGATCACCGTGGACGACGTGGATCGCTTCCTGTCCGACCAGGATCATCTGGCCAGGGCCGAGGGATGGATAGACGCTGCCGCTTGCGGGGGCCGGCGTCTGGTCGAGCGGGGTTGGTTCAATCTGTTCGCGCCCGGTGGTGCGCCCGACCGGCGGCTGATGCGCTATCGGCTGCACTTCACCGACGGCATGGACCGGCCCCGCACCCTCTCCGGCTGGAAGAACGTCTTCCACGGACCGCCGACCGACATCTGGCCGGCCACCACGACGATGTACTTCCGGCTGCTCGAAGGCCATGTGCCCGACGGGCACGACGACACCGCGCCGGTCGCCGGCGCGGGGACGCTCCACATCGAGCTGGGGGACTTCATCCGCCAGCTCACCTCGTTCCGTACCGAGGGCCCTGACGGGATGGCCGCGCTGGATCGCTTCGCACGATTCTTCGCGGGCAACCTCTGGGACGTGTACGGCCCCGGCTGACGGGGGGATGCCGGGTCCGTCCCGGAGGGACATATCCCGAACCGGGGGCCGACTGTGCGGCGGCCCCCGGTTTTCCCGGTACCTTCGCCGGGAGGCGAAATACCGCTAGGAGGCCGAAATGGCGATACTCACAACATTGCTGGCATACCTCACCCTGGCGGTGGCCGGCGCGGTGGCAGGGGTCTTCTACGCTTTCTCCGTGTCCGTCATGCGCGGGCTCGACGCGATCGACCCGCGGGAGGCGGCCAGGGCGATGCGGAGCATCAACCGCAAGATCCTCAACCCGCTCTTCCTGGGGCCCTTCATGGGCGCGCCGGTGCTGGCGGCGGCGACCGGCGGCCTGCTGCTCACACTGGACCGCACCGACGCGGCGATCGCCTTCTTCGCCGCGGCGGCGGTCTACGCGTTCGGAACGTTCCTGCCGACCGTCGTGATCAACGTTCCCATGAACGAGGCGCTGGCCCGCGCGAGCGTGCCGGACGACGCCGGCGGGGCCGCCGCCCTGTGGGCCGGCTACTCCCCGCGCTGGACGCGATGGAACACGATCAGGACGGTGGCCGGCGTGGCCTGCCTGCTCCTGGCCGGGCTCGGCCTCTACCTGTGGGGCACGGCCGCCTAGAAAAGGGCCGCCTTGAGAGGCGGCCCTTTGGCACGGTCGCCTGGAAGGCGGCGGGAAAGGGGTCGGATGGGCGCTCTGCCCGGCGGCTTATCGAGGCGGCGGGCGCTTTCGGTGATCCTGCGTCGCGCGCCGCTGCGGCTGCTGCCCGCCTGGGCCTCGCCGGTGCGCGAGGTCGCCGTGGGCGGGGTCGCCGCCCTGGCCGGCATGCTCCTGCTCGCGTGCCTGTGGCCCGGCGCGCTACCGCCGCCCGGCTCGCCCGCCTGGCTGCTCGCGACCGGCCTGGTGGCCCTCGCCATGGCCCTGATCGCGCTGGCCGCGCTGGGCTTCGAGATCGTCCGCAGGCCGCCAGGGGCGCTGCACCGCCTCGGGCGCGAGCACGCCGGCCTGCACGCGCTGGTCGCCGAGGTGGCGGCCGAACTCGGCGTACGCCCGCCGCGCAGGCTCTACGCCTGGGCCTGCGCCGACGCCATGGCCGTCCGCCCGGCGCCGGGGCGGCGCGAGCTGTGGATCGGCCTGCCGTACCTGACCGAGCTGAGCCGCGCCGAACTGCGCTGCCTGGTGGCCCACGAACTGGCGCTGCTGCGCGGGCGGCGCTCGCGGACCGCCGACGCGATGTACGCGCTGTGGATCGAGGAACGCGAGCCGCCGCCGGAGGCCGAGACGGTGGCCGCGGCGCTGCTGGGTGCGGCCGACGCCGCCGCCGCGCGGGTGGCCGGCCCGCAGACCGCGGCCATGGCCCTCATCCGCGCGCAGGCGCTCAAGCAGAGCTTCCTGTGGTTCACCGACCGGTACGGCACGCCCGCCGCCATCGCCCTGGACGGCTTCCCGCTCGACCTGTACGCCGCCTGGCGCTGGAAGATCCGCGAGGACCTGCTGGTGGAACGCGGCTGGCACCGCACCCGCGACCGGCTCGCCCGCTCGCCGCTCACGCTCCGGCGGCTGCGTGCGCTGGACGGCGACCCCGCCGCACTGACCGAGCGGCCACCGCCCCGCGCGCCCGGCCTGCCCGGCCTGCGGGACGGGCTGCCCGAGCGGGCCGAGGCCCGGCTGGCCCGCCACCACCTGCGGTGGTGGCTGTCGGACCGGTACCGGCTGCCCAACGCCGGTTCGCTGCACGGGGTTCCCGAGCAGGTGTGGGACGCTCACCTGGAGGAACGCCTGGACGGTGTGCGGCGGCTGCTCGGCATGCCCGGCGACACCCCGGCGCGCCGCGTGGCCGAGGCCGTGGCGACCGGGTGGACGACCGGCTGGACGGCGGGGGACCCGCCGTGCGACTGGGCGTGCCCGCACGCCGTGCCGGCGGTGTGCGCGCTGATCCCGGCGATCCACCGGACGCTGCGCGAGGCCGGCTACGGCTACGCCGATCCGCTGCGCCAGCGGGTGCTCGTGGGCTGGGACGGCGGGCGGGCCGACGTGGTGTCGCTGGCGGAGGCGATCGCCGGCGGCGGGCCGGTGGGCGCGCTGCTGCCGATGGCGGGAAAAGCGCCCGACGTATCGTGACTCTATGGCGAATGCGCAGGTGGTGGCGGCGGCCGGCCGGCAGGTACGGATCACCAACCCCGATAAGGTGGTGTTCCCCGCGACCGGGCACACCAAGCTCGACCTGGTGCGCTACTACCTCGACGTGGCCGATGGCGCGCTGCGCGGCGTGGCCGGGCGGCCGATGATCCTCAAGCGGTTCGTGCGCGGCGTGACCGCCGAGGCGTTCTTCCAGAAGCGCGCGCCGGACAAGCGGCCCGACTGGATCGAGGTCGCCGAGCTGCGCTACCCGTCGGGGCGTTCGGCCGAGGAGGTCGTGGTGCGCGACGCCGCCCAGCTCGCCTGGGTGGTCAACCTGGGCTGCGTGGACCTCAACCCGCACCCGGTGCCGGCCGAAGACCTCGACCATCCCGACGAACTGCGCATCGACCTCGACCCGGTGCCCGGCGTGGAGTGGCCGCAGATCGTGCGGGTGGCCCTGGTGGTGCGGCGGGTGCTCACCGACTTCGGCCTGCCGGCCTGGCCCAAGACCTCCGGCTCGCGCGGCTTTCACGTGTACGCCCGCATCGCGCCCCACTGGACCTTCCCGCAGGTGCGCCAGGCGGCCGAGGCCGTGGCCAGGGAGGTCGAGAACCGCGCCCCGGACCTCGCCACCAGCCGCTGGTGGAAAGAGGAGCGCCACGGGGTGTTCGTCGACTACAACCAGAACGCCCGCGACCGCACGGTCGCCTCGGCCTACTCCGTGCGGCCCACCCCAGACGCGCGGGTGTCCACCCCGCTCGCCTGGGAGGAGGTGCACGAGCGGCACCCCGGGGAGTTCACCATCGACACCGTCCCGGCCCGGTACGCCGAGATCGGCGACCCGTGGGCGGACATCGGCCGCGAGCCGGGCTCGCTCACCGAACTGCTGGACTTCGCCGCCTCGCTCCCGCCGCACCCCTCGCAGAAGGGCGAGATCCCGGTCATCGAGATCGCCAGGGCCCGCACCAAGGACGAGGCGATGGCGGGCCTGGACCGCTGGAAGGCCCGCCACCCCAATGTCGCGGCCCGGCTGCGCCCCGCCGACGTGCTGGTGGACGGCATGCGCGGGCGCAGTTCCGTCTGGTATCGTATCCGCGTCAACCTCCAGCACGTCCCCGAACCCGAGCGGCCCGCCCAGGAGCCCCTGGAGTCCGACTACGACCCGTGGGCGGCCCTGCGCGAAGGGGACGGGTAGGATCCTCGGTCATGGCCGGGGACTCAGCGGGCGGCATCGTCAGGCAGGTGTCGACCAAGGTCGTCTACGCCAACCCGTGGCTGAGCGTCAGAGAAGACGCCATCGAGCGCCCCGACGGGTCGCGCGGCATCTACGGTGTGGTCGACAAACCCGACTTCGCGCTGGTCATCCCGGCCGAGCGGGACGGCTTCCACCTGGTGCAGGAGTACCGCTACCCGGTCGGGCGGCGTACCTGGGGCTTCCCGCAGGGCACGGTCGCCGGGGCGGCCGGCCCCGAGGGCATGGCCGCCACCGAACTGGCGGAGGAGACCGGGCTGCGGGCCCGCGAACTGGTCCGGCTCGGCACGCTGGACAACGCCCAGGGCACCTTGGCCCAGCGCTTCCACGTCTTCCTGGCCACCGGCCTCACCCCGGGCCCGCCGGACCGTGAGGCGGGCGAACAGGACATGATCCAGCGGCATGTGCCGCGCGCCGAGTTCGAGGCGATGGTCCGCGGCGGCGAGGTCGCCGACGCCTGCTCGCTGGCCGGCTACGCGTTGCTGTTGCTGCACGAGGCCGCCGGGCGGGCCGGATGAGACGCCCCGGCGGTGGGTACGAGGAGCCACGCATCCCCGATCGCGACCCAGGGAGTTGTCGTCATGGTCCACGAGCGCGCCGGTGAGCCCGCCACGTCGTCCGACCTGGTCGACGTGGCCAAGCTGGTGACGGCCTACTACGCGCGCCACCCCGACCCGGTGCGGCCGGGGGAGCGGGTGGCGTTCGGCACCTCGGGGCACCGCGGCTCCTCGCTGGACACCGCCTTCAACGAGGACCACATCCTGGCCACCAGCCAGGCGATCTGCGAATACCGGGCGGGCCAGGGGGTGACCGGGCCGCTGTTCCTGGGCATCGACACCCACGCGCTGTCGGAGCCCGCGCGGGTGTCGGCCGTCGAGGTGTTCGCCGCCAACGGCGTGCGGGTGCTGATGGACGCCAGGGACGGCTACACCCCGACCCCGGCCGTGTCCCACGCCATCTTGACCCACAACCGGCGCGGGGCGGACCAGGCCGACGGGGTCGTGGTCACCCCCTCGCACAACCCGCCCGCGGACGGCGGCTTCAAGTACAACCCGCCGAGCGGCGGCCCCGCGGGCTCCGAGGCCACCTCCTGGATCCAGGACCGCGCCAACGCGCTGATCGCGGGCGGCCTGAAAGAGGTCCGGCGGATCCCCTACGAGCGGGCGCTGGCCGCCGAGACCACCGGCAGGCACGACTTCCTCGCCGCCTACGTCGACGACCTGCCCTCCGTGCTCGACCTGGACGCCGTCCGCGAGGCGGGGGTGCGCGTCGGGGCCGATCCGCTGGGCGGGGCGAGCGTGGAGTACTGGGGGGAGATCGCCGAGCGGCACCGGCTCGACCTCACGGTGGTCAACCCGGACGTCGATCCCACCTGGCGCTTCATGACCCTGGACTGGGACGGCAAGATCAGGATGGACTGCAGCTCGCCGTACGCGATGGCCTCGCTGATCGCCTCCCGCGACGCCTACCAGGTCGCGACCGGCAACGACGCCGACGCCGACCGGCACGGGATCGTCACGCCCGACGGCGGCCTGATGAACCCCAACCACTACCTGGCCGTGGCGATCTCCTACCTGTACCGCAACAGGCCCGGCTGGCCGGGCGGCGCGGGGGTGGGCAAGACGCTGGTGAGCAGCGGCATGATCGACCGGGTGGCCGGCGACCTGGGGCGGCGGCTGGTGGAGGTCCCGGTGGGGTTCAAGTGGTTCGTGCCGGGGCTGCTGGACGGGTCGCTGGGGTTCGGCGGGGAGGAGAGCGCCGGTGCGTCGTTCCTGCGCCGGGACGGCTCGGTGTGGACGACCGACAAGGACGGCCTGATCCTGGCCCTGCTGGCGGCCGAGATCACCGCCGTGGCCGGGCGCACCCCGAGCGAGCTGTACGGCGAGCTGACCAGAAGGTTCGGCGACCCCGCCTACGCCAGGATCGACGCCCCCGCCACCCGCGAGGAGAAGGCCAGGCTCGGCGCCCTGTCCGCCGCCGACGTCACGACAGGAAGGCTCGCCGGCGAGCCGGTCACCGCCGTGCTGACCTCCGCGCCGGGCAACGGCGCCGCGCTCGGCGGGGTGAAGGTCTGCACCGGCAACGCGTGGTTCGCCGCCCGCCCCTCCGGCACCGAGGACGTCTACAAGATCTATGCCGAGTCCTTCAAGGGCACCGCGCATCTGGCACAGGTGCAGGAGGAGGCGCGCGCCCTGGTCACCGCCACACTCGGCGGATGAGGTCAGCCTGTCCGCCGCCGGTGACGGATAGGGTGAAAGCGTGGCACAGGTACCGCTCAATGTCCGTGAACTCGCCGTCGGCCAGCTTGCCGAGCGCACCGGCGTGGCCGTGTCCACGCTGCACTTCTACGAGGCCAAGGGGCTGATCACCAGCCGTCGCACCGCGGGCAACCAGCGCCGCTACACGCGCGACACGCTGCGCAGGGTGTCGTTCATCCGGCTGTCGCAGCGGGTGGGCATCCCGCTCACCGACATCAAGGCGGCGCTCGACCGGCTGCCGTCGGGCCGCACGCCGACCAGGGAGGACTGGGCGAGCCTGTCCGCCGCCTGGCGTTCGGAGCTGGACCTGCGGATCGAGCGGCTGCTCCAGCTTCGCGACGACCTCACCGACTGCATCGGCTGCGGCTGCCTGTCACTGGACCGGTGCCTGCTGGCCAATCCGCACGACCGGCTCGGCGAGGAGGGGCCGGGCCCGCGCCGGCTGCTGGCCGCGCGTGCGCGGGCAGAGGTGTGCGGGGCGGGGTGCGGTTCCGGGTGTGAAGAGGAGGCATCCTAAGCCGCGGGAAACCGGCGGCAAAGGATTGGTAGCGTCGGATCATGCGACTCGGAGTCCTCGACATCGGTTCCAACACGGTGCACCTGCTCGTCGTGGACGCCCACCGGGGGGCCAAGCCGCTGCCGGCCTTCTCCCACAAGCTCGAACTCCGCCTGGCCGAGCACCTGGAGGACGGCGGACGGCTGTCGGAGCGGGGGGCCGAGCGGCTGGGCGGGTTCGTCGAGGAGTCCCGGCAGGTGGCCGAGGACAAGGGCGTCGAGGACTTCATGGCCTTCGCGACCTCGGCGGTCCGGGAGGCGCCCAACGGCGAGGACGTGCTGGCCACGATCAAGGAGCGGACCGGCGTCTCGGTCCAGGTCCTCACCGGTGAGGACGAGGCGCGGCTGACCTTCCTCGCGGTGCGCAGATGGTTCGGCTGGTCATCGGGCCGGCTGCTGGTCTTCGACATCGGCGGCGGCTCACTGGAGATCGCCGGCGGCATCGACGAGGAGCCCGACGTGGCCGTCTCGCTGCCGCTCGGGGCGGGCCGGTTGACCCGCGACCGGCTGTCCGGCGACCCTCCGTCCGCGGAGGAGGTCCGTGAGCTGCGCAGGCACGTCCGCACCGAGGTGGCGCGGGCGGTCGGCGACGTGATCAGGTACGGCGCTCCGGATCGGGCGGTGGCCACCTCCAAGACGTTCCGGCAGCTCGCCCGGATCGCCGGGGCCGCCGACTCCGGGGCCGGGCCCTACGCCCGGCGCTCCCTGGAGCGATCGGCGCTGCCGGAGCTGGCCGACCGGCTGGCGCGGATGCCCGCCGCCGAACGCGCCCGGCTGCCCGGGGTCTCGGAGGGCCGCGCGCCCCAGCTCGCGGCCGGGGCGATCGTGGCCGACGCCGTGATGGACCTGTTCGAGCTCACCGAGCTGGACGTGTGCCCGTGGGCGCTGCGCGAGGGCGTGATATTGCGCCGCCTGGACGTCATGCCCTGACCGGGTGCCCTCAGGCGTTCTCGCTGCGGCTGCTCCGCGCCAGCCGCATCACGACGCCGGCGACGACGGCGACGAGGCCGATGATGAGGGCCCACTTCAGCAGGGTGCCGAAGAGCCCGATGACCCAGCCCAGCACGATGAACCCGACGATGACGGCGGCGATGGCAAGCAGAATTCGTCCCATGAGTCCCACCGTAGGCGGCTTGTCGGGGATCTGCGGGCGGTCGCCGGGGAAGTCAGGGTCGATTCAGGGTTCTCCATGAGATCGTGATCTACATTGTAAAGGCGTCGGCCTCGGCGGCTCCCGTCAAGTCACGCCAACCTGACGGTCACGGACACCGGGAGCGGGGTAGGAGCACGTTCGTGCGCGTCTTCCTGGGGACCTCCGGCTGGCAGTACGCCGACTGGCGTGGGGTCCTCTACCCGGAAGGGATGCCCGCGCGGCTGTGGCTGGAGCGGTACGCGCAGACCTTCGGCACGGTGGAGAACAACAACTCCTTCTACCGGCTGCCCTCCAGGGAGACCTTCACGAGCTGGCGCGAGCGCACCCCTGAGGGTTTCGTGATGGCCGTGAAGGCCAGCCGCTACCTCACTCACACCAGGCGGCTGAAGGAGCCGCGCGAGCCGGTGGAGCGGCTGCTCGGCGCGGCCGAGGGCCTCGGCGACCGGCTCGGGCCGATCCTGCTCCAGCTCCCGCCGACCCTGCGCTGCGATCTCGGGCTGCTCACCGGCTGCCTGGCCTGCTTTCCGCCCGGCGTGCGCGTCGCCGTCGAGCCGCGGCACCCGTCGTGGTGGGAGGGCGCGGCCGGGGAGCGGGTCCGCGCCGCGCTGGCGGCCCACGGGGCCACGCTGTGCTGGGCCGACCGGCGGGAACGCGCGCTGACGCCGCTGTGGCGCACCGCGTCGTGGGGATACCTGCGTCTGCACGAGGGGTCGGCGGACCCGTGGCCGTCGTACGGCGACGCGTCGCTCGCCCGGTGGATATCGCGACTTGGAGAGACATGGAACGACGAGGCCGATCAGGAGGCCACCGTGTACGTCTACTTCAACAACGACCCGGGCGGTGCCGCGGTGCGCGACGCGGCCCGATTCGCCGCCATGGCCGGGGGATCGGGACACGCGATCCGGTAGGCGATATCAACCTGCTGATAGGGTTCATTCGCCGAATAATGGTGTCTGAAAGGGGCAGCATCGTCGTTCGAGCGCGCGAGGGAGGATGCCGGCGATGATGTGGCAATTTGTGGGGGTGGCCATCTCGCTTGCCCTGGTCATCCTGATGGTCCCGCTGGCGATGGGGGTCATCTCGTTGATCACGCTGGCGGTGCTGGCGGTGCTGGCCAAACGGACCGGAGGTCTCGAACGCCCGCAGGCGCCCGAGCCCGCGCTCATCGTGCTGATGTTCCGTTCGGTCTTCCATGGCCTGCGCCGGCCGTTCCGCTCCGGCGACCGGGCCGCGCGCGCCGCGGCGTGGGCGCCGCGGGCGGCCGATGATCCCGGGGCGACCCGGGAGGTCAGGATCAGGCGCGACGCGTTCCCGATCACGCTGTCCGTCCCGGAGGCGCGGCGGCCCGAGGGGCCGGACCCGGAAGAGCCCGGTGACGACGCCAAGGCCGGCGGCCGGGCGGAAGGGGAGCCCCGCCCGGGCGGGAACGGGCGGGGGCCGGCCCCCGGTGCGCGGGCCGCGCGTCCGGGCAAGCGGGTCAATGGTGGTTCAGCGGGTAGTGCAGGGTCCGGGCGGGGGCGTCCTCGGCGTAGCGCAGGGATTTCTCCACGCTGACCTCTGAGCCGTCTCCACGGCTGGAGATGTGCATGTCGTCGGCGAGGGCGCGCATGATCTGCAGGCCCCGTCCGTGCTCGGAGATGGCAGGGACGGCGCGGTGCTTCATCGTGCCGGGTTCGAAGCCGTGGCCGTAGTCCAAGATCTTGATGGTGCAGTGCTCCTCGTCGAGCGCGGCGCTGACGGTGTACTCCTTGCTCGGGGCGGCGTGCTTGATGACGTTGGAGCAGGCTTCGGAGAGGATGATCCGGATGTCGTCGCGGATGGGGGGCACCACGCCCAGCGTCCGCAGGGCCGCGTCCACCAGTTGCCTGATGAAGGGGACGCTCGAAGCGTCCCTCGGCAGCCGGAGCGCGATCCTCGCTTCCATGTCATCGCAACTGCCCGTAGGAACCTCGGTAAACCTGCCCCGGCGGGGCCGGCGGGTCAGTCGGAGACCAGTTCCAGGGCCACCTCGAGGGCGGCCTTCCGGTACTCTTCCGGGTCGCCCGCCTCCTCTATCTGGAAGACCTGGCCGGCGTGCAGGGTGAACAGCGCCATCGTCCGCTTCAGCCGTCTGGCGGGCGGCTCGCCCGGAGAGTGCAGCGCCTTGCTGAGTTCGATCATGGTGTCGCGGTTCTTGTGGATGATGGGGTGGTCGCGAAGGGCCGTCTGGTTGCGCTCGAAGAAGCGCATCACGTCGGAGTGCCGCAGGTCGTGCAGGTCGGCGGCGTAGCGGCGGACGATCTCGCACCGGGTCTCCCGGGTGGCGGGTTGCGAGCGCGCCCAAGCCAGTAGCTCGCGCAGGCGCTCCAGGCGGGTCTCCGCCATGCCGGCCACGATCTCGCCCTTGGACTTGAAGTGGTAGTACAGGGCGGCCTTGGTCACGCCCAGCTTCTCGGCGATCTCGCGCAGTGAGGTCGCCTCGTAGCCCTTCTCGTTGAAGAGCGTGAGGGCGACCTGCTGGATGCGGCGCCGAGTGTCGGAACTTTCCCTCATATCGGGTTTTTGCCACCTTATTAACTTGACGGCCGGCAAGTAAGCGTTCTAGGGTCCAGCGTACCTCAAGCTAGCCGGTCGGCAAGTAAGCAAGATCTTTCAGGGGGTGAACCGGTGAAGGATGCCACACGAGAACCCGAGGCCGCGCCCGGGCGGCGCCGGGAAGTGATGATCGTGCTGCCCGGGCTGATGCTGGCGATGGTCCTGGCGATGCTGGACAACATGGTCGTGGGCACCGCGATGCCGCGCATCGTCGGGGAGCTCGGCGGGCTCGACCAGTTGTCCTGGGTGCTCACCGCCTACATTCTCGGCACCACGGTCTCCACCCCGATCTGGGGCAAGATCGGCGACCTGTACGGCAGGAAGAACATCTTCCTGATCTCGATCGCGGTGTTCATGGTGGCCTCGGCCCTTTGCGGCATGGCCGGATCGACGCTGTTCGGCGGGCCGGGCGGCGGGATGGCGGAGCTGATCGCCTTCCGCGCGCTGCAGGGCCTCGGCGCGGGCGGGCTGATGGTCAGCGTGATGGCGATCATCGGTGACCTCGTCCCACCCCGCGAGCGCGGGCACTACCAGGGCATCATGGCCGGTGTCATGTCCCTGGCGATGATCGCCGGGCCGCTGGTCGGCGGGTTCATCACCGACCACCTGGACTGGCGCTGGGCGTTCTATGTGAACCTGCCCCTCGGCGGCGCGGCGCTGGTGCTCCTCGCGCTGCGGCTCAAGCTGCCCAAGTACCGCACCGAGCACCGCATCGACTGGATCGGCGCGATCCTGCTGTCCATCGGCATCACCGCACTGGTCCTGGTCACCACCTGGGGCGGCCACCAGTACGCATGGGCGTCTCCGCAGATCATCGGACTGGCCGTGGTCGCGCTCGCGGCGCTGGCCGCGTTCGTCCCCGTCGAGTTGCGGGCGGCCGAGCCGATCATGCCGCTGGGCCTGTTCAAGATCCGCAACTTCTCGCTGATCTCGCTGGTCGGCTTCCTGCTCGGCTTCGCGATGTTCGGGGCGATCACGTTCCTGCCGCTCTACCAGCAGACCGTCCAGGGGGCCTCGGCGACCAACTCCGGGCTGCTCCTGCTGCCGATGATGGCCGCGGCCATGATCGTCTCACTGGTCGTGGGCCGGGCGATCACCCGGACGGGCAAGTACAAGATCTATCCGGTGGCCGGCGGCGTGGTGATGGTGGTGGGCATGGCGTTGCTGTCCACTCAGGGCGTGGCCACGCCGGCCTGGCTGACCGGCGTCTACATCGCCGTGCTCGGCCTCGGCATGGGCTTTCTGATGCAGACCACGATGCTGATCTCCCAGAACAGCGTCGAGCCGAAGGACCTCGGGGTGGCCAGCAGCGGGGCGACCTTCTTCCGTTCCATCGGCGGGTCGTTCGGCGTCTCGCTGTTCGGCGCGGTGTTCAACGGCCAGTTGGTCGCCGGTCTGACCGAACGCCTCGGGCCCTCGGCGGAACGGCTGGCCGCGCAGGGCGGCCAGGTGACCCCGGACGCGCTCGCGCAACTGCCGCCGCGGGTGCGCACCGGCTTCCTGGAGTCGCTGGCCTCGGCGATCTCCAGCGTGTTCTGGTGGGCCATCCTGTTCGCGGCCCTGGTCCCGATCCTGGCGATCTTCGTCAGGGAGGTCCCGCTGCGCGGAGCGCCCGCGGCCGACGCCGAGCCGGCCAAGGCGGCGCTGCACTGACCTTCCCGCCTCTCCGGGCGATCTCCTCCCGCCGCCCCGTTACGCCCCGGGGCGGCGGGGCAGCAGGCGGGTGACGGGGAAGCACATCAGGGAGGTCGCCGTGAGTAAGAACATTCCCGAACCGGACCCTCGGTCCCGCGCCGAGGACGAGGGCATTCCCGACCTCCAGGACGGCACGCCTGCGGCGCGGTGGGCGGTGGACCCGCAGGAGGCCCCGCTGCCCGGCGACCGCCCCGAGGCCGTCGACGACTTCGGTACGACGCGCGAGGAACAGCGTGCGGGCGAGTCGCTCGACGGCCGCCTGGACCGGGAGGACCCCGAGCAGCAGGTGGTCTTCGGCGGCCCGCTCCAGGGCGGCGCGCCGGAGGGCGGCACCACGGGGGAGCGGGAGCTGGAGGGCGACGATGTCGCCCCGCCCGGCGATGTCCCGCCCGGCGCCCCTCCCGAGGAGGCCCGGGAGGCCGGGCCGCCGCCGGACCCGGACTGGGACGAACCCGTCGAGCGTCCCGCGGGGGTGACCGACGACGGGCTGAGCGAGACCGGCGGCCTCGGGGTCGGGTCCGATCTGGACACCTCCTTCGAGCCGGACGCAGGCCCCGACCCCGAGTGGCCCGCCCAGCCCGAGGAGCCCTCGGGCGCGGTATGGGACACCCCGCGTCCGGCGGGGCGGCTCGTGGAGCCCGACGAGGGGGTGCGCGCCGACACCGAGAAGGACGAGATCGCCAGGGAGGTCGGCCCGGACGGCGGCGGTTTCACCGCCGAGGAGGCCGCGATGCACGTCGATGACGTGGAGTGAACGGGCGGCGGGGACGGACTTCGCCGGCCGGGCCCGCCCGGCGCGTTCAGGCCGCCGCGGTGGTGTAGCGGCTGGCGTCGCCGGTGATCGCACGGCTCCGCCGTCCGTCCACGCCCACCGGCACGTCGCCCGCGACGGTGACCCGGTGCAGCCGGCGGGGCCGGTCGCCGAAGTCGTGCACCACCCGGTGCTGGGTCGCGCGGTTGTCCCAGACCGCCACGTCACCGGCGTGCCAGCGCCAGCGCACGGTGTTCTCCACCTGCGTGACGTGTTCCTGGATCAGCTTGATGACCGCGGTCGAGGTGTTGCCGGGCAGCCCCACCAGGTGCTTGGCGAAGTCGCCGAGCAGGATCGCGCGCTCGCCGGTCTCAGGGTGGACGCGTACGACGGGGTGCTCGGTCTCGAAGATCGTCGAGGAGAAGACCTCGGCGTAGCGGCGGCTGCGCTCGGGGTCGCCTGCGGCGGCCACGCGCACGTAGTCGTAGGCGTTGGTGTGGACGGCGCGGAGCCGGTCGGCGAGGTCGCGTAGCTCCTTCGGCAGGTACTGGTAGGCCGCGACGGTGTTGGCCCATAGCGTGTCGCCCCCGACGGAGGGCACGTCCAGGGCCCGCAGCACGGATGCCAGCGGCGGGCGTTCGACGAAGGTGACGTCGGTGTGCCAGCGGTCCACCTTGTGCCCGCCCCGGTAGTCCAGGTCCAGGATGTGGGTGTTGCCGTCCAGCGCGGGCACGGTCGGGTGGGCCGTGGTCAGGTCGCCCAGCAGCCTGGCGAAGGCGACCTGGCCCGCCTCGCCCAGGTGCTCCTGGCCGCGGAAGAAGATCACCTTGTGCCGTAGCAGCGCGACGCGGATCTCGTCCACGAGCGCGGGCGGCAGGTCGCCGGAGAGACGGACGCCGCCGATCTCCGCCCCGATCCGCCCGCCGATGGGCGTGACGGTGAGGCGGGAGGTGGCGGGGTCGGCGAGCGGGTGCCTGAGTGTTCCTGTGGTGGTCGTCATGCGAGCACGGTAGGCAGGGCCTTCACAGATTGTCAACTAAAACGGTAGGGATTTAGGGTTTTGCAGACGCGGCCGGCCGCGCCCGCTGCGGGGCACGGCCGGCGGCGCGTCGGATCAGGTGGAACCGGCGAGGTCGAGGTCCTTGACCCGGGGGTCGCCCTCGTCCGCGTGGTAGTGGTCGGGGCGGGTGGTGTCGGCGCCCCTGGCCACCCCGGCGGCCCGGCAGATCAGCGTGCCGGCCACGGCCACCGCCAGGTTGACGGCCAGTGCCAGCAGCCCCGCGTAGACGGTCGTCGAGGTCTCCAGGCCGAGGTTGGACAGCGGGAACGCGGACCCGGCGAAGTGCGCCTTGCCGGTGGCGGGGTTGCCGATGGTGTAGAGCATCCAAAGGCCCGTCCCCATGCCGGCGGCCCAGCCCGCGATGAGGGCGCGGGGGTGCAGCCACCGGGTGTAGAGGCCGAGCGCCACCGCGGGCAGCGTCTGCAGGATCACCACCCCGCCGATGAGCTGCAGGTCGATGGCGAACTGCAGGTCCAGCAGGAGGATGCACAGCACCGCGCCGACCTTGACGGCCAGCGAGACCAGCTTGGAGACCTGGGCCTCCTGGGCGTCGGTGGCGTCCGGGCGCAGGTACTCGCGGTAGATGTTGCGGGTGAACAGGTTGGCCGCGGCGATCGACATGATGGCCGCGGGCACCAGCGCGCCGATGCCCACCGCGGCGTAGGCCACCCCGGTGAACCAGTCGGGGAACATCATGTCGAACAACCGCGGGACCACGGTGTTGGAGTCGCCGCCGACCGGCCGCACCCCGGCCGCGATCGCCATGTAGCCGAGCAGCGCGATCAGGCCGAGCAGCAGGCTGTAGGCGGGCAGCGCGGACATGTTCCGTTTGATCACGTCGCGGTTGCGCGAGGCGAGCACGCCGGTGAGGCTGTGCGGGTACAGGAACAGCGCCAGCGCCGAGCCGAGGGCCAGCGTGACGTACTGCCACTGGTTGCCCGCGCCGAGCAGTACGCCGTCGCCCTTGGCGGGCGTGGTGGCGAACTTCTCCTGGGCCGCGCCGAAGATCGCGCCCCAGCCGCCGAGCCGCGCCGGGATATAGATGATGGCCACCAGGATGACCAGGTAGATCAGCGTGTCCTTGACGAACGCGATGAGCGCGGGGGCCCGCAGCCCTGAGCGGTAGGTGTAGGCGGCCAGGATCGCGAAGGCGATCACGATGGGCAGGTGGCCGCTGACGCCCATCGCCTTCAGCACCGCCTCGATCCCGACGAGTTGCAGGGCGATGTACGGCATGGTCGCCGCGATCCCGGTCAGCGCCACCAGCAGCGCGAGCGTCGGGGAGCCGAACCGGGCCCGCACGAAGTCGGCGGGCGTGACGAACCCGTGGACGTGCGAGACCGACCACAGCCGGATCAGCACCAGGAACACCATCGGGTAGACGATCACGGTGTAGGGCACCGCGAAGAACCCCATCGCGCCCGCCCCGAAGACCAGCGCCGGCACCGCGACGAAGGTGTAGGCGGTGTAGAGGTCGCCGCCGACCAGGAACCAGGTGATCCAGGCCCCGAAGTTGCGCCCGCCGAGCCCCCACTCGTTGAGGCTGGCCAGGTCCTGCGGCCGCCGCCAGCGGGCGGCGACGAATCCCATACCGCTGACCAGCAGGAACAGCACGGTGAAGACGATGATCTCGGTGAGGTGCTCGCTCATCGGCCGTTCCTCTTCCGCGTCACCCGGTAGACGATCGTGGTGGCGGTCACTCCGGCGACGATGAACGCCAGCTGGAGCCAGTAGAAGAGCGGGAAGCCGAGCAGCCGGGGCTCCTCCGCGTTGTACAGGAACGGCAGCAGCGGGAGGACGACGGGAATGACGAGCAGCCAGTTCCAGGGGCTCGCGTCGCTCCTCGCGGGGGGCCGCCCGGAACGCCGATCGTGGTGCGATGTGCTCAACTCGATCTCCTTGCCGACGGAGACGGAGACAGGGGGCTGACCGGAGCGTAGGTTACGGGCGGTGAATACGTCTGCGGCAATCGGTGAGCGGTGTCGTTGGCGCGGTGAGCGGTGACCGCCTCCTTGTCACTGTGTCAAGTCGCTCTGACACGATGATGCCCGCCAGGACGGCGGCGGCGCGGCGCGTTGCAAGATCACGGCTGCCGCCGCTACCCTGTACGCCATGCGAACCTGTCCATCCAGGCTGTGGTGGCGCCGCTCATAGGCGGCGCAGGTTTCGCATTCGCGAGTGAGAACGGCCGCCCCGAGTCGGCGGCCGTCCACATGTCCGCCCCCGGGGCATCTGCTCGGCCGGTTCCTCACCGTGGGATCAGGTCTTGACCAGCGAAGGGGCGCGAACGTGCAAGTCAGCCGATATACCACCGACGGCGGCGTCGGTGTCGAGGTCACAACGGCCGATGTGCCGGAGACGGTGCTCGATGAGATCGTGAACGCCCTCGGCGAGCGCCGCGGCGGAGTGCTGTCTTCGGGCATGGAGTACCCGGGCCGCTACAGCCGCTGGCACCTGGCCTATGTCGACCCGTGCCTGGAGATCGTGGCCAGGGGGCGCAGGGTCTCGGCACGCGCGCTGAACGACCGCGGGCGGGTGGTGCTCCCGGTCGTGGCCACCTGCCTGCTGGCGGCCGGCAAGCCGACCGGTGAGCCCTCGGCCGACCACGTCGAGGTGCACGTCGCCGAGTCCGAGGACCTGCTCCCCGAGGAGATGCGCAGCCGCCGCCCGACCGTCTTCACCGCCATCCGTGAGGTGATCTCGGCGTTCCACGGCAGTGACGGGCACCTGGGCCTGTACGGTGCCTTCGGCTATGACCTGGCCTTCCAGTTCGAGCCCATCCGGCAGGTGCTGTCCCGCCCCGCCGACCAGCGCGACCTGGTGCTGCACCTGCCCGACCGGGTCACGGTCATCGACCGCAAGCGGGAGACCAGCAAGGAGTACCGCTACGAGTTCACCGTGGACGGCATGTCCACGCACGGCCTCGCGCGGACGGGGGAGACCATCCCGCTGCCCGCCGTGCCGCCCGTGGTGCCCGAAGACCCCGAGCGGGGGACGTACGCGGAGGTCGTCGCGGCGGCCAAGGAGCGGTTCGTCCGCGGCGACCTGTTCGAGGTCGTCCCCGGCCAGGTCTTCCACGCCCCCTGCGCCGACCCGGCGGGCTTCTACCGCGTGCTGCGCAAGATCAACCCGGCGCCCTACGAGTTCCTGTTCAACCTGGGCGACGGCGAGCACCTGGTGGGCGCCTCGCCGGAGATGTTCGTCCGCGTCGGCGGCGACCGTGTCGAGACCTGCCCCATCTCCGGCACGATCGCCCGCGGCAGCAACCCGGTCGAGGACGCCGAGGCCATCCGGACCCTCCTTTCCAGCGTCAAGGAGGAGTCGGAGCTGACCATGTGCACCGACGTCGACCGCAACGACAAGTCGCGGATCTGCGTCCCGGGCAGCGTCCAGGTCATCGGCCGCCGCCAGATCGAGATGTACTCCCGCCTCATCCACACCGTGGACCACATCGAGGGCCGGCTGCGCCCCGGCTTCGACGCCCTGGACGCCTTCCTCACCCACATGTGGGCGGTGACCGTCACCGGCGCGCCGAAGAGCTGGGCCATGCAGTTCATCGAGGACCACGAGGCCACCACCCGCCGCTGGTACGGCGGCGCGGTCGGCGTCCTGTACTTCGACGGCTCGATGAACACCGGCCTGACCCTGCGCACCGCGCAGATCAGGAACGGCGTCGCCGCGGTGCGCGCCGGGGCGACCCTGCTGTTCGACTCCGACCCGGCCGCCGAGGAGCGCGAGACCGAGCTCAAGGCCAGCGCCCTGCTGGCCGCGCTCGCCGCGGTGGGGTCCGCCGCCGAGCGGGCCGCCGTACCCGAGCAGGCGGCCGAGGCCCCCGGCGCGGGCATGCGGGTGCTGCTCGTCGACCACGAGGACTCCTTCGTCAACACCCTGGCCGACTACTTCCGCCAGCAGGGCGCCGACGTGGTGACCCTGCGGCACGGCTTCCCCACCAAGATGCTCGACGAGGTGGCCCCCGACCTGGTCGTGCTGTCCCCGGGTCCGGGCTGGCCGTCCGACTTCGGCTGCTCGGCGCTGGTCGGCGAGCTGTACGCCAGGAAGCTGCCGGTGTTCGGCGTCTGCCTCGGGCTGCAGGCCATGGTGGAGCACGCGGGGGGCGAGCTGTCCCTGCTGGCCACCCCTGAGCACGGCAAGCGCGGCCGGGTGGGCCGGATCGGCGAGAGCCTGCTGCTGGAGGGGTTGCCGGCGGAGTTCACCGCGGCCCGCTACCACTCGCTGCACGCCACACAGGAGGGGGTGAAGGGCTTCACCACGACGGCCCGCACGCCGGACGGCGCGGTGATGGCCATCGAGGACGCGCCCAACCGCCGGTTCGCCGTGCAGTTCCATCCGGAGTCGATCCTCACCACCGAGGGCGGCGCGGGAGCCAAGATCATCGCCAACGTGCTGCGGCTGACCCGCCGCTGATCTCACAGGAAGGGGGCGCCGGCGGCGAGCCCGCGCGTCCGCGCCCCCCGGCCGGGCCACCGGCACTAGGCTCCTTGCGCGTCCTGGTCCCACACACCCGCCCCGGTGCCGCCGCGCCCCTGGAGTTGCCGCATGCCTCCCGCCGACGACCTGCCCCCCGGCCCGCCGCTGCCCGACGCGGTGCGCGAGGCGCTGCTCGCCCCGCTGGTCGATCACCACTGCCACGGCGTACGCCGCGACGACCTGGGCAGGGCCGCGTTCGAGCTGCTGATCACCGAGGCCGCCACGCCCGCGCCACCCGGCACGACGCACTTCGACACGCCGATCGGCGCGGCCATCCGCCGCTGGTGCGCGCCCGTGCTGGACCTGCCGCCGCACACGCCGCCCGCGGTGTACCTGGCGCGGCGCGCCGAACTGGGCGCCGCCGAGGTCAACCGGCGGCTGCTGCGCCAGGCCGGGATCGTCGCCTTCCTGGTCGACACCGGGCTGAACGGCGCCGGGCTGCTGTCGGCCGCCGAGATGGGCAGGCTGGGCGGCGCCGCCGCCGACGAGATCGTACGGCTGGAGCGGGTGGAGGAGACCGTCGCCCGGTCGGTCGCCGGAGCGGCCGAGTACCCCGACGCCCTCGCCGAGGCCCTTTCCGCCGCCGCGGCGCGGGCCGTCGGCCTGAAGACCGTCATCGCCTACCGGTACGGCCTGGACTTCGACATCGGACGTCCGGGCAGGGGCGCGGTGGTCGCGGCGGCCGGGCGGCGGCTGGCCGGCCCGAAGGCGCGGCTGAGCGACCCGATACTGCTGCGCCACCTGCTGTGGAGCGGTGTGGACGTGGCCAGGCAGCGGTCGCTGCCGGTGCAGTTCCACTGCGGCTACGGCGACCCCGACATCGACCTGCACCGGGCCGACCCGGCGCTGCTGACCGGGTTCATCAGGGCCCTGCAACCCGGCGGGGTGCCGCTGATCCTGCTGCACTGCTACCCCTTCCACCGGCAGGCGGCCTATCTGGCCAGCGTGTATCCGCACGTCTACGTGGACCTCGGGCTGGCGCTGACGCACACGGCGGCCGGGTCGGCGGCGATCGTGGACGAACTGCTGGAGCTGGTCCCCTTCCACAAGCAGATGTTCAGCAGTGACTGTTACGGGGTGGCCGAGACGTGTCACCTGGGGGCGCTGTACTACCGGCGGGGGCTGGCGCGGGCACTGGCCGCACGGATCGGGGAAGGGGAGTGGAGCGCGGCCGACGCGGCCCGGGTCGCGCACATGATCGGCGCGGGCAACGCGCAGCGGGTCTACCGGCTGTGAGCCGTGGGTTCAGCGGGAATCGCGGGAGGCGGTGGATAGGCTGGGCGAGGCCCCATGACCCGGTGAGGAAAGGTCCCCACGTGCCAGAGGAAAGCGCGCCGAGCTTCCGCGACGATGTGACGGTCGAGCTGGTCAAACACAGCGCCGCCGACACCGACGTGCTGTTCGCCGCCCGGGTGTCCACGCTCGGCGAGCAGTCCCTCGACGAGGTGCGCAAGGACCCCGAGCGGTCCAAGGGGCTGCTCAACTACCTGATGCGCGACCGGCACGGGAGTCCGTTCGAGCACAACTCGATGACCTTCTTCATCAGCGCGCCGATCTTCGTCTTCCGCGAGTTCCACCGGCACCGGGTGTGGTCCTACAACGAGGAGAGCGGCCGATATCGCGAGTTGCGGCCGGTGTTCTACGTACCTGGCCGGTCGCGCAAGCTGGTGCAGGAGGGCAAGCCGGGGCGCTACGTCTTCCTCGACGGCACCGACGCGCAGCACAAGCTGGTCACCGAGGTGATGGAGGCGTCCTACCGCCGGTCCTACGCCGCCTACCAGGAGATGCTGGAGGCCGGCATCGCCAGGGAGGTGGCCAGGTCGGTGCTGCCGGTCGGCCTGTTCTCCACGATGTACGCCACGTGCAACGCCAGGGCGCTGATGCACTTCCTGTCGCTGCGCACCAAGAGCGAGGCGGCCACCGTGCCGTCGTTCCCGCAACGGGAGATCGAGATGGTGGCCGAGAAGATGGAGGCGATCTGGGCGGAGCTGATGCCGCTCACCCACGCCGCCTTCGTCGCCAACGGCCGCGTCGCCCCCTGACGCCTACCGGCGGGCGACGGCCTGGGCTATGCCGCGTCACAACACGGCCGCGCGCACGGTGAGCACGTCGGGCAGGTGGCGGGCGATCACCGTCCAGGTCTCGCCGTCGTCGCGGGAGCCGTACACCTCGCCGTCGCGGGTCCCGAAGAAGATCCCGGCGGGGGAGGCGCACATGGCGTCGCGCAGCACCGAGGCGTGCACCGGCCCGGGCGGCAGCCCCTCACCGAACGCGTTCCAGGACTCCCCGGCGTCGTCGGAGCGGTAGACCTGATGGCGATGGCCCACCGGGACCCGGTCCATGTCCGATTCCAGCGGCACCACGTACACCGTGTCGGGCCGGTCGGGATGCACCACGATGGGGAAACCGAAGTCGGAGGGCAGGCCGCCGCCGATGGCGGTCCAGTTCGCGCCGAAGTCGTCGCTGCGGTAGACGCCGAAATGGTGCTGCAGGAACAGCCGGTCGGGCCGCCCGGGATGCGCCGCCACCTTGTGCACGCACTGCCCGAACTCCGGATACTGGTCGCCCTCCGGCCGGAACGCCACACGGATGCCCCGGTTCGCCGCCTCCCAGCGGGCCCCGCCGTCGGTGCTGCGGTAAAAGCCGGCCGCCGACACCGCCACGGCGATCGAGCCGGGATCGGCCGGGTGCGGCAGCACCGTGTGCAGGCACAGCCCGCCGCCGCCCGGCTGCCACTCGGGCCGGTGCGGGTGGTTCCACAGCGCGGTGCAAAGGGTGAACGTCCGCCCGCCGTCCTCACTGCGGAACAACGCCCCCGGCTCGGCGCCCGCCCACACCACGCCGGGCTCCGACGGGGACGGCTGGAGCTGCCACACCCTGGTCAGCGTGGCGCCCGTGTCCTCGGGGAAGGCGACCGGCGGACGGGGGGCCTCCTGCCAGCTCTCGCCCAGGTCGTCGGACCACATCACGGACGGGCCGAAGTGCCCGTACTCGATCGCGGCGAGCAACCGGGGCACCGGCCGCCCGCGGGTGTCCACCGCGACGGCATGCACGCCGATCGTGGAAAACCGGACCGGATCGACCTCGAACGCCCCGCCGTCACGAGAGCGGGCGAGGAACAGCCCCTTACGGGTGCCGATGGCCAGGAGTGCGTCGCCCATCTGCCATATCTCCTTCCGGGGTGGTCATCCTGCTACCGAAGCCGGTTCCGGCCGGACCTCCCTACCCCACATCGCCAAGCCGGAACGCTAACCCCCCGCCCCACCCACGACCTGCCCATCGTGCCACCCCACCCCCCGAAACCGCAGCCGACCAGCCGATCCACCGCGACGGACCCGGCCCTGGCAGTCGGGGGCGGGCGGGAGTCAGGGGTCGGTGGGGTGGTGGTCGTGGTGGATGCGGACGGGCGGCAGGCCGTCCTGGCGTAACCGCTGGGCGGCCTTGCCGACCATGGCGGGTGGGCCGCACAGGAAGGCGTCGTGGTCGCGCCAGGAGGGGAAGTCGCCTATCACCTCGGGGAGGGTGCCGCGCAGGCCCTCATAGGCGTGGTCGCCCGAGACCACCGGGAGCACCCGTAGCCGGGCATGGTGCGCCCGCATGCGGATCAGGTCCGGCAGGTCGTACAGTTCGCCGCCGTTGCGTGCGCCGTACAGCAGGTGGATGTGCGGGCGGCGGTCTTCCGGGCCGGTGGCCTCCTCGGTGAGGACGGACTCGATGATCGCCTTGAGCGGCGCGAGCCCGGTGCCTCCGGCCACGGCCAGGATGTCGCGGCCGGAGGCGGCCGGGGCGATCATGGAGCCCCGTGCCGGGCCCAGCATCAGCGTGTCGCCGACACGGGTTCCGCGGGTCAGCGCGGTGGAGACCCAGCCGCCGGGGACCGCGCGCACGTGCAGCCGCAGCGTGTTGTCCTCGCGCGGGGCGTTGGCGATGGAGAACGCCCGCCACACGCGGGGCCACCTGGCCGTCTGCACCGTGGCGTACTGGCCGGGCAGGAAGGGGAACGGCAGCGCGGGCCGCAGCGTCAGGACGGCGATGTCGCCGGTGCGCCGCTCATGGCCGATCACCTCGGCCGGCCACCAGGGGGGCGAGGTGTCGGCCGCCGCCGCCTCGGTCATGATCTCGGCGGCGGTGGCGTACGCGGTGGCCCACGCCCGCTCCATCTCCGGCGACCACGCCTCCGCCGCGAACCGCCGGACCGTCGCCAGCAGCGCGTCCCCCACCGCGGCGTAGTGGGCGGGGGCGACGCCGTACTTGCGGTGGTCGCGCCCGAGCCGGGCCAGGTCCGTCGCCAGGCCCTGCGGGCAGTCCAGGCTCCACACGATCCGGGTCAGCGCCCGGAACAGGCGCTCCCGCTGCACGTTCATGGCGGGCGGGAACAGCGCGCGCAGGTGCGGGTGCGCGGCGAACAGCCGTCCATAGAAATAGGCGGTGGCCCGCGCCGCCGCGGGCTCGATGAGCGCGAAACTCTCCTTGACCGGACGCGGATCGAATTGCATTTCCGGAAAACCCCCACCCTGGATGAACCCTTTTTCGGCCGCGGGTGCCCGGCAGGGCCGCTCGGCCATATCCTGCCTGGTCGGAAGTGGGTACGGCCGGATCGGCGCCGCACCCGCGGTGTGGTCCGGGTGATGAGCGCACGGTGGTCCCGGCCCCGAGCGCTCGATTTTCGAGTGTGACACTCCGGGTGGATCGAGACAAGGGTTGCACCGAAATATCCGGCATAATCGGCGAGCGGATATATTGCGAGAATAATATTCACAATTGCATTCGCCGGCCGGCCTGCACGGTCCCGCACCCGCCCTCGGAAGGAGAGGCGGCGCCCTCAGGCGCCGGCGCTCGCCATCGCCTCTGTTCCTGCCTCCTGGTGATGTCCGGGAGGCTGGGGCCTGCTCGCCCGGTACAGGTGGCCCACCGTGTAACCATTTATCGTGGTTACGTGACGGAGACCGCGGCGGGACTGATCCTGCATACCAGGGAAGGCGTCGCCTATCGGTTCGATCCGGGGGCGCTGTGCCTGGAGCTGCTGCCCACCGGTGGGCCGGAGGCGCCGGGAGGGTACGAGGTGATGCGTACACCGGCCGATCTCGCGGCCTGGGCGGGCCGCTCGCGGCTGCGGGTGGATCCCGCGCTGGTGGAGGTCGGGCCGGGCGATGTGGAGCGCGCCAGAGCCCTCCGGGACGCCCTGTGGCGCATCGCGTCGGCCCACGCCCGCCCGGCGACCGACGTCCCCGCCCCGCAGCCGGCCTCAGGGCCGAGTGCCCGGTCGGAGATGAGCGCCGGCGGTGGGGCCGGGGCGGATGTGGAGATCGTCAACGCGCTGGCGGCCATGCCGTCGCTGGCGCCGCGCATCGAGCCCGGCGGCGGGTTCGGCTGGGGCGGGCCGATCACCGGGACGCGGGTGCTGGCCAGTGTGGCGCGCGACGCGGTGGAGCTGTTCACCGGTCCTGCCGCCGACCGGGTGCGCGAGTGCGCCGCGCACAACTGCCGCCTGATCTTCGTCGACACCTCGCGGCCGGGGCGTCGCCGCTGGTGCGCGATGGAACACTGCGGCAATCGCCACAAAGTGCGGGCGCATCGTGGCCGCGCGTGACGGGTGTGCCGGAAGTGACGGGACTGATATCGGAGATCTGTGACATGCCCGAATTGGTGTGCGCAATGATGAGATAGTCGCTGCAATGGGGTGGGTTCGCCCGGCGCCGGGCGGGTACGACCTCGCGCATTCCCCTGGAGAACGTATGTCCCGACCGCTGATCGGTATCACCGCCTACCTCGAAGCCGCCCGTTGGGGGATCTGGGTTCGTGAGGCGGTGTTGTCGCCACCCTCCTACGCGAAGGCGGTGACGAAGGCGGGCGGGGCGCCGGTCGTGCTGCCCCCCTTGCGCCCTGACGTGGCCGAGGACTACATCCGGGGCCTGGACGGCCTGGTACTCGCCGGCGGGACCGCCATCGACCCCACCCTGTACGGCGAGGCCGCCGGCGAGGACACCGAAGACGCCGAGGACCTTCAGCCGCACCGCGACCGGTTCGAGCTGGCCCTGGCCCGCGCCGCCGTGGAGGCCGACGTGCCGGTGCTGGCGATCGCCCGGGGCATGCACGTGCTCAACGTCGCCCAGGGCGGCAGCCTGATCGGCCGGCTGCCCGAGGCGGTCGGGCACGAGCGGCACGAGGCCCAGACCCCGCACGTCATCCAGGTCAGCGTGACCAGCAGGCTCGGCAAGGCGATCGGCGACCGGATCGAGGTCAGCGCGCCGCACCGGCAGGCGGTCAAGCGGCTCGGCAGCGGGCTGCTCGCCGTGGCCTGGGCGGACGACCAGATCATCGAGGGTGTGGAGTTGCAGGGGCACCGGTTCGGTGTGGGCGTGCAGTGGCACCCCGAGCGCGGTGAGGACAACCGCCTCGTCGAGGCCCTGGTGGACGCGGCCCGGCCCTGAGGGCGGGGGCGGTTGCTAGGGTTCGAGCGTGACGGGCTTCGGCGGGTATGAGCGTCTGAAGATCGACTGGGCGGCCGACGGCGTGCTGCGGATCGTGATCAGCGAGCCGCGCAGGCGCAACGCCGTGGACATGACCGGCCACCGGGAGCTGGCCGGAATCTGGCGGGACGTGGACGCCGACGACTCCGTGCGGGCCGTGCTGATCCGGGGCGAGGGCGAGGCGTTCTCCGCCGGCGGCGACCTTTCCATGATCGAGGAGATGACCCGCGACCACGCCACCAGGATGCGCATCCTTGGCGAGGCCCGCGACATCGTCTACAACATGATCAACTGCTCCAAGCCGATCGTCTCGGCCATCCAGGGGCCGGCGGTGGGCGCCGGACTGGCCGTGGCGCTACTCGCCGACGTCTCGGTCGCCGCGCGCGGGGCGCGCATCATCGACGGGCACACCCGGCTGGGCGTGGCCGCCGGCGACCACGCGGCGATCATCTGGCCGCTGCTGTGCGGCATGGCCAAGGCGAAGTACCACCTGCTGCTGTGCGAGCCGGTCACCGGCGAGCAGGCCGAGCGGATGGGGCTGGTGAGCCTGTGCGCCGACGACGACGAGGTGCACGAGCGGGCGCTGGCGGTGGCGGTCCGCCTGGCGGAGGGCCCGGCCGAGGCCATCCGCCTGACGAAGTACGCGCTGAACAACTGGCTCCGCCAGGCGGGCCCGGCCTTCGACGCCTCGCTCGCCCTGGAGTTCCTCGGGTTCACCGGGCCCGACGTCGGCGAGGGCGTGCGGGCCCTGCGCGAGAAGCGCCCGCCGGACTTCCGGCGCGGCTGACCCCGGGTCAGCCCGCTGAGCGGGGACGGCGGGCGGTGTAGACGAAGGCGGGCGGCAGGTTGCCCCACACCGTGCGGCCCGGCACGACCTCCTCGAAGGTGTCGCACAGCAGCCTGCGGAACCTGCGCGCCGTGGACAGCGGCAGGGCGTGGACGTAGGCGAAGGTGGTGAACGCCGCCTCCGGCGTCATCGACTTGAGCACCGCCGACAACAGCCGGAGTTGCAGCCCCCGGGAGAACGCCGCCCAGGGCAGCCCGCTGACGATCGCGTCGGCCTGGCCGAGGCCGCGCTCGGCCAGCAGCGCGGGCAGCGTCGCGGCGTCGGCGATGGCGACGTCCACGCCGGGGTAGCGGCCGATCAGCCGCCGGGCCATCGGCTCGTTGATCTCCACGGCCAGGTGGTGGCCGCGCCCGCCCAGCCGCTGCTGGATCTCGGCGGTGAAGGGGCCCGTGCCGGGGCCCAGCTCGACCACCACGGGGTCGCCGGTCTCGGGGACGGGCGCGGTGACACTGCGGGCCAGCGCCCGGGAACTGGGTGCGACCGCGCCCACCAGAGCGGGGGAGCGCATGAACTGTGTCAGGAAGAGGGCGGCGTCGCGGCGCATGGCTTGAGCGTATCGACTCCGGGGACCGGACCGGGCCGCACGCTCCCCGCCGGACGGCGGGCGGCGGGCCACGCACGCGCGTCAGCAGGCCGAACAGTAGGGTCGGCACCGTGAGCGCGAATTCAGCCGAGGATCGCATCTGGACGGTCCCCAACGCCCTGAGCCTGGCCCGCCTGCTCGGCGTGCCGGTCTTCCTGTGGCTGGTGCTCGGCCCCAAGGCCGACGCCTGGGCGATCGGGCTGCTCGCGCTCGCCGGGTTCTCCGACTGGCTGGACGGCAAGCTCGCCCGCGCCTGGAACCAGACCAGTCGGCTCGGCCGGATGCTCGACCCGCTCGCCGACCGCCTCTACATCCTGGCCACGCTGTTCGGGCTGGCCATGCGGGAGATCATCCCGTGGTGGCTGGCGCTGGGCATCCCGCTGCGCGACCTGCTGCTCTTGGCGATCGTGCCGCCGATCCTGCGCCGGCTGGGGTACGGCCCCGCGCTGCCCGTCCACTTCCTGGGCAAGGCGGCCACGGCCAATCTGCTGTACGCGTTCCCGCTGCTGTTCCTGGCCTCCCACACCGGCTGGTACGCGATGCCCGCCGGTGTGCTCGGCTGGGCGTTCGCCATCTGGGGAACAGGTCTGTACTGGTGGGCGGGAGCGTTGTATGTCGTACAGGTGCGCCAGCTCGTAAAAGGAGCAAAGACCGCACAAAAGGGGTGATCCGTGAAGGCAGTCGTGATGGCAGGCGGGGAGGGTACGCGGCTGCGGCCGATGACCGCCAACCAGCCCAAGCCCCTGCTCCCCGTGGTCAACCGGCCGATCATGGAGCATGTGCTCCGCCTGCTGCGCAGGCACGGGCTCACCGAGACGGTCGTCACCGTGCAGTTCCTCGCCGCGCTCGTCCGCAACTACTTCGGCGACGGCGAGGAGCTGGGGATGAGCCTGTACTACGCGACCGAGGAGATGCCCCTCGGCACCGCGGGGAGCGTGAAGAACGCCGCGGACAAGCTGCGCGACGACCGCTTCATGGTGATCTCCGGCGACGCCCTCACCGACATCGACCTCACCGACATGATCCGCTTCCACCGCGACAACGGGGCGCTGGTGACGATCGGCCTCAAACGGGTGCCCAACCCGCTGGAGTTCGGCATCGTCATCGTGGACGAGCAGGGCAAGGTGCAGCGCTTCCTGGAGAAGCCCACCTGGGGGCAGGTCTTCTCGGACACCGTCAACACCGGCATCTACGTGATGGAGCCAGAGGTCCTGGACGAGGTGGTCACCGGCCAGGCGGTGGACTGGTCGGCCGACGTCTTCCCGCGCCTGCTCGACCGCGGCGCGCCCCTGTACGGCTACGTCGCCGACGGCTACTGGGAGGACGTCGGCACCCACGAGAGCTACCTCAAGGCCCAGTGCGACGCCCTGTCGGGCTGGGTCAAACTGGACATCGGCGCCTTCGAGATGTCGCCGGGGGTCTGGGTCGCGGAAGGCGCCTCGGTCGACGCCGACGCCGTGCTCAAGGGCCCGCTCTACATCGGCGACTACGCCAAGGTCGAGGCGGGCGCCGAGCTGCGGGAGTACTCCGTGCTCGGCAGCAACGTGGTGGTCCGCGAGGGCGCCTTCCTGCACCGCGCGGTCGTCCACGACAACGTCTACATCGGGCCGGGCGCCAACCTGCGCGGCTGCGTCATCGGCAAGAACACCGACGTGATGACCGGCGCGCGGATCGAGGAGAGCGCGGTCATCGGCGACGAGTGCATCATCGAGGCGGAGGCGTACGTCTCCTCCGGAGTGAAGATCTACCCGTTCAAGACCATCGAGGCCGGCGCGGTGGTCAACACCAGCGTCATCTGGGAGTCGCGCGGCCAGCGCAGCCTGTTCGGCCCGCGCGGCGTCAGCGGCCTGGTCAACGTCGAGATCACCCCCGAGCTGTGCGTACGGCTGGCCAGCGCCTACGCCACCACCCTGAAGAAGGGCACCTCGGTGGTCACCTCACGAGACTCCTCGCGGGCCGCCAGGGCGCTGAAGCGGGCCGTGGTTAGCGCGCTGAACGCCGGGGCCATCGACGTGCTGGACCTGGAGGCCGCCCCGCTGCCGGTGGCGCGCTTCCACACCTCACGGACCGGCGCGGTCGGCGGCATCGCCGTGCGGACCACCGCGGGCGACCCGCAGAGCGTGGACATCGTCTTCACCGACGACCAGGGCGCGGACCTGTCGCTGGGCGCCCAGCGCAAGCTGGAGCGGGTCTTCTCCCGCCAGGAGTTCCGCCGGGCCTTCCCCGGCGAGATCGCCGAGCTGAGCTTCCCGGCCAGGGCGGTGGAGGACTACGCCCACGAGCTGCTGCGCTGCGTGGACATGAGCGGCGTGCGGGGCGCGGACATGAAGGTGGTGATCGACTGCGCGGGCGGCACCTCCTCGCTGGTCATGCCGACCCTGCTGGGCCGGGTCGGCGTCGATGTGCTGACGGTCAACGCCCGGCTCGACGACGCCTCCCCGACCGAGACGCTGGCCGAGCGCCGCCGCGACCTTCAGCGGCTGGCCGAGCTGGTGTCCTCCTCGCGGGCCGCGTTCGGGGTCCGGTTCGATCCGGTGGGCGAGCGGGTCGCCCTGGTGGACGAGAAGGGCCAGCTCATCAGCGAGGAACGGGCCCTGCTGGTGGTACTGGACCTGGTGGCCGCCGAGCGCCGCGGCGGCAGGGTCGCCCTGCCGGTCACCACCACCCGCGTGGCCGAGCAGGTCTGCCGGTTCCACGGAGTGCAGGTGCAGTGGACGGCGACCGCCGTGGAGGAGCTGACCAGCGCCGCGGCGGGGCAGGGCATGGTCTTCGCGGCCGACGGCCGGGGCGGGTTCGTGGTGCCGGAGTTCGGCCCGACGGTGGACGGCATCGCGGTCTTCATGCGGCTGCTCGGGCTGGTGGCGCGCACCCGGCTGTCGCTGAGCAGGATCGACGCGCGCATCCCCGAGGCCAGGCTGCTCCGCCGCACCGTGCCGACGCCGTGGGCGGCCAAGGGCGCGGTGATGCGGTCGGTCATCGAGGCGGCCGAGGGCCACCAGATCGACACCACCGACGGCGTACGGGTCGTGGACGACGACGGCGGCTGGGCGCTCATGCTGCCCGATCCCAGCGAGCCGGTCACCCACCTGTGGGCCGAGGCGCACGACATGGACACCGCGCAGAGCCTGCTCGAACACTGGGCGCGGGTGGTCGAGCGGGCCGCCGGCGCATGACGCGGCGGGCGGTGGGGGTCTTGTCACGATTGCGGGCCGATCATGCCGAACGGCGCGGCGGCATGGACCGGGAGGCGTGCGCGGCGGTAGCTTTGTCCCGTCCGAACCCACCGTCCGGCCCGCCTTGACCTTTGAGTCTCATCAGCGTAAGTTGCGGCATTCGCAGTCTGAGGAACGTTTGAGAAACGAAGAGCGAGGCGCGCACCGTCAGCACCGTGACCGCGTCTTCGCGGTAGGAGGCCGAGCCGATCGATGCCGAGCGTCTACTGCACGCAGTGCGGTCATGCCAACCCCGAGGATGCCCGATTCTGCTCGCGGTGCGGGTCGCCGCTGACCCGAGCGGAAACGGCCGGCGACACCACGTCGACGATCTCACTCGCGGGCATCGAGGCATATGAGGCCGAGACGGGGGAGACGCTCCTCGCCGAGCGGGCGGCCGTGGAGCAGTTGCCCCCTGGGCAGGCGTTGCTCGTGGTGATGCGCGGCCCCAACCAGGGCAGCCGCTTCATGCTCGGCAACGAGCTGACCACGGCGGGTCGTCACCCGGAAAGCGACATCTTCCTGGACGATGTGACGGTGTCACGCAGACATGCGGAGTTCTACCTGCACGCGACCGGCAATTTCACGGTGCGCGACGTCGGCAGCCTGAACGGCACCTACGTCAACCGCGAGCGCATCGAAGAGGTGCCGCTCCACGGGGGAGACGAGGTGCAGATCGGTAAGTTCCGCCTGGTGTTCCTCACCAGGGGCGCTGGAGGGCCATGAGCGCGCAGGCCGCCCGGTCGCACATGAGCATCGGGGACGTCATCGCCCTGCTGCGGGGCGAGTTCCCCGACATCACGGTCTCCAAGATCCGCTTTCTGGAGGGTGAGGGGCTGATCGAGCCGCAGCGCAGCCCCTCCGGCTATCGCAAGTTCACCCACGCCGACGTCGAGCGCCTCCGCTACATCCTGACCGAGCAGCGCGACCGCTATCTGCCGCTGCGCGTCATCAAGGACCACCTGGAGGCCGCCGACCGCGACGACCGGCTCCAGACGCGCCCGAGGGCGGTCCAGGAGCCGCAGCGGACCCAGGAGGTCCGGCTCAGCCGGGAGGAGCTGCTGGAGGCCGCCGGCATCGACGAGGAGACGCTGGCCGAGCTGGAGGACTTCGGGCTGCTGGCCGCCGTCGCCCGCCGCTACGACGCCGACGCGCTCGCCGTGGCGCGCAGCGTGGGCCGGCTGGCGGCGTTCGGCATGCACGCCCGTCACCTGCGGGCGGTCCGGGCCGCGGCCGAGCGCGAGGTGGCCCTGGTGGAACAGGCCGTGGCCCCGCTGCTGCGCCGCCGCGCCCCCGGCGCGATCGACCGGGCCGACGAGGCCGCCAGGGAGATGTCCGGCCTGCTGCTGGACATCCACGCGGCGCTGGTACGGGCCCAGGTTCGGGGGGTTCTCGGACGTTGACCTCCCGGCGCGCCATTCGGGCTCCGGTGAGTGTTACGTTGAATTTCGGTGACCTACCACCAGTGGTTGACCAGTGAGCGGGCGTCGGCGGCGGTCCGGCCGGCGCGGGGCCCGCGACAAGGATACGGAGCAGCCCGTGTTGCAGATGGAGGTCGTGGGCGTCCGGGTCGAGATGCCCACCAACCAGCCGATCGTCTTGCTCAAGGAGGCGCACGGGGAGCGATATCTACCGATTTGGATAGGTATGACGGAGGCCACGGCGATCGCCATGGCCCAGGCCGAGGAGCCCCCTCCGCGGCCGTTGACGCATGACCTGTTCAGGGATGTGCTCGACGCGCTCGGGGTGGCGTTGCGCACGGTGAACATCGTGTCGCTGCGTGATGGCATCTTCTTCGCCGACCTGGTCTTCTCCAATGGCGTCGAGGTCAGCGCGCGGCCCTCCGACTCCATCGCGCTCGCCCTGCGCACCGGTGCGCGGATCTTCGCCAGCGAGGAGGTGGTGCAGGAGGCCGGGGTGACCATCCCTGATGACCAGGAGGACGAGGTGGAGAAGTTCCGGGAGTTCCTCGACACGATCAGCCCCGAGGATTTCGGCCGTGCAGGGTGAGGCCGGGTGAGATGGTTTGTAGCGCTTCACGACGCGCCGAGCGGGATCGTTGACTGTGGATGACCACGGTCCTACGGTGCAAGTGAACCCTGCGGTTGTAATTCACGAACCCCCAGATCAGACCGCGGGATGAGAGAAAGCCGGAGGTCCGCAGTGGCGGTCAGCAGCGGCGAGGGCAAGACAGCCGGCCAGGATGATCCGGGACGGCGCGAGAGCGCGCGTCAACGTGCCGGTGAACAGGGCCTGCTCTTCGATGAGCGGCCCACGGCGTTGCCCGCCGACATCGGGTATCGCGGTCCCACCGCCTGCGCGGCAGCCGGAATAACCTACCGGCAGCTCGACTACTGGGCGCGTACGGGGCTGGTGGAGCCCGGAATAAGAGCCGCGCACGGCTCGGGCTCACAGCGGCTCTACAGTTTCCGTGACATTCTGGTGCTCAAGGTGGTGAAGCGGCTCCTTGACACCGGGGTGTCGCTCCAGCAGATCCGCACCGCCGTACAACACCTGCGCGACCGGGGTGTCCCCGACCTGGCGCAGATCACGCTGATGAGCGACGGGGTCAGCGTTTACGAGTGCACCTCCGCCGACGAGGTGATCGACCTGCTGCAGGGCGGGCAGGGCGTCTTCGGGATCGCCCTCGGGCGGGTCTGGCGAGAGGTCGAGGGGTCCCTGGCGGAGCTGCCGGGGGAACGCGCCGAGGCCGCCCCGGGCCTCGATGAGCATCCGAACGACGAGCTGGCGCGGCGCCGCAAGGCCCGCAAGACCGGCTGAGCGGCCTGACCGCGGCGAAGGCCCTCCGGGGTGACACGGCAAGGCCGTGACGGGGCCTAGCGGGAGCGGCAGGTGGGATCGCCGCGGCGATACGGGGTAGCCTTTACTTCGAAGGCCGATGACCCTGTGCGGGAGAGTCCCCGAGCCGGCGCCTGCGGGCGCGGGTCCGGGGCGCCGAAGGAGCAACCTCCCCGGAATCTCTCAGGCACCCGTACCGCACGGGCGAGGCAACTCTGGAAAGCGGGCGCGTTCGCCAGACGCGCCTCACCGACGGTGCAAGCCCCTGTCCGAGCCAGGGGTGAAGCTCTCAGGTCGCGGCCGGCGCGTCGCGATGACAGAGGGGGAGTCCGGCATACGCCCGCGCTCTGCGCCGGTCTCCACCGCATCGGGAGGCTCTCCATGACCGATCGTTCCCCGCTCGACACCCACGCCGGCCTGGCCGCACCGCCGTTCGAGACCCGCCATATCGGGCCGTCCCCGGCCGAGCGGGCGCACATGCTCAAGGCGATCGGCTTCGCCGGCATCGACGACCTGGTCGCGACGGCCGTCCCCGAGTCGATCCGGGCCAAGGACCGGCTGGATCTCCCGGCCGCGGCGAGCGAGCGCGAGGCCATCGCCGAGCTTCGCGCGCTGGCCGGCCGCAACCGGGTGCTCACCCCGATGATCGGGCTGGGCTACCACGGCACCGAGACGCCCGCGGTGATCCGCCGCAACCTGCTGGAAAACCCCGGCTGGTACACCTCCTACACCCCCTACCAGCCGGAGATCTCCCAGGGCCGGCTGGAGGCGCTGCTCAACTTCCAGACGATGGTCTCCGACCTCACCGGGCTCGACGTGGCGGGCGCGTCGCTGCTGGACGAGGCCACCGCCGCCGCCGAGGCCATGACGCTGGCCCGCCGTGCCGGGCGCGCCAAGAGCGCCGTCTTCGTGGTCGACGCCGACGCGCTGCCGCAGACCAAGGCGGTGCTGCGCACCCGCGCCGAACCGCTCGGCATCGAGCTGGTGGAGGCCGATCTGAGCGGTGAGCTGCCCGAGTGTTACGGCGTGCTGGTCCAGTACCCGGGGGCGAGCGGCAGGGTCGCGGGCTTCGCCGGGCTGGCCGAGCGCGCCCACGCCCAGGGCGCCCTGGTGGTGGCCGCGGCCGACCTGCTGGCCCTGACCCTGCTGGCCTCGCCCGGCGAGCAGGGCGCGGACATCGCGATCGGCTCCACCCAGCGGTTCGGCGTGCCGCTCGGATTCGGCGGCCCGCACGCGGCCTACATGGCGGTGCGCGAGCGCCTTGCCCGCCAGCTTCCCGGCCGGCTCGTGGGCGTTTCCCTGGACGCCGGTGGCCGGACCGCCTATCGCCTCGCCCTGCAGACCCGTGAGCAGCACATCCGCAGGGAGAAGGCGACCAGCAACATCTGCACCGCGCAGGCGCTGCTCGCGGTGATCGCCGCGATGTACGCCGTCTACCACGGCCCCGAGGGGCTGACCAGGATCGCGCGGCACACGCACCGGCACGCCCGCGCCCTCGCCGAGGCCCTGCGCGCCGGCGGCGTCGAGGTGGTCCACGAGAGCTTCTTCGACACGGTGCTGGCCAGGGTGCCCGGCGGGGCCGCCCGCGTCGTGGCCGCCGCCGTGGAGCGCGGGGTCAACCTCCGCCAGGCCGGGCCCGACCATGTGGGCATCGCCTGCGACGAGACCACCACCGGGGCCGATCTGGCCGCCGTCCTCGGCGCGTTCGGCCTGGCCGCCGAGAGCCCGGTCCCGGCCGGCGGCGACGCCCTGCCCGCCGACCTGGCGCGCACCTCGCCGTTCCTGACGCACCCGGTGTTCCACACCCACCGCTCCGAGACCGCCATGCTGCGCTACCTGCGCAGGCTCCAGGACAAGGACATCGCCCTGGACCGGTCGATGATCCCGCTCGGCTCCTGCACGATGAAGCTCAACGCGGCCACCGAGATGGAGCCCATCACCTGGCCCGAGTTCGGCGGCGTGCACCCCTACGTCCCCGAGGACCAGGTGGAGGGCTACCTGGCGCTGATCCGCTCCCTTGAGGGCTGGCTGGCCGAGGTGACCGGCTACCACGCGGTGTCGCTGCAGCCCAACGCGGGTTCCCAGGGCGAGTACGCCGGGCTGCTGGCCATCCGCGGCTACCACCGCGCGGCCGGAGACGACCACCGTGACGTCTGCCTGATCCCCTCCTCGGCGCACGGCACCAACGCCGCCAGCGCCGTCATGGCGGGCATGCGGGTCGTCGTGGTGGCCTGCGACTCCGACGGCAACATCGACGTGGCCGACCTCGACGCCAAGATCGCCGAGCACCGCGACCGGCTGTCGGCGATCATGGTGACCTACCCGTCCACGCACGGCGTCTATGAGGAGTCCATCACCGAGGTCTGCGCCAAGGTGCACGAGGCGGGCGGGCAGGTCTACGTCGACGGCGCCAACCTCAACGCCCTGGTCGGGCTGGCCAAGCTGGGCGAGCTCGGCGCCGACGTCTCCCACCTCAACCTGCACAAGACGTTCTGCGTCCCGCACGGCGGCGGCGGGCCGGGCGTCGGCCCCATCGCGGTCCGCGCCCACCTGGCCGGCTACCTGCCCGGACACCCGCTGCGCGACGGTTCGGGCGTCGGGCCGGTGGCCGCCGCGCCCTACGGCTCGGCCGGGATTCTGCCGATCTCCTGGGCCTACATCCGGATGATGGGCGGTGACGGCCTCAAGGCCGCCACCGAGCAGGCCATCCTGTCGGCCAACTATCTGGCCCGCAGGCTCGCCCCGCACTACCCGGTGCTCTACACCGGCCGCGGCGGGCTGGTCGCCCACGAGTGCATCATCGACCTGCGGCAGATCACCAAGGAGACCGGCATCACCGTGGAGGACGTGGCCAAGCGGCTCATGGACTACGGCTTCCACGCGCCGACCATGTCCTTCCCGGTGGCGGGCACGCTGATGATCGAGCCCACCGAGAGCGAGAACCTCGCGGAGCTGGACCGCTTCTGCGAGGCCATGATCGCGATCCGGGAGGAGATCGCCAAGGTCGCCTCCGGGGAGTACGACCGGGCCGACAACCCGCTGCGCAACGCCCCGCACACCGCCGACTGCCTGATCGAGGACGACTGGGCGCACCCCTACCCGCGCTCGGTGGCCGCCTACCCGCTGGCCTGGCTGCGGGAGGGGAAGTACTGGCCGCCGGTGCGTCGCATCGACCAGGCCCACGGTGACCGCAACCTGGTCTGCTCCTGCCCGCCGCTGAGCGCCTACGAGGCATAGTCGCATACCGGACACCACCGCTCTCGGCATGTCGCGGGACGGGAGGGGCGGGGGCCGTTAGGCTGTTCGATCATCGGTGAAGGAGCGTGATGACCCCCCCGGAGCTCGACGCCCCCGCCCTGGAGACCGCGCGGCAACTGGCCGAGAGCGGCGATCTCGACGGTTCGGCACGGATCTTCGCGGAGCTGGCCGCCGACCCCGACGGCCCCGACCGCGCGCAGGCGGCCGTCGGCCTGGCCGTGGTCCTCGCCGAGCGCGGGGAGGTCGAGGAGTCCCGGGCGGCGGCCCGTACGGCGCTGGCCACCGGCCATCCGGAGTTCGCCGCGCAGGCCGCCTGTCACCTGGCGGGCAGTTTCGAGCGCGAGGGGCGTGTGGAGCAGGCCAGGGCCGCCTGGCAGGCGGTGCTCGGCCTGGGCACCGCCGGCTACCTGCCGATCGCGCACCTGGCGCTGGCCAGGCTGGCCTCCCGGCGGGGCGACGCGGTGGAGGCGGAGGACGAGCTGCGCGCGGCGATCGTGGGCGAAGACCCCGAGATCGGCGCGCGGGCCGCGCAGTGGCTGGCCGAGCTGCTGCTGGAACGCGGCGAGCCGGGGGAGGCCGCCGAGGTGCTGCTGGCCGCGCTCGACGCGCCGCACGACGGTGATGCGCGGCTGCGGGTGCTGCTCGGCATCGCCCACCTGGACCTCGCCTGCGCCGAGTTCGCCGGCGCGGTGGAGCTCGGGGCCGACGCCGAGACCGGCGCGCTGGCCATCGAGCTGCTGGCCCGGACCCTACCGCTGCGCGACCGGCGTGAGGACGCCGAGCAGGTGTGGTCCTACGGCCTCCAGCACGCCGACGAGGCGCTCGCCGCGCTGGTGCGCGAGCGCCTGGACCGCGACATGTGAGGACCCCGCACGGAGGCGGTGGGCGCGCCTGAGGGTCAGCGCCTGGGCAGGTTCGCCATGACGTTGACGAGGACGATCGCCATCAGCACGAGCGCGAACCCGAAGAACCCCGCCGTGCCGGCCCCGATGGCGCCGAGCGGGATGCCCAGGGCCAGCGTGCCGAGCGCCAGCCACATCTGGCTGTTACGCCCCCTGGGCGGCTCCGGATAGGGCGTGTAGGGGACGTGCGGCGGTGGCATGGGGGCGGGTGGCGGCCCCATGCGGGCGTTGAGTTCGGCGTGGATCCGCGCCGCGATCGCGTCGTCCACCTTGTCGAGGAACGATTCGACCAGCGCGGAGTCATAGTCGGGACCGAGGTCCCTGCGGGCTTCGATGGTGGCGCGCATCTCGTCGCGCGGCAGCGTGTTCTCCGGCACATTCCCAATCTAGCCACGCCGGTGCGGCCGGTTCATCGGCCGAATGGGTGGAAAGCCGTCGTGCCGCAGGATGACCCGATGATCGCGGGCGCGGTCACCCGCGGCCCGGCATGGGGCTAACGTTGCAGGTCATGGAGGAGATACAGGTCGAGACCGGTCAGGGCGCGGCGCGGGTGGACCTGACGGAGCCGGCCGGGCCGCCTGCGCTGCTGCTGGTGCTCACGCACGGGTCGGCCGGGGGAGTGGAGGCACCCGACCTGCTGGCCGTGCGGGAGGCGGCGCTGGGGCTCGGCGCGGTGGTCGCGCGGGTGACGCAGCCGTTCCGGCTGGCCGGCCGCCGTGCCCCGGGCTCGGCGGCGCGTCAGGACGAGGCATGGACGCAGATCGTGGCCGGGCTGCGGCGTGACCGCTATCCGGGGCTGCCGCTGGTGCAGGGCGGGCGCAGCAACGGCGCGCGGGTCGCCTGCCGTACGGCGGGCGCGCTGGGCGCGGACTCGGTGGTCGCGCTGGCCTTCCCGCTGCATCCCCCGGGCAGGCCGGAACGCTCCCGCGCGGAAGAGCTGCGCGGCGCGGGAGTGGACGTGCTGGTGGTGAACGGCGACCGCGACCCCTTCGGGGTGCCGGACCAGGCGGACGCCGCCCGGCTGGTGGTACTGGCCGGCGAGTCGCACGACCTTCGCAAGGATCCGGGAAGGGTCGGCGAGATCGTGGCGGAGTGGCTGCGGGACCGGCTGCATGGTCGACGGAGCGACCGGCTGGGCTGAGCGCCCGCCGTCCCTTCCCCCGAGGACGGTGGTGCGGTGGGGGAGGAGCGGCGGCCCTCAGGCGGCGCCCATCAGCGGGGTGGGACGATGCGGGTCGATGGCGGCCCCGCTGGGCAGCAGCTCACCGGTGTCCTCGAACAGCACCACGCCATTGCACAGCAGGCTCCACCCCTGCTCGGGGTGGGCGGCAATGGTGCGCGCGGCCTCTCGGTCCGCTGCCTCGGCAGTGGGACAACACGGTTCGTGCGGGCACATCGGAGGTGCCTCCGGATCTCATCGGTCGGCTCGCCGGAACCGGATGGTTCCTCTCCCCTCCGACGATGGGCGAGCGATTGGGGTTGACGTGTGGTGAACCACACACTGTGGTCTACCACACATTGGCAGAAACAGTGTGCGCTCTGGTTCTGTTCCGGCGACATAGCCCGTTTGGACGGTTCCGGTCCACGGGTGGGTGGTTAGCGCCTATTGGGTGACCTGCGACACAGCGTGCCTTATGCCAGATAACGGGCGTGGATCGACACGCCGCCGGGCACGTAAACGTTGTATAACACGTCCGGAACCGGGTGCGCAGCCCGGCCCCCTATCTCAGGCCGCGCCGGTGGCGTCCGCCGCCCCCAGGCCGTTCAGCAGGGCCGAGAGGCCGCGTTCGAAGGCGGCCTCGCCGTCGGGGTCGGGGCCCGGTTCGGGGGCCTTGGGATCGGCCCAGCCGGTGTGCTGCAACTCCACCGCGACACTGCCGAACACGTAGGCCCGCATCGCCCGTACCGCCTCGGCGGGCGCGGCCAGGCCGGCCTCCCTGAGCTGTTCGGTCTGCTCCCTGATCGCGGCCGCGGCGCTGCCGCGCGGCGGCTTGGTCATGGCCAGGGCCAGCACGCCGGGATGGGCCAGCAGGGCCGCGCGCGCCGCGCGACACCAGACCGCGGCGATGTCCTGCCAGGCGGCGCGCTCGCCGGCCTCGACGCTCACGGTCGTCACGTGCTGGGCGAGGGCGTCCAGCAGCGCCTCCTTGCCTCCTGGCAGGTGGTGGTAAATGGCCATCGCCTCCACTTCGAGGGCGTCGCCGAGCCTGCGCATGGTCAGGCGGCGCAGGCCCTGGGCGTCGGCAAGGTGGAGGGCGGCGTCGATGATGCGCTCCCGGGAGAGCGGGACGGGCGGTCGTTTGGCGGGCATGGCGATCATCCTGCCAACGGATGCCTTACTATGTAAAGGGCGACGCGCGGGACGGTCGTCCCCGAGTTCCGGTGGGGGCGATATGGTTTTCACGACAGCGACCACAGGATCCGGTTCGTCCGGCGAAAGGGGGAGGAGCAGCGATGGCGTTCTTCCGGCCGCGTGTGAGCCGGGAGGCGGAGGTCCGGTTCCACGCCGACCAGGAGGTCGGCGAGAGCTTTCCCCGGCTCCTTGAAAAGGCCCGTGAGGCCGAGCACGAGCTTCGGCGGCTGCAGGCCGCCCACGCCTCGCAGGAGCGCCTGCGCGCCGCCGGGGTGACCCTCGACGAGGCCCTGACGGAGGCGCTGCGGGCGGCCGAGGCCGCGCTGCGGGCGACCCTGGGGGTCAAGGCCTACGACGACCGGATCGCCCGGCGCAAGCGGCGGGCGACGCCGCAGGGCGTGCGGTGGACGACCGAGGTCGAGAGCCTGCGCACGCTCCGCGAGGAGCACCGCCTCACCGGCATCGTGCAGCTTCCCCGCCGGGTGCCGGCCGCGGTCGCGTCCTGATCGGGTGATCTCCCGAGCGGCGTGATCGGCGGTCGCCGGCGTCAGGTGCGTACGGCGGCCGGTCCCGGCCGGGCGCCGCTCGCCCTGCCGTACGGCCCGGGGTGGCCCGGCATCATTTCGGTCGTGAGATGTGATCCGGCCCGGCGGCCGGGTATCGCCCTCTGCCGTACGGGCCTTGGGGCGATCTGCAAGGGTGGCCCGACACCGTTCGGTCGTGAGATGACGTGGAAGGGCCGGGTGGGCATTTGCCCACCCGGCCCTTCGGTCTGTCACGGTGATGCGGCGGTCAGCTCGCCCAGTCCAGCAGCGGCCGTGCGTTGCTCGGGTGCCGCAGCTTGGACAGCGACTCCTTTTCGAGCTGGCGGATGCGCTCGCGGGTCAGGCCGAGGTGCTTGCCGATCTCGTCAAGGGTGTGCGGCTTGCCGTCCACGAGGCCGAACCGCAGTGCCATGATCCTGGCCTCGCGCGGCGACAGGTTGCCGAGCACCCCGCGCAACTGGTCGGCCAGCAGTTGCCGGTCGATGACCTCCGAGGCCTCCGGGGAGTCGGTGTCCTCGATGAGGTCGCCGATCGTCGTCTCGCCGTCCTCGCCGATGGTGGCGTTGAGGCTGATCGGCTGGCGGCTGGTGCGCAGCAGTTCCTCGATCTGGTCGGGGGTCTTGTCCATCTCCCCCGCCAGCTCCTCCGGCGTGGGCTCGCGGCCGAGGCGCTGGTGCATGTCGCGTTCGATCCGGGAGAGCTTGGACAGCAACTCCAGCACGTGGACGGGCAGGCGGATCGTACGGGCCGAGTCGGCGAAGCCGCGCTGGATGGCCTGGCGGATCCACCACATGGCGTAGGTGGAGAACTTGTAGCCCTTGGTGTAGTCGAACTTCTCCACGGCCCGGATCAGGCCGAGGTTGCCCTCCTGGACGACGTCGAGCAGGGCCATGCCGCGATCGGTGTACTTCTTGGCCACGGACACCACGAGCCGGAGGTTGGCCTCCAGCATGTGGTCCTTGGCCCGCTTGCCGTCGCGGTAGACCCACTCCAGCTCGACGCGCTGCTCGTCGTTCAGGGACGCGTCGCTCTCCAGCTTGTACTCGGCGTACAGGCCGGCCTCGATGCGCTTGGCGAGTTCGACCTCTTCGGCGGCGGTGAGCAGGGTGCGCCGACCGATGGACTTGAGGTAGGTGTGGACCGAGTCGCCGATGACGGACGACTGGTCGTCGAGGTCGGTGGACTCGGCCTCGGCCTCGGAGGCGGCCTCGGCGGTGATCTCCGCGGTCTCGGCGTCGTCGGCCGCGATGGGCTCCGGCCGGTCCTCGCCGGGCTGCTGGGCGTCCTTGGCGGGCTTCGCCGGCTTGCGGCGCTGGCCGGGCAGTGTGGCGGTCGTCCCGGTCTCGCTCTCGGCGGCGCCGGGGCCCTGGGCGGTCCTGGTCGTACGCCTGCGGGTGGTGGTGGCCCGCTTGCGGGAGGTCCGGGCGGTCTTGCCGGTCGCGGCGGCGGGCTCGTCGTCAGCGCCGAGGCTCACGCCGGCCTCGGTCAGTTCGCGCAGGACTGACCTGCCCTCGGCCGGGGTCAGTCCGGCATGCGCAAAGGCGTCGCGCAGTTCGGCGAGGGAGAGCCGACCCTGTGCTCGCCCCCGGGAGAGCAGTACATCGAGGGTCGGCGGGGCGGCCACTTGTGCGGCGGCCACGGCGGTCCTGGGCATGTGAGGGCACCTCCTCCAAGGCGTCAACGGCCCGCAGGCGTGGGAATGGCTGGTGTGGGTGGGGCGGACGACGCGTGCCGCTCTGCGCACCAGTATCAATAACGCCCGAGGGCGCAGTTAATTCCCGTCTCAAGCATCCAAGTGGTCAACAGCACAACGAAAACCCCGTCTCCTGCGGGGGAAACGGCCACATCACCCCGGCCGGGGGCCATGCCGCCCGCCCGTCCGCGCGGTCCCACCGACTGTGGTCCTCTGCCCGTCAATTCCCGCTGAAACCTGGTGGCGGGGTGTCACCCGACCCGGCGGTCACGGCCCTGTGGGGCCGGATCGGTGCCGCCGGACCCTAATGACGGCCGGGCTCGGGGTCGTCGATGTGCGGGGTCGCCACCGGGATGGGCAGTGGCTCCGCCTGTTCCAGGCGGTCTTCGGTCCAGTAGAGGCCGACGTCGCGAGGGTCGGGGTTGATGTCCTCCGAGACGATGTAGGTCTCCGAGGGCGAGGGCTGCGGCTGGGCGGGAGTGCCCGCGGGATTGGGCTCGACCATGACCCCGGTCTCCTGACCGGCCGTTCCGGCCCTGCTCGCCGCGGCGGCGGCGACGGAGAAGCCGCCGACGAGGACCACGCCAACGACTCCGGCGGAGATCCACATCTTGCGGTTGGGGTTCATTCAGGTTCCTTCCTCGGTCTGTCTTCCTTAATGACGCGGCGGAGGACGGTCATGGTTCCGTCCCGCATGAGTTCTGGTCATATCTGACTACGTGTCGCAGCGCCTCCAGGTTCGGCTTCCCGTTGGGCAGCAGGGGCAGTTCGGCGAGCAGTACCAGCTCTCGCGGCGCGGCGTAGGCGGGGAGGGCCCGCTTGGCGAAGTCGCGCAGCGTCGGGAGGTCCGGGGGACTGGCGGGGTCGGCCGGTACCACGGCGGCGACCACGCGCTGGCCCCATTCGGGGTCGGGGCGTCCGACGACGGCGACGTCGGCGACGGCGGGGTGTCCGGCGAGTACGGCGGCGCAGGCGGCGGCCACGACCTTCTCGCCGCCGGTGTTGATGACGTCGTCCGCGCGCCCTGTCACGCGCAGCCGTCCGCCGGGGAGCTCGCCGAGGTCGGAGGTGACGAACCAGGGGCCTTCGCGGACCGCCGCGGTGAGGTCGGGCCGCAGGCGGTAGCCGGAGAACAGGACGGCGCCGGCGATCCGGATGAGTCCGTCGTCCCCGATTTTGAGATCTACATTGTAAAGGGGCCGGCCGTTATAAATGCAGCCGCCGCTGGTCTCGCTGCTGCCGTACGACTCGACGACGCGAGCCCCCGCCTCACGGGCGGCGGTGAGCAGAGCCGGGGAGGCCGCGGCGCCGCCCAGCAGGATGGTGTGGAAGCGGGAGAGGTCTGCGCCGGTGGCGAGGAGCCTGCGTAGCTGGGTGGGGACCATGGAGACGTGGGCGGCGCCGCTGGCGAGGACGGCTTCGGGGGAGAAGCCGTGGTGGATGATCGGTGTCGTGCCGCCTTCCAGGGCGCGGGTGAGGATCTGCAGGCCGGAGATGTGGGCGATGGGCAGGCAGCACAGCCATGGCCGGCCGTCGCGGGCGTCGAGCGCGTCGAGGGAGGCGGCGGCGGAGGCGCGCAGGGCGGCGGCGGGCAGTTCGACGCCTTTGGGGGTGCCGGTGGTGCCGCTGGTGGCGATGACGACGGAGACGTCGGGGGCGACGGGGACGCCGTGTTCGTTGGGGTGGGTGCCGTCCTCGGTGACGATGTGGGTGGGGCGCAGGGTGTCGAGGGTGGCCCGGAGGGCGGCGGCGGGGAGCGCGGGCGACAGCGGCAGCAGGGCGGGGCCGTCGCCGCGCAGTGCGGTGTGGACGGTTTCGGCGAGTGCGGGGCCGGGGGGCAGCAGTACGGCGTGCAGGGGCCTGTCCGCCGCGTCCGGTGGGGTGGGCGGGGGCGGGTAAGGCCGCTCCGCGTGTTCGGGTCCGTCTCGCACGGTCGTAAGGTTAGTGCCGACAAGCCGGACAAGGTGCGGGGCTCCCCGGCGCTGGGGCCTTGGGTGTCCGGCGATAGGTTGCGACGTTGCGGCGGGGGCGGCCCCGAGTCCCCGCGTACTCCGGATCGGCGGGGTCAGTGAGGGAGGGTGGCTGTCGTGAGCGGGATCGGCTGGAAGCGTGCCGGTGAGTACGAGGACATCGTCTATGAGACGGCCGAGGGCATCGCGAAGATCACCATTAATCGGCCGGAGCGGCGTAACGCGTTTCGCCCGACGACGTTGTTCGAGTTGCAGGATGCGTTCAACAAGGCGCGGGACGACGGCGATGTGGGGGTGGTCATCCTCACCGGTGCCGGGGACGAGGCGTTCTGCTCGGGTGGGGATCAGAAGATCCGTGGCGATGACGGGTATGTCGGTCCTGACGGGATCGGCCGGCTGAACGTGCTGGATCTGCAGGTGCAGATCCGGCGGCTGCCCAAGCCGGTGGTGGCGATGGTGGCGGGTTACGCGGTCGGTGGCGGGCATGTTCTGCATGTGTGCTGTGACCTGACGATCGCCGCTGACAACGCGCAGTTCGGGCAGACCGGGCCGAAGGTGGGGTCGTTCGACGGCGGGTACGGCGCGTGGCTGCTCGCCGAGACGGTGGGGCTGAAGAAGGCGCGGGAGATCTGGTACTTGTGCCGGTTCTATGACGCGCACGAGGCCGAGGCGATGGGCCTGGTCAACAAGGTGGTGCCGCTGGCGCGTCTGGAGGAGGAGACGGTGCAGTGGTGCCGGGAGCTGCTGGAGAAGTCGCCGCTGGCGCTGCGGATGCTCAAGGGGGCGCTGAACGCGGTCACGGACGGCGCGGCGGGGATGCAGCAGTTCGCCGGTGACGCCACACTGCTCTACTACATGAGCGAGGAGGCGCAGGAGGGGCGGGACGCGTTCAAGGAGAAGCGCAAGCCCGACTTCGCCAGGTTCCCCCGTCGCCCCTGACCGTTGTCCGATCGTCTGATAGAGGAGTTCGCCTCGATGCTTGCCGACGGGGCCGCGCCGTGAACCCGGCGACCGCGCTGGCCACGGTGCTCGTGGACGAGCTGGTGCGGTGCGGGCTGACCGATGTGGTGCTCGCGCCGGGGTCGCGGTCGGCGCCGCTGGCCATCGCGGTGCACGCGGAGTCGCGGTTGCGGCTGCATGTGCGGGTGGATGAGCGTTCGGCGGCGTTCTTGGGGCTGGGGCTGGCGCGGCGGTCGGGGCGGCCGGTGGCGTTGGTGTGCACGTCGGGCACTGCGGCGGCGAACTTCCATCCGGCGGTGATCGAGGCGCATGAGTCGGGGGTGCCGTTGCTGGTGCTGACCGCGGATCGGCCGCCGGAGCTGCGCGGTACGGGCGCCAATCAGACGATCGATCAGGTGAAGTTGTACGGCGACACGGTTCGGATGTTCACCGAGGTGGGGGTGCCGGAGGAGCGTCCTGGGCAGGTCGCGTACTGGCGTTCGCTGGCGTGCCGGGCCTATCAGCGGGCGGCGGGCACGGGTGACCCGGGGCCGGTGCATCTGAATCTGGCGTTTCGTGAGCCGTTGATTCCCGATGGGGACGTGTCGTGGTGTGAGCCGTTGTCGGGGGCCGCGGGCGGGGGGACCTGGGTGCGGCCTCGGGTGGCGCCGCCCGCGGTGGCGTTGCATTTGCCGCCGACCCGGCGTGGGGTGCTGGTGATCGGTGATGGCGCGGTGAACGTGCGGCGTTATGTGGCGGCGGCGGGTATGGCAGGCTGGCCGGTGGTGTCGGAGCCGAGTGGTGGCGGCCGGTATGGGGATCACGCGGTTTCTGCGTATCACTTTTTGCTGGGCACTGCGGAGTTCGCTGATGAGCATGTGCCGGATGTGGTGGTGACGCTGGGGCGGCCGGGTGTGTCTCGGCCGTTGTTGTCGTGGTTGAAGCGGGTGGAGGAGCACATCGTGGTGGCTCCGGATCTGTCTCGCTGGCCGGATCCGACGCGTTCGGCGACGCAGGTGGCGCAGGCGGTGGAGATTCCGGTGGCGGCGGGGGATGACGCGTGGTTGCATGCGTGGCGGCGGGCGGATCTGGCGGTGCGGGCGGCGTTGGACGAGGTGCTGGACGCGTCGGGGTTGAGTGAGCCGCGGGTGGCGCGTGATCTGGTGGATCTGATGCCGAACGGGGCGTTGTTGTTCTGTGGGTCGTCGATGCCGATCCGGGATTTGGATCAGGCGATGCGGCCGCGGCGGGGGTTGCGGGTGCTGGCCAATCGTGGGGCGTCGGGGATCGATGGGGCGGTGTCGGCGGCGATGGGGGCGGCGTTGGCGCATAACGGTCCTTCGTTTGCGCTTTTGGGGGATCTGTCGTTCTTGCATGATCAGAACGGGTTGGTGGTGGGTCCTCGGGAGCCGCGGCCGGATCTGTGTGTGGTGGTGGTGAACAACGATGGGGGCGGGATCTTCTCGTTGTTGCCGCAGGCGGGGTTGCGTGATCCGTTCGAGCGGGTGTTCGGTACGCCGCATGGGGTGGATCTGGCGTATGTGGCGGCGGCGACGGGGACTCCGTATGTGCAGGTGACCGATGCGGGGCAGTTGTCGAAGGCGTTGCTGGGGGAGGGTGTGCGGGTGGTGGAGGTGCGTACCGACCGGGAGCGCAACGCGGTGTTGCACGCGGAGATGCGGGAGGCGGCGCGGGCGGCGATCCGGGCTTTCGGCTGAGGCCGGGCCGGTGATCAGGTGATGTCGCGGCGCAGGGTGGTACGGCGGGCGGCGGCGACCAGGGCGGCGATGTAGGCGGCGAACAGCAGGGCGCCGGCCCAGGCGGGGAGTTGGGTTCCGCCGGGCATGGTGAGGCCGCCGGCGGCGCGGGCGGCTCCGGTGGGCAGCCAGCGGCCGATGTCGGGCAGTGCGCTGGACAGGGCGTAGTCGGCGTAGGCGAACCAGATCACGGCGATGGCGATGGCGGCGCTCTGGTTTCGGACGAGTGCGCCGAGGGCGACGCCGAGTACGGCGTACGCGGCGGTGGTCAGTGTGGAGCCGATCAGGATCAGGGGGACGTCGTCGGTCATGACGGGCATGCCGCGGGCGGCGAGCATGGCGGTGGCGGCGATGAGGGTGGCCAGGGTGGAGGCTGCGGCGACGGCCAGGCCGGTGAGGCCCCAGGCGATGAGTTTGGCGGTCAGGACGCGGCTTCTTCTCGGGGTGATGAGGAAGGTCCAGGCGATGGTCTTGTGGCGGTGTTCGCCGGTCATGGCGAGGATGCCGAGGATGAGGGTGAAGACGTAGCCTTGCTGGGCCATGGCGTGGGCGGCTTCGACGCGCCGGTCGATGAGGCTGGGGGCGAGGCCGTCGAACAGGTAGATCTGGACGGCCGCCCACAGGACGCAGAACAGCGGGGCGATGATCGCCAGGGCGAGGGTGGCGCGGGTGGCGCGGGCCTTGCGGAGTTCGGCGCGGATGAGCGGGCCTGTGGCGGCGGCCGGGGCCGGGCGGGTGGCGGCGGCGGTGGTCGTGGTGCCGGTCATTTGGTGGCCTCCAGGTAGAGCTTTTCGAGGTCGGTGTTGGGGGTGACGGGCGTCTGGTGGACCAGCCGGCCGCGGGCGATGAACAGGGCGTGGTCGGCGTAGCGCTGGGTCTCGGCCAGGGCGTGGCTGGAGACGAGGATGGTGCGGCCGTCGTGGGCGCAGGCGCGCAGGAAGCCGCGCAGCCAGTGGATGCCGTCGGGGTCCAGGCCGTTGGTGGGTTCGTCGAGGATGAGTGCGGCGGGGTCGCCGAGCAGGGCGGTGGCGATGGCCAGGCGCTGGCGCATGCCCAGGGAGTAGCCGGAGATGCGGCGGCGGGCGGCTTCGGTGAGGCCGGTCTGGTCCAGGACGTGGGCGACGCGTTCGGGGGGCAGTCCGGCGGCGGTGCGGTGGACGTGGAGGTGGTCTTCGGCGGTGAGGCCGGGGTGGAAGGCGGTGGCCTCCAGGACGGCCCCGGCGGTTTCGATCGGGTGGGGCAGGCGGGTGTAGGGGGTCTCGGCGATGGTGGCGGTGCCGGAGGTGGGGGTGACCAGGCCGAGGATCATTCGCAGTGTGGTGGTCTTGCCTGCGCCGTTGGGGCCGAGGAAGGCGGTGACGGTGGCGGGGGGTGCGGTGAAGGTGATGTCGTCTACGGCGGTGACCTTGCCGAAGGTCTTGGTGAGCCGGGTCACGGTGATGGCTGCTGACATGGCAGTTGATCGTGGCGGATCGGGGGCGGTGGGGTCATGGTCCTGGGGGTTGATCCGGGGTGGATCCAGGTGGTGGATGAGTTTCGTCCACCCATGGGTTGATGTCGGCGGGCGGCGGTGGGGGCTAGCGTTGCGGGGTGAGGTTGCTCGGTCATCCGGTGGTGCGGGTGGTGTGGCGTGCGCTGCTCGTGGCCTATCTGGTCGTGGGTGCGGTGCTCGCGGTGGTGGAGGTCTGGCCGCGGGATGGGTGGCCGGCCGGTGCGGGCATCGCCGTGGTCGGCGTGGTCGCGGCGGCGGGGTGTGCGTTGCCGTTGCTCGGCCGGGGGCCGGCTGCGTTGTTGGTGGTGGCGCTGGCTGGGGGGCTGGTGCTGCATGGGGTGGCGATGTACAGCGGCCTGCCGATGATCTTCGTTTCGGTGTGCATGGCGCCGTGCCGGCTGCCGTTGCGGTGGGGGCTGGCCTTCGTGTCGGCGGCGACCGGCGCGACGGCGGGGGTGTCGGCGGCGATGGGGGTGACGCTCTGGGCGATCTTCGGTATCTCGCTGGGGCTGGGCTATTGCGTGATCGTGGCGTTCTTGGTGCGGCAGCTCGCGTTGATGCGGGAGCTGGCGGAGTCGCGGGCGCGGGAGGCCGGGCAGGCCGAGCGGGCCCATCTGGCCAGGGAGATCCATGACATTCTGGCGCACGCGCAGTCGGCGCAGATCGTTCATCTGGAGGGGGCGCGGCTGCTGCTTTCGCGTGGTGAGGACGTGCGGGCGGCGCTGGGGCGGGTGGATGTGGCGTTGAAGCTGGCGCGTGAGGGGCTGGAGGAGACCAAGCGGGCGGTCGACACGTTGCGTGGGGAGGATCTTCGGCTGGCGGAGCGGCTGGAGCGGCTGGCGGTGGAGCATCGTTCGGCGGGCGGGGCCGGGTGCGCGGTGCGGGTGAGCGGTGATCTGGAGGGGTTGTCGGCGGGTGCGCGGCTGGCGGTGGCGCGTACCGCGCAGGAGGCGCTGACCAACGTGCGCAAGCATGCGCCTGGGGCGGCTGCGGAGGTGTCGCTGCGGCGCGTGGCGGACTGGTGTGAGCTGGAGGTCCGCGACCATGGCGGGCGGGCGCGCGGCGATCGGCGGCCGGGTGGTGGCCATGGGCTGGTGGGGATGCGCGAGCGGGCGGAGTTGCTGGGCGGTTCGCTGGTCACCGGGCCGGGGGAGGGCGGGTTTCGGGTGCTGTTGCGCGTCCCGGCCGCCGAGCGGGCCGGGGCGGTGCGGTGAACGTGCGCGTGGTGGTCGCCGATGACCAGACGGTGGTCCGGGAGGGGCTGGTGCTGCTGCTCGGGTTGTTGCCGGGGGTGGAGGTGGCGGGCGCGGCGGGTGACGGGGAGGAGGCGTTGCGGCTGGTGGCGGAGCATGGTCCCGATGTGGTGCTGATGGATCTGCGGATGCCGCGGATGGACGGTGTGACGGCGACGCGCCGCATCCGTGCGGAGCATCCCGGTGTGGAGGTCGTGGTGTTGACGACCTATGCCGATGATGAGTCGGTGTTCGCGGCGTTGCGGGCGGGGGCGCGTGGTTACCTGACGAAGGACACCGACGCGGAGTCGCTGGCGCGTGCCATCACGGCGGTGTCGGCGGGGCAGGCGCATTTCGATCCGCAGGTGCAGCGCCGGCTGGCCGAGGCGGTCACGCGGCGCGCCCCGCGTCCGCGGGATCTGCCGGACGGGCTGACTCCGCGGGAGGCGGAGGTGCTGCGGCTGATCGCGGCGGGGCGGTCCAACGCGGAGATCGCGGGGGAGCTGGTGATCTCCGCGGCGACGGTGAAGTCGCACATCAACAACCTGTTCGCCAAGGCGGGCCTGCGTGATCGCGCCCAGGCGGTCACCTACGCCTTCCGCCATGGCCTCACCGACGAGCCGTGACCGTCCGGCCCTGTTCCGGATGACCTGGTGTGGGCGTCCGTTTCTCTGACCTGGGGGTTTTCGGGGCGGGTGGGGGGATGTGCGGGGTGTTGTGGGGGTTCGGCGAGGATGGGGGGAGTTGTTCGGTGGCAGGGCGGGCCTGCCACGGGGGTATGGCGCTGGAGGGTGAAGCATGGATGTGAACGCCTCGCGGGAGCTGGCCGAGATCGCGGCGTTGGCCGCCAGGTCGGTGGGCGGGTTGTTGCGGGAGGCGTTCCGCTCCCGGCCGCAGGTGCGGACGAAGCGTGACTTTCATGATCCGGTGACCGAGCATGACCGGGCGGCGGAGGAGGTCATCCGTGAGGTGATCGCCCGTGAGTGCCCGGGCAGTGTGATCGTCGGGGAGGAGGGCGGCACGTCGCCGGCAGGTGCGGGCGCGCCCGGTGGTGCCGGTGATGGGGTGCGGTGGTTCGTGGACCCGATCGACGGGACGGCGAACTTCGCGGCGGGGGTGCCGTTCTTCTGCGTGTCGGTGGCCGCGGCGGTCGATGGTGAGGTGGTGGCCGGTGTGGTGTACGACCCGGTGCGTGAGGAGGTGTTCACCGCGAGCCTGGCGGGGACGTTCCTGGCGGGGCGGCGGCTGGCCAGTGCGGGGGCGGTGCGCGACCGGGAGGCGATGTTGCTGACCAGCTACCCCAGTCCGCGGGATCTGGAGGCGGAGGGGCCGAGGCGCTGGATCGGTTCGGGCGGATGGTGACCTCGTTCGCGGCGGTGCGCCGGCCGGGCAGTGCGGCGCTGAAGCTGGCGCATGTGGCGGCGGGGTGGTCGGATGCGGCGTTCGGGTTGCGGGCCAGTCCGTGGGATGTGGCGGCGGGGTCGCTGCTGGTGCGGCAGGCGGGTGGGGTTTACATCGCGCTGGACGGGTCGGTGCTGGAGGTCGGCGGGTATCTGGCTCATGTCGGCGGGTTCGATCTGGCCGGGTCGGTGCTGGGCGAGGTGGTGGCGCGTGCCCGGTGAGCCGGGGACCGGCGCCGTGGGCCGGTAGCCTGGGCCGGTGGCCGAGCCGTACCTGACCGTCGGGGAGACGGTCGAGCGTGAGATCGAGGTGCGCAGGTCCCGGTTCATCTGCGCGGTGGCGCGGGTGGGCGCGGAGGAGGAGGCGCGGGCGTTCGCGGCCGGGCGCCGGCGGGCGCATCCCGGGGCCGCTCATACGTGTACGGCGTTCGCGATCGGCGGGGATCGTTCCCCGGCGCGGGGCGATGATGACGGTGAGCCGGGCGGTACGGCGGGTGCGCCGATGCTGGACACGCTGCTGCGGCGGGGGTTCAGTGACACCGTGGCGGTGGTGACCCGCTATTTCGGTGGCGTCCTTTTGGGGGCGGGTGGCCTGGTGCGGGCGTACGGCAGGGCGGTCGGTCAGACCTTGGACGTGGTGGCGCCGGTGCGGATGGTCCCGGCGGTGGTGATGGCGGTGCGGATCGGTCACGCTCATGCGGGCCGTCTGGAAAGCGATCTGCGGGCTTCGCCGTATGAGGTCAGGGCCGTCGGTTACGGCGAGGACGTGGTGATCGAGACGGCTGTGGAGGGCGCGGGGCTGGCCGGGTTCGAGGAGTGGGTGGCCACGGCCAGCGCGGGCCGGGCGCGGGTGAGCCGGGGCCGGGTGGTGTTCACCCCGTCGGATGGGTGAGCCGCGCTCAGCGCAGGCCAGGTCAGGGCGGGGCGGGTGGCGAAAAAGGATGTCCGGAATCTGTGTGGGCGTTGTTACGATCACCCGCATGCGGGTGAGTGAGCAGATCACGGCCGTGCTCGGCCCGGACCCTGTGTGGTCGGATGAGCATGAGGGGATGAGCGGCCAGGTGATGCGGGTGACGGGCGCGGCGGGGGCGTTCTACGTCAAGCAGGGCCCGATCGCCGTCGCCGAGCATGAGCGGCTGCGCTGGCTCAAGCGGTGGGCGGCCGTGCCCGACATCGCCGCCTTCGACGGGCAGAGCCTGGTGCTGGCCGATGTGGGCGCGCCCAGCCTGGAAAGTGCCGCGCCGCCGGAGATCGGCACGGTGATGGGGCGGGTTCTGCGGGGCCTGCACGCCATCGAGGTCGGGGAGTGTCCGTTCGACGAACGGCTCGACGTCCGTCTGGCCCGGGCGGGCACGCGGGTGCGCGGCGGGCTGGTCGATGCCGATGACTTCGACGAAGATCATGCCGGTCTTTCGCCGCAGGAGATCCTTGATCGGCTGATCGCCGAGCGCCCCGCCGAGGAGGATCTGGTCGTCGCGCACGGTGACTACACGCCGGGCAATGTGCTGGTGCCGCACGTGGGCGATCCGGTGCTGATCGATGTCGGGGGGCTCGGGGTGGCCGACCGTTACCTTGATCTGGCCATCGCGGAGCGGGATCTGCGCGCCGATTTCGGCCCGCGGGCCGTCGATGATTTTCTCGCGGCCTATGGGCTGGATGTCCTGGATGAGGGGAAGCTGGGTTACTTCCGGCTGCTGGATGAGATGTTCTGAAGGGCCGGGTGGCCGGGTTGATCGCTGATCTTTGACAGAGCACCTGCGGGGGCCGGTCGTGGGGTTTCGGCTCTCGAAGTGACCAGTGAGGCGGTCGTGGGCGCCCTCCATCGCCGGGAACTACCGGGCCGGCCGGCCGCCGGGGGATGCGGCGGTCGTCGCGGCCGGGGCGTGTGGCGGCGGCCGGGGTGCGGGTGGTGGACCTGACCGGGCGGTATCTGATCCCCCTCCGTTGGGACGTGCACCCTCACAGCGCCGTTTTGGAGCGGACCGTGGCGGGCTTCGGGTGCGGTGAGCGCCGTGTCACCGGCTCACCCTCGCCCTTCGCCGGCGCCGGAGTCGTCGCGCCCGGCGTGGACCAGCTCGATGAAGGCCGTGGCCGCAGGGGAGGGCCGGTCGTCCCAGATCAGGTGCTCGACGCGGGTGGGGGCGTCGCGGAGGCGGATGACGCGCAGGTCGGGTGAGCGCGGCGCGTACGCGGCCGGCAGCATGCCCACGCCCAGGCCCTGCCGTACCAGATCGACCATGAAGTCGGCGGAGGACACCTCGAAGGGCACCTCGCGCCGTACTCCCGCGGCTGCGAACGCCTCATCGGACTGCGCCCGCCCGGCCGCGCCGACGCGGAAGTCGATGAACGGCTCATCGGCCAGGCTTTGCAGGTCGGTCTCGCGCTCTGTCCGGTGGTGGTCCGGGGCGACCACGGCGACGAGTTCGCCTCCGGCGAGGCGGCGGCTTTGGACGCCTTTGGGCTCCATGCGGGGCGGCAGGCCGAGGAACGCCACATCGATCTCGCCGCGCCGGACCCGCTCGATCAGGATCTCGCTGCCCGCGGAGGTGAGCGTGATGTGCACCCGCGGGTGGCGGTGGCGGTAGTCACGCAGGGCGACCGGCAGGTCGATGGCGGTCACGGTGGGGATGGCGCCGACGGCCAGGCGCCCGACGATCTGCCCGCCGGTGGCCGCGACCTCGGCTCGCGCGCGATCGGCGGCCTCCAGGCACTCCCGGGCCGCGGGCAGGAACGCCTCCCCGGCGGGGGTGAGCCGTACGCGGCGGCTGGTGCGCTCGAACAGCCGCGCGCCGAGTTCGCGTTCCAGGGCGGCGATCTGGTGGCTGAGCGCCGACTGCACCACCCGGCAGCGTTCGGCCGCACGGGTGAAGTTGAGGGTCTGCGCGACCGCGATGACGTACCTCAGTTGCTGCAGTTCCATCCATTCATTATCTATCACGATCGATCACGATGAAAAGGATGTGTTGGACTCATTGATCGGTGGTCGCGCACTCTTGACGACGTGACCGGAACATTGAGGCGCGCGCCCTTCATCCCCGCCGCACCCGCAGGGGTGCCTCGCGGGCTGTTGTTGTTGATGTCGGTGGCCACCGGGCTGTCGGTCGCGGGCAACTATTTCGCCCAGCCGTTGCTCGATATGATCGGGCGGGATCTGGGGCTGGGCGCCGGGACGGCCATGCTGGTGGTGACCGCCGCGCAGGGCGGGTACGCGCTGGGGCTGATCTTGCTGGTGCCGCTGGGCGACCTGGTGGAACGCCGCCGCCTGGCGGTGGTGCTGCTGGCCGCCACGGCGGTGTTCCTGCTGGTGTCGGCGCTCGCGCCGAGCGGCCCGGTGCTGGCGGCCGGTACCGCGCTGACGGCGCTGACGTCGGTGGCCGCGCAGGTGGTGGTGCCGTACGCGGCCACGCTCGCCGCACCCGGGCAGCGCGGGCGGGTCGTGGGCATGGTCATGGCGGGCCTGTTGCTCGGCGCGGGGCGGTTTTCCTCGCGCGCGGCCCGGCAGGTAGCCGGCGGCGGGCCTGCCGTCAGGCGAGGCGGACGGGCAGACTGTGCAGGCCGTGGATCAGGGTGCTGTCGCGCCATTGCAGGGTGGCCGGGTCGGCGTTCAGGGTCATCGCCGGGAACCGGTCGAGCAGCCGCCCGAGCGCGATCTCGGCCTCCAGCCGGGCCAGCGGGGCCCCGAGGCAGTGGTGGATGCCGTGCCCGAAGGCGAGGTGACCGGCGGCGGGCCGGGTGAGGTCCAGCAGGTCCGGGTCGGGGAAGCGGTCGGCGTCGCGGTTGGCCGCCAGGAGGGAGATCATGACGAACTCTCCGGCGGGGATCTCGACATCGCCGACGGGCACCGGGGCGGTGGTGAACCGTACGGTGGCGATGTTGATCGGGCCGTCGTAGCGCAGGAACTCCTCCACCGCGCCGGGCAGCAGCGACGGGTCGGCGCGCAGCGCCGCCATCTGCCCGGGGTCGCTCAGCAGCGCGAGCACGCTGTTGCCGATCAGGTTGACCGTCGTCTCGTGGCCGGCCACCAGCAGCAGGAAGGCCATGGACACCAGTTCGGCGTGGGAGAGGCGATCGCCGGCCTCCGAGACGCGGGTCAGGTCCGACAGCAGGTCATCTCCGTGCGTGGCGCGTTTGGCGGCGACGAGCGTGCTGAAATAGGCGGTCAGTTCCTCTTGCGCGCGGCTGAGCTGCCCGGGGTCGGTGGCGCCGACGAACGGTTTGCTCCACTCGCGGAACCTGCCGCGGTCGCCGTCGGGTACGCCGAGCACCTCGCAGATGACGGTGATCGGTAACGGGAACGCGTAGACCTCGATCAGGTCGGCCGTGCCGCGTGGGGGCATGGCGTCGAGCAGGTCGGCGGCGATCTGCTCGATTCTGGGGCGCAGCCGGGCCACCGCCCCGGCGGTGAACACCTTGTTGACGAGTCTGCGCAGCCGGGTGTGGTCGGGCGGGTCGGAGTTGAGCATGTGCGCCGACAGCGCCGAGGCGTAGGCGCCGGCCGCGCCGGGTGGGAAGAGTTCCAAGGCGCGGGCGCTGTCCTTGCTCAGGCGGGGGTCGCCGAGCAGTCGTTTCGCCTCGGCGTGCCCGGTGACCAGCCAGCCCTTGAGCCGCGAGTGGAACATCGCCGGCCGTACCGGTCCTTGTGTGCGAAGGGCCTGGTAGAGGGCGTGCGGGTCGCGCATGTGGCCGCGGTGCACTCTGATCGGTTCGCCTGTCACGGTGGTTCACCGTAGTGCAGGAGGCGGGCCGCCGCGCGGCGGCTCACCGGCGCCTACAGTGGGCCGTGGTCGGTCAGCAGGGTGAATCCCGGCCGGTCGACGGGGGCGGCGGTGGCGGTGAGGATGACGGCGCCGGCGGCGGCGTCGCGATCGAGGCCGGCCCAGGACCGAAAGCCGCCGGTGCCGCCGTTGTGCCAGGTGATCGGCCGCCCGTTGAAGGTGAGGGTGAGCCAGCCGGCGCCGATGCCGACCTTCTTGCCGAACCGGGCGACCGGGTCCAGGGCGCTCATCCCGGGGGCGGAGCCGTCCAGCAGCGCGGCCAGCAGGCGGGCCATGTCTGCGATGGAGGCCCGGATGCCGCCGGCCGGTCCCAGGGCCTCCCCGGCCCATGGTTGCCGTGGCCTGCCGCGGCGGGTTGTTCCGGTGAGCGCGTCCGGTCCGAGGTGGCCGGGCGCGGTAGGCAGGTAGAAGCGTTCGAGCCCGAGCGGGCGGGCGATGCGGCGGGCGAGGAGTTCGGCGTAGGGCAGGCCGGTCGCGGCGGCGATGGCGTGGCCGAGCAGTTCGAAGCCGAAGTTGGAGTAGCGCACCCGGGGACTGCCGACCGCCGTGCCGCGGGCCTGGGTCAGCAGTTGCGGCAGGTCGTCGTGGTAGGGGTTGGTGCCGTGCCGCCACAGGGCGATGGCGCGCCGTAGCGGGTGCGCCGATCTGGGCAGGCGGGGCAGCCCTGAGCGGTGTGTGCTGAGCGCGGCCAGGGTCACTTTTGCGGCGGGGACGTCGCCGAGCGGCAGTAGCTCGCCCAGGGTGGTGTCGCGGTTGATCTCGCCGCGTTCCAGGGCGTCGGCGTACAGCAGGCCGGTGACGGCCTTGGAGATCGAGCCGATCTCGTAGTCCGCCTCCAGGGGGGCGCCGCGCGCGGCCAGGGTCGTGCCGCCGGGGGTGATGAGTGCGGCGGCGGCGACAGGGTGACGTGGACCGAGCGCTTGTTCGATTCGTGTGGCGAGCCGGGCGTCGCCGTGTACCGCCGTCACGCCGCGGGGGCCTGGAGGGCGGCGGGCTGGTGGACGTTCATGCGGTGAACCTACCTCGGTGGTGCGCCCTGTGGTCCTCCCCGGCCGCCGGGGGCGGCGATTGCCCGCAGGCACCACAGGCGCTATGGTTCATTAGTGGAGTAATGAACCAATGAGGTAGGGGCGTGCCAGTGTTCGACGACCGGAGCCCGATCTACCGGCAGATCGCCGACAAGATCAAGACCGACGTCCTGAACGGGGTGCTGGCGGGCGATGAGCAGGTCATGTCGACCAATCAGTACGCCGCCTTCTACCGGATCAACCCGGCCACGGCCGCCAAGGCGTTCCAGCAGCTTGTGGATGAGGGCGTCCTGTACAAGAAGCGAGGTATCGGCATGTTCGTCAGTCCGGCCGCCCGTGACCTGCTGCGCGAGCAGCGGCGCAAGCGGTTCTTCACCGACGTCGTCGATCCGATGGTGGCCGAGGCGCACGCCATCGGCATCCCGGTGACGGAGATCATCGAGCGGATCGGCGGCCAGGCGCGCGAGGAGCGCGCATGAGCCTGGAGATCGAGGTCAGCGACCTGCGCCTGACCTACGGTGAGACGGTCGCCCTCGACGGGGTCGGCTTCACCCTCACCGGCGGCAAGATCTACGGACTGCTCGGCCGCAACGGCTCGGGCAAGACGAGCCTGCTGTCGGTGCTCGCGGCCTTTCGCAGGGCGACCGCGGGCTCGGTGCGCATCGGCGGGCGGCCGGTGTTCGAGAACGCCGCCGTCACCCGGCAGACGTGCCTGATCAGGGAGGCGGGGGAGGCGTCGGCGATCGGCACCGTCAACGACGCCCTGTACTTCGCCGAGGTGCTGCGCTCGACCTGGGACGCGGCCTACGCCGAGCGGCTGCTGGACACCTTCCAGATCCCCCGCCGCAAGAACGTCGCCGCGTTGTCGCTGGGCAAGCGCTCGGCGCTCGGGGTGGTGCTCGGGCTGGCCTCGCGCGCGCCGGTGACCATGTTCGACGAGTCCTACCTGGGGATGGACGCCCCCTCGCGGTACGCCTTCTATGAGGAACTGCTGGCCGACTTCATGGCCCACCCGCGCACGGTGATCATGTCCACGCACCTGATCGAGGAGGTGAGCTCGCTGTTCGAGGAGATTCTGATCATCGACCGGGGGCGGCTGGTGCTGCACGAGCAGAGCGAGGCGCTGCGCGGCCGCGGCGTCTCGGTGACCGGCCCCGAGGAGGAGGTCGGGCGTTTCGTCGCGGGACTGACGGTGCTGGGCGACAAGCGGCTGGGCCGCACCCGCTCGGCGATGGTGTACGGCGAACTCGGCGAGGAACGCCGCGGCAAGGCCCTGGCGGCCGGGCTGGAACTGGGGCCGATCGCCATCCAGGACCTGTTCGTCCACCTGACCGCCCGAAAGACGCCGGACGCCGGGCCGGGAGAGCGCTCATGAGCGGCCTTGCGGCGATCTTCCCCCGGCGGCTGCTGGCCGCCAACCTGTACTTCACGCTGATCGTCTATGCGATCTTCGTGGTGGTGGTGATGGGCGTGGCCGTGGCCATCGGCGTGCTCGGCGACCTGGAGAGCAGCGTGTGGGAGCGGGCCGTGCAGGCCGCCCGCTGGTACGTGCTGGTGATCGGCATCACCGTGGTGCGGCTCTACCTGCCGGTGTACGTCGCCCACGGGCGCACCCGGCGCGAGTTCGCCGGGCAGGCGGCGGTGTTCACGCTGCTGTTCGCGCCCGCGGTCTCGGCGCTGACCGCGCTGGGGTACCTGCTGGAGGGCCTGGTGTACCGGCTGGGCGGCTGGCCGCACCAGATCGCCGACCGGCACCTGTTCGGCGGGCCGGGGCAGGTTCCGCTGGTCTTGGCGGAGTACTGGGCGCAGTACCTGGTGTGGGTGAGCGCCGGGGTGCTGCTCGGCGCCGCCTTCTACCGGCTTTCCGTCGGCGGGGTGCTGCTGATCCCGGTGGCGGCCGTGCCGGTGATCTTGGTCCACTCGGCCACCGACCTGATCCAGGCGCTGCCGATCATCGGCCGGCTGCCGATGCCGGACCTGCCGGGTACGACGGGCATGGCGATCACCGCGGCCATCGGCGGCTGCGTCCTGGTGTTCGCGCTGACCTGGACCTTTATCCGCGACATGCCGATACGCAACCCTGGCTGAGCGGGCCGTGCCCGCCCGCCCCCGCCGCGCTGCGGCGGGGGCGGGCGACCGGCGTCCCGCCGCGTATGGGAGATTTGTGTGCCTGCGCCAGGGTCTTTGTTTGGGAATGCCGTGAGATGCCCGTGCAGACCGGGCACTTTGCCGCCGCGCCGTGCGTTGATCGGGAACTGAGGTTTTCCACACCCCCGTCCTGGGGTAGCCGCCACGGCGGCGGGGGGTGGGCCTCATTCTCCTGTCACGCCGAGATGAATAGCGTCTTGATTTATGAATGCCGTTGAGATGGATGGGATCGCCGGTTGGGCGATCGGTCTGATGGAACGCCTGGGGGAGCCGGGGGCGGGCATCGCCATCGCCCTGGAAAACCTGTTCCCGCCGCTGCCCAGCGAGGTGATCCTGCCATTGGCCGGCTTCGCCGCCAGCAGGGGCGACCTCAGCCTGATCGGGGCGGTGGTGTGGACGACGATCGGGTCGGTGGTGGGCGCGCTGGCGCTGTACGGCGTCGGTGCGCTGTTCGGCCGCGACCGGATCGTGGGGATCGCCGCCCGGCTGCCGCTGGTGAAGGTCGCCGACATCGAAAAGACCGAGGCGTGGTTCGCCCGCCACGGCACCAAGGCGGTGTTCTTCGGGCGGATGATCCCGATCTTCCGCAGCCTCATCTCGGTTCCGGCCGGGGTGGAGCGGATGAAGCTCACCACGTTCCTGGCGCTCACCGCGCTGGGCAGCCTGATCTGGAACACCGCGTTCGTGCTGGCCGGCTACGCCCTGGGCGAGAACTGGAGCATCATCGAGCGGTACATGGGTGTGGTGTCCAAGGGCGTCTTGGGCCTGTGCGCGCTGGCGGTGGTCTGGTTCGTGGTGGCCAGGATCATCCGCGGCAGGCGTGAGCGGCAGGGCGGCGGCGGGCGGCACCGGGAGCGAGACCGCGAAAGGGTCTGACGGGTGGCGAGCGTGGTGGGCGGCTGGCTGCGCACGCTGGCGGGGCTGGTCGTGGGCGGGGTGACCGCCTGGGTGGGGTTCGGCTTCCTGACGGGGGCCGGGCTCGCCCTGGCGGTGGTCTCGCCCTGGCCGCGGGGCCGCGCCGCCGTGCTGGCCCGCGTCCACGCCGGGGCGCGGCGGCTGGCCGAAACCGAGCGGCGGCGGGTGATGCGGTTCTTCGACGCCGACCTGGCCGGCGACTACTCCGGCGCGCGGGCACTGCGTTACCTGGGGGCCCGCGGCGTGCTGGGGATCTTGGGGCATGGCGTGCTGCTGTTGCTGGCGCTGGGGCTGACCTCGGTCATCACCATGCTGCTCGCCTGGGCGACGGGGTTTCCGTGGGCCCTGATCGAAGACGGGGGGAGGGTGACCTCGGCGACCATCTTGTTCGCCGCCGTACCGGGGGTGCTGTTGTTCTACCTCAACCTGACCGGTATCGCCGGCATCGCCGCCCTGGAGCGCCGGGTGGCCGCCCGCTACCTGGGGCCCTCCACCACCGAGCTGCTGCGCCAGCGCATCACCGAGCTGGCCACCAGCAGGGCGGGCATCGTGCAGGCGGTCGACCAGGAGCGCCGCCGCATCGAGCGCGACCTGCACGACGGCGTGCAGCAACGGCTGGTCGCGCTCGGCATGCTGCTGGGCCGGGCGCGCCGCCAGGGCGACAGCGAGCTGCTGACCCAGGCGCACGAGGAGTCCCAGGAGGCGCTGCGCGACCTGCGGGAGGTCGCCTGGCGGGTCTACCCGGCCGGGCTGGACGCGGTGGGGTTGCGCGACGCGCTGGCCGCCGTCGCCGAGCGCTCGGCCGTGCCGGTGTCCATCGACTACGCCCCGCCGGCCGCGCTGCCCGCGGCGGTGGAGACCGCGGTCTACTTCGTGGTGTGCGAGGCGGTGACCAACGCGGCCAAGCACGCGCGGGCCCGGCGCATCGCCGTGCGGGTCGCCGCCCGAGGGCCGGCCGTCGAGGTCACCGTCCACGACGACGGCGTGGGCGGGGCCGACCCCTACGGCGGCGGGCTTTCCGGCCTGTCGCGCCGGGTGGCCGCGCTGGACGGCACGTTCGCCGTGCGCAGCCCGCTCGGCGGCCCCACCGTGATCACCGCGGGGCTGCCATGCGAGTGATCCTGGCCGAAGATTCCACGCTGCTGCGCGAGGGGCTGGTGCGGCTGCTGGCCGAGGAGGGCCACGACGTCACGGCCGCCGTCGGCGACGCCGTGGCGCTGCTGGCCGCCGTCGAACGCGACCCCGCCGACATCGTGGTCGTCGATGTGCGGATGCCGCCCACCCACACCGACGAGGGCCTGCGCGCGGCCCTGGAGATCCGCCGCCGGTGGCCCAGGACGTCGGTGCTGGTGCTGTCGCAGTACGTCGAAAAGCGCTACGCCTCGGAGCTGCTGTCGGCCGAGGGCGGCGGCGTGGGTTACCTGCTGAAGGATCGGGTCATGCAGGTGGGGGAGTTCTTGTCGGCGCTGGAACGCGTCGCCGGCGGCGGGGCGGCCTTCGACCCTGAGGTGGTCCGCCAGCTACTGGCCCGCACCACCCGTACCGACCCGCTGGCCAGGCTGACCGCCCGCGAACGCGAGGTGCTGTCCCTGATGGCCGAAGGCTACGCCAACCCCGCCGTCGCCGAACGGCTGCACGTCTCACAGAGCGCGGTGGAGAAACACGTCAACGCCATCTTCGACAAACTGGACATCCACCCCTCAAGCGGCTTCAACCGCCGCGTCCTCGCCGTCCTGCGCTTCCTCGAATCCTGACCTTGACCTCGACGCAGTTCTCCGGGCACCCCGGGGCCTCTGGCGCGGCGATCACCGTCCGCTGACCCGCGGGTCATGCCGCTCTCCGCCTCGGCGGCGGCCCGAGCCTGCGGTGGCCTTGACCTTCTGTCCCGTTCCTGGCTTCGACTTCGGCTTCGACGGAGTTTCTTAGGCATCGCTGGGGCCTTTGTCGCGGTCCACCGTCCGTCGGCCCGCAGGTCATGCTGCTCTGCGACCTCGGCGGTGCCGACCTCCCGTCCCCGCCGGGTGGAGCAGGTCGCGAGCCCCGTGCGGTGGGATCACCGGCGTGATCGAGATGGGCGTCACGCGGGTGATCGAGCGGCCTCCCGGCAGCACGCGGACCGGCGGAGCCGCTACCCGGTAGCGCTTCGCCGGCCATCGTCGCATGGGGTGATTCAGCGGCCGGCCGGGGAGGGTGGGCGGCGGAGGTGCCAGATGATCACGGCGGGGGTGTCGTGGTAAGCGGCGATGGCCGCCTCGGGGCAGCGTTGCCGGGCGAGGGGGCCGCCGTGGCCGCCCGGGGCATCGCCCCAGCGGGGTTCGTGGCAGGCCACGATCTGAAGTCCGGCCTCGTGGACGGCGGCGATGTAGTCGGCGGCCAGGAAACGCCCGGCCGGCATCGCCCGAAGTCCGCCGTCCGGCCCGCCGACCTTGGCCACGCCGCCCAGGTACAGCGACAGCACATGAACGTCCGACAGCACGATGTGCCCACCGGGCCGGGTGACCCGGGCGAGCTCGCGTAGTGCCGGGCCGAGAGCCGGCTGGTGGGTCAGCGCCAGCGCGCACACCACCACGTCGAAGCCCGCCGACTCGGCCGGCAGGGCATGCAGGTCGGCCTGGTGAAAGACGACGTCCGGCAGCTTGGCCCGGGCCAGGGCGAGCATTTCCGCCGAGGAGTCCACGCCGACGACCTCATGCCCCAGCCCGGCCAGGAACGCGGTGTGCCTGCCGGTGCCGCACGCCACGTCCAGGGCGCGCCCCGCCGCCGGCAGCGTGGCGAGGATGCGCCGCACCAGCGGTTCCTCCACCGCGATGAGCGGGTTGTCCTCGGCGTCGTACCGCTCGGCCCACTGGGCGTACCCCTCCGTGGTCGTGGCGTGGCCGACGACGGTCCCCGCGTCCAGCGCCAGGTCAGGGTCGGCGAGCAGATCGCGGATCTCGGCGATCCGCCGCGTCACGAACTCCTCGTCACCGAGGTCACCGGCCTGTGCCCGCAGCAGTGCCACGCCTTCGAGCGCCAGCAGCCAGGCCAGCGGATGCGCATAGGTGGGCATGCCGGGCATGCTAGCCCGCGACGGGCGCTGATGGCGGGCTCATGGGCCGGGGTTGCTCCCGAGGGGTCAGCGGCCCTCCAGGGCGTCCTGCATGACGCGTAGTTTGCTCTGGGCCTCGGCGAGTTCGGCCGCGGGGTCGGAGTCGGCCATGATGCCGCACCCGGCGAACAGCCGCACATGGGAGCCCTCGATCGAGCCGCAGCGCAGCGCGATGCCCCATTCGCCGTCGCCGCGGGCGTCGATCCAGCCGACCGGGCCGGAGTAGCGGCCGCGGTCCATGCCCTCAAGGCGGCCGATCAGCTCCACGGCGCGGCCGGTGGGGGTGCCGCCCACGGCGGCCGTGGGGTGCATGGCGGCCACCACGTCGAGCACCGAGGCGCCCTCGGACAGCCGGCCGCTGACCGGGCTGGCCAGGTGCTGGACGTTGGAGAGCTTGAGCAGTTCCGGCGCGGCGGGCACGGTCAGGTCCTTGCACAGGGGCGCCAGCGCGTCGCGTACCGAATCGACCGCGCAGGCGTGTTCATGGCGGTCCTTGCCGGAGGACAGCAGGGCCGTGCCCCGGGCGGCGTCCTCCGCCAGGGTGGCGGCGCGGGCCGTGGTACCGGCCAGTACCAGCGACTCGACGGCCTCCCCCGTGCGGCGGACCAGCAGCTCGGGCGTGGCCCCGACCAGTCCGGCGCAGGAGAAGGTGTAGCAGGCCGGATAGCGGCGGGTCAGCCGGGACAGCAGCGCGCGAAGGTCGATCGGGCGTTCGGCGACGGCGTCGAGGTCACGGGCGAGTACGACCTTCTTCAGGTCGCCCCGCCGGATGCGTTCGACCGCCAGGGAGACGGCGTGCTGCCACTGGGGCGCGCTCAGGCTGCCGTCGCCGTAGCGGACCGGGCCCGTGGGGGCCGGGGCCGGCTGCGGCGCGGCGGGCGCGAGTGTCGCGGGCACCCGGCCGATGGTGGTGAGCCAGGCCCGCCCGCCGCGGCGGGCCAGTACCGCCGCCGGTACGGCCAGCACCGAGCCGGGCGATGCCGGGTCGAAGGTGAAGGACCCGAAGGCGACGGGCCCCGAGCCGGGCACCCGCACCTGGTCATCGATGTCGGCCTCGCCCAGGGTCTGGGCCAGCCAGTCGCGGGCCCAGGCGAACCGGCCTGGACCGGGCGGAACGGTGACGCGGGCGGCCTCGCCCCACGCGACCATGCCCTCGCCGTGCCGGACCCAGGCGTAGGAGGCCGGGCCTCGCAGATGAGCCAGCAGGTCGCCCGGATCGGCGACGGCGACGGTGCGAACCATTAAAGGACGGGTCAACCCGAGCGCGACACTCACTCCACCCACTTTAGGCGGGAACTTGAACGTGTTCGACGGCACCCCTGTTTCCCGTGGACCGCGGGCGTGTCCACGCAGCGTCGCGCGGAGACGCCGGCGAGTGCCGGAAACTCACCTGTTACGCTACGTGACTGATCCGCTTCGCAGTGGTACACCCGAGTGGGGAAAATGCGATCGTAGTGCGGAGGTGTCATGGTGCGCATGCCGGTGGCCGTGCTGGCCGGTGCGGTCCTGCTCTGCCCGGCCATCGGGTTCGGTGGCACGGCGCGGGCCGAGGCCGGGCGGCCCGGTGTGTGGCGGCCGGGTTCGGTCGTCGCGCTCGGCGATTCCATCAGCGCCGGCTTCAACGCCTGCGGATGGTTCACCTCGTGCGTGTCACGGTCCTGGTCGGCCGGCGACCACGCCGCGGTGGACAGCCACTATCTGCGGCTGCGCCGCGACCATGCGGGCATCGCCGGGCACAATGTCAATCTGGCGGTGCCGGGCACGGTCAGCGCCGAACTGGCCGCACAGGCCCGCCAGGCCGTCCGGCGCGGCGCCGACTATGTGACGATCCTGGTCGGCGCGCAGGACGCGTGTGTGCGGACCGAGCGGCAGATGACCCCGGTGGCCGACTTCGCCGCCAACATCGAGACCGCCCTCGGCGTGCTGCGCGACGGGCTGCCGCAGGCGCGGGTGTTCATCGCCAGCATCCCCGACGTGCAGCGGCTGTGGCGGGTCGGCAAGGACAACGCGTTCGCCCGCACGTTCTGGTCGGTGGGCAGGCTGTGCCAGTCGATGCTGGCCCGGCCCACCTCCATGGCCAAGGCCGACCGCGAACGCCGAGACCGCGTCCGCGCCCGCGTGATGGCCTTCAACGAGACCCTGGCCCGCGCCTGCGACGCCTACGGCCCGGCCTGCCGCCACGACGGGGGAGCGGTCTTTTCTTATCCCTTCACGCTTTCCCATGTCAGCAAATGGGACTACTTTCACCCCAATACCGAGGGCCAGCGAATAATCGCCGAGCGCACCGCCTCTGTACTGCGTGGATGGGACCTGCCGGCCCCGCTGCCCGCCGAGCGAGCACGTTGATCACAGGCCCGTTGGCAACAAAAGGGAAACATCTCATCACCCCACCGACGCCGGGCCCTGCACCAACCGCAGGACCCGAGAATTGGCCTCTGTGCGGCCCGGTCGGTTTCGGCATCCAAGCCATTCTCGACCGCGCCGGCCTGGCTGGAGCCGCCGTGGTGTCCAGCATGTCTTTCGGGATGACGTTGCCGGGGGTCTTCGGGGGATAGCCCCGGCTGTTCCAGCTCTTGGGTTTGTACAACCTGCTTGTCATCGGTTTCACGACCGGCAAGGCGGTTCTCGAATTCGGGTCAGCCCCGCGGCGCCACCATGATGGCTGCGGTGGCGGTGATCATTGAGAATCGACACGCGCCCGCCGCCGGCTTCTATCTCCAGCATGGGCAGAGCCTTCGCTGCCTGGACGGGAGCATTTCCCAGGGAGTTCGCCTCAACACCTGCAACAACAACGGCTACCAGATCTGGGCATGGATCTCCGGCAATCGGCTTCAGCATCAGCAAAGCGGACGGTGCCTGGACGGCAGCATCTCTCAGGGAGTTCGCCTCAACACCTGCAACAACAACGGCTACCAGAGTTGGCATCAGCAGACCAACGGCTACCGACTCCAGCATGGGCAGAGCGGGCGATGCCTGGACGGCAGCATTTCCCAGGGAGTTCGCCTCAACACCTGCAACTACGATGGCTACCAGATGTGGTTGCCGGTGAGAGACCCGGCGTAACCGGGACTGTACGGTTTCGGCTCTGCGAGATTCTTGCGGTGATGCCCTGTAGTGACCGATCACCATTTCAGGACCATCCTGCGGAGCAGGGGAAAACCTGCGCGGCCGAACATGAGCCGCTTGATCTCGATGACGCCCTCGACAGGCCCGTTGCTGTAGGACAGGGTGAGCCGTTGCGGACCGCGGCGGGGTTGAGGGTCACGCCCCGGATGAAGCTGTGCAGGTGGGGTAGGTCTCCGGCCTGCACAGCGATGATCCATTCCCCGAGGAGGGCGGTCATCTCGCCGCAGGTGCCGGTCATCTCGGCGAGGAGTGCGCTCTGGCCGCCGGACAGATCATCGGGCCGGGTGAGCAGCAGGCGGCTGATCTACTTGCCGGAGATCGCTGGCCGATCGGCTTCTTCCCGGCCTCGGGGGAGGTGGCAGTAGAACAGGTTGAGGTTGCAGGTGTAGCCCAGTGCCTTGATTTCCTCGAACAGGCGCAGGACCGGCACTCCCGGCGCGGTGGCGCGACGCCGCTCAGGTGGTCCCAGTAGGGATCGACCAGGCAGGATCGGTAACGCGGGGGCGCGCTTCATTCGCTCGGGCTCAGCCGTGCGATGTAGCGTTTGACCGTGTTGAGCGGCGACAACTGCAGTCGCCGGACCGTTTCCAGGGGTCCAGTGCTGTTGTCGAGCAGGCCGTGAATCGCCCGCCGGCGCTCATCAACGCCGAGAACCGGGTAATCATAGGTTCTTTATCAACTACTACAAGTACCATTAGGCGGGGCCAATAGTTGTGACGAATGCCCATTCGCCCGGGACGCTGGAGGAGGCAAAGGTCGTCAAGGGCCACTTCTCCATTCGTGCTGTCAATGCAAGGCGGAACTCGCTCCAGGACTCGATACCAGAGAAATTCTTCTCGGACTTCCGCGTCGGGCTAAGAAAACAGATTCTTGGTTCCTTGTTGGGGATTGGCGGTGGGCCCGAATGGAGATGAAGGCGTGGGGCGGGAAGCGATGGAGTGAGTCTTTCCGCCCATCTCCTGATGATATTCGACCTGTAGAGTATGGATGCCGCCCATGAGCTCATTGCCCATCGAAACCCAACGACACCTTATCGCTGAACACGGCCTCAAACCGTGGTTCTTCGCTCAATGGGTCAGCATTGAGGACCGCAACGAGGTGGCCCGGCGGCTACAGGTTCCGGAGAGATTGCGACATCCATGTGATTTTGAGACAGCGGTGCAGTCATACGACCCCCATGACGAGGAGAAATGGGTCTGGATCACCTCGCATGCCCCAGGCTGGACCCTTGTCCTGTTCCTCAGCGGTAGGATACCGCCGCCATCGGAGGCGCTCAGCATCGGTCGCCAGCGTGTCTTCGAAATATCCTATATCAGCGGGGTCGAAGAGCTCGATGAACTGCGCTACATCCACGACGGTGAAATCACCGGTGACATCTTCCAAGCAGACGAATATGCCGCGCACTGGGCGGATCTGCCGTACGACGGCATGATGTTGCCGGAGGAAGAACTGGAGCATTATCTCATCATCATGGGGAGGGTCACCGGACGGTTTCTCGACCGTGAATGCTTCTCGTCAGAAGGGCTGCTCTGCATGATTCCCTGATGCACGCGGGGGTGAACCAGTGGAAGGCAATGTCACCATGCCAAGACTCTTGAGGTCCCCACGCTCGGGATCGAGTCATCCACCATGCAGCGCACCCCTTTGGCGGTCAGCGCGTGCTCGAAGTCGCGGCCGTAGTGCCGCATGGTCGCGATGAGGTCCCGGCCACCTTGGCGAGGGCGGCTTGGTGATCCCACAGGTCGACGCTGATCAGGCCGGTGTCGACGATGCGGTAGACGGCGGTGTTCTTGGTGGTGGAGGTGTTGACGAAGGGCGCGCAGCGCAGGTCCCGGTTGACGTGGCCGGTGGCAGTGACCGGGGCGTTGCGCGGGTGGCGCAGAGTGTTGTGGATGTCCTTGCCCGCCTCGTTGAGCCATAGGGCGGTGGCGAACTGGTCGCGGGTTACACCGTTGGGGTACAGGGCGAGGGTGTTGAGCTGAGTCCAGGTCAGTTCCAGGGGACCGATCAGTGCGAGCCGGACGAGGTGGGGCCGGTATCGGCGGCGGGTTCGGGCTGGGGGAGCGGCATGGGGTACCTGCTGCCGGTGGTGGCGGGCTGAAGATCCGCAGGTAGGCGGCTGCTTCTTCGCTCCTAATGTCGGAATGCCTGGGTGTCGGCCAGCGGGTCGGGGCGGTGGTGACCTGGTGATCGTCGGCGGTGTGGTAAATGGTGCCGTTGGGTCAGGCGCCGAGCAGGAGGGCTCTAGGGATTCCCCTCGGAACAAATCAGCCGAATCTGAGTGGAGCAGGTGGTGTCGGCCCTTCCCGACGCTTGATCCGTTTGCGAACCAAGAAGCTACGAGCGAGGCGGTCACAGTGCGGGTGGCACCTGCGTCAGGGAACCCCTTGCCCTCGCACCTTGACGCATTCGGTTCGCACACCCGAGCATCAACGAGACCTGTCAGCCCGCCCTAGGAAAGCCTGGAGTCTGGAGCAGGCCGGGGGCCGGGCGCGGGATCTGGCTGTGGCGTACGGCGATGCTGGCGGAGTTGTGGCGGTTCGTGCCGGGAACGATGATGCGTTCCTGACCCGCGTGGTGAAGGCCCCGGCCTGGGGGCGAGGGCCCACGCCCGTCAACATCGCCGAATCGCCCATGGACGTTGGGATTGTTTCACCCCAATATTGAGGGCCGGCGAATGATCGCCGAGGGGATCGGGTCCGTCCTGTGGAACTCGGGCCTGCCCTTTTCCGCTCGCCAGGAGGCCGCCCGCTGGCGATCGCGGATAAAGCCGGGCCGGATTTCTGTTGCGGACAGGCCGCTGGCATTAAGGGCCTGACGGTGAGAATACCGGCGATGGACCGGCGTGGGCGGGCGATGTAGAACGAGGGTGCTCCGGTTCGATACCGGACGGCCTCGGCCCGGTGTACGCCCGGACGGCGCACCCGGCACCCCCCAGGGAGGACCAGTGAAACGCAGCCGATTAGCGGCCTGTCTGCTCGCCTTGCTCATGTCGCTGCTGTCTGCACAGGCAGGGCACAGCACCCCTGCCTCGGCCGAGGGATCCGGGAACTGCTACCCGATCTTCTGGGGAAACAAGATGGTGGACTGCGTCCCGATCCCGGTCGTGGTGGACGGCTGGTGCCGTGGTCCATGCCCGCCGCCGCCGTGCCTGAGCTGCCCGTGGGAGTTGGCGATCGACTTCCGCACCTACCCGGTACTGCCGCAGAGCCAGGAGTTCCAGTACGTCGCTGATCTGACCCTGGGGTTCCACGCGTTGCACGCGGCGTCGCAGGCCGGCGACACCACGAGCCGGAGCCGGCTTCGCGCAGAGGCGCTGGGCCACTTCCAACGCGGCGCGCGGACGCTGGGCAGGAGCCAGGTGACGGTGGAGCAGGTCGGGCTGTTGGACCGGGGGGCCGGCGCCCTCGGACCGCAGCCCGTTCCCTGGCTGGTGGCCGCCGGCAACGACATCATCGCCGGCATGAACTACCTCCGGGACGGCGGCTCGGGCCCGGGGCTGCCGTCGGGATCAATCCAGTTGGCGGTGCAGAAGTTCGACGATGCGCACTGGAAGTTCGAGACCTTGCCCGGAGCCGGTAGCTGAGACGTGCGATGGACCGCGGTGAGGTCGATTCCGGTACGGGAGGCCGGGCGTCGCGATGCCGCGGTCCATCGTCGCACGGGCGGCGCCACGCTGAACAAGGTCAGCCGATGAGGGCGTCGGCCAGGGCGTGCCACTGCGCGTACGGGACGGTCTTCGGGTCCGTCGGCTGCACGGCGAGGACGACCTGGTCGGCGCCCGCCTCCAGGTGGCGGCGCAGGCGCGCGGCGACGGCCTCGATGTCGCCCCAGGCGACCAGCTCGTCGAGCAGGCGGTCGCTTGGCCCGGCGATGTCGGCGTCGGTGAAGCCCATCCGGCGCAGATTCTGCGGATAGCCGCCGACCTTGGCCAGGAAGCGGATGGAGTCGCGGACGGTGTCCCTGGCCCGTCGCGGATCGCTTTCGAGGACGACGTACTCCATCACGGCCAAGATCGCCTCATCGCCCAGGATCCGCCGGGCCTGCGCGGTGTACTCAGGCGTGACCAGCAGGGGCAGCGCGCCGGCCGCGCGGTCGCGTGACAGTTCCAGCATCCGCGGGCCCAGCGCCGACAGCACGCGGGCGCCGGCCGGGACCGGCGGGTCGGCGGCGTCCAGGTGGTCGAGGTAGGCGTTCATGTCGCGCAGCGGGCGGGGGCCGTGCACCCCGCCCAGCCCGGTGATAAGCCGCCCCGGATCGGTGGACTCCAGGTCGCGGCGCAACGCCACCACCTCCTCGGCGGCGTACACCTGGGCGGGGATGATCGCGCTGCCGACGCGGACGGTCTCGGTGGCCCGGATGACGTCCCGCAGCGGGTCCAGGGTGGCGAGCTGGCCGCCGGCGATCCAGATCGTGGCGTAGCCGAGCCGCTCCAGCAGGGCGGCGTCGCCGAGGTGGCCGCCGTCGGCGCGCACGTCCAGGGTCACGCCGATGGGCCCCAGGTCGCCCCGGCCGAGCTGTGTCATCTGTCTGCCCCTTTCGTGGCGGAAGTCTGCACCGGATGACTGCGACGTTAATTTCTCAACCTCACTTGAGGTCAACCGGCCGCCACTCCGGCCGCCTTCCGCGCCGCACGGAGGTGTCAAACTGACGCAGATGTGACATCATCATGACGTCAAGATGGTGTCGAGCACACCTCTGCTCCCGAAAAAGGTGATCGAAATGCTGGAGTACATCCCCGTGGCCCGGCTCGTCCTCGCCCGGGACCCGGACCGCCCCTTCGATCCGTCCGGGGAGCTGGCCCGGCTGCACAAGGAGCGCCCGCTGGAGCGGTCGGCCTTCAGCGACGGCCATCCCCTGTGGGTGGTGACCGACCGCGCGCGGATCCGCGCGATCTTGGCCGACCCTCGCTTCAGCATCCGCTACGACGTGCTGCACCAGCCCGGCGGCGGCACCATGCCGCCGGCCCGGCCCGGCGACGTGACCGGCCTGGACGCGCCCGAGCACACCCGCTACCGGCGGCTTTTGACCGGCGAGTTCACCGTACGGCGGATGCGCAGGCTCACCGACCGCATCGAGGCCGTCACCGGGGAGCGGCTGGCCGAAATGGAACGCCTCGGCCCACCGGCCGACCTGGTGGAGGTCTTCGCCCGGCCCATCCCCGCGCTGATGATCTGCGAACTGCTCGGCGTCCCCTACGCCGAGCGGGAGCGGTTCGAGGACGACGCGATCCTGCTGACCGGCGGCGACGCCGACGCCGAGACGGCCAACGCGGCGGGCGCCGCCCTGTACGTGTACCTGAGCGAGCTGGTGGCCGCCAAGCGGGCGAACCCCACCGACGACCTGCTCAGCGGCCTGACCAGGAGCGACCTCACCGATGACGAGCTCACCATGATGGGGCTGGTACTGCTCGGCGCCGGCCTCGACACCACCGCCAACATGCTCTCGCTCGGCACGTTCGCGCTGCTGCAGAACCCCGCCCAGCTCGCCGCGCTGCGCGAGACCCCCGCCATCGCCGACGGCGCGGTGGAAGAACTGCTGCGCTACCTCAGCGTGGTCCCCTTCCTGACCCGTACCGCGCTGGAGGACGTGGAGATCGACGGCCAGGTGATCAAGGCGGGGGAGAGCGCCCTGCTCGTCATCTCCACGGCCAACCGCGACCCCGGGCACTTCCCCGACCCCGACGTCTTGGACCTTCGCCGCCCGGCCGGCGGGCACAACGCCTTCGGCCACGGCATCCACCAGTGCCTGGGCCAGCAACTGGCCCGCGTGGTGATGCAGGTCGCCTACCCCGCGCTGGTCACCCGCTTCCCGCGGCTGCGGCTGGCGGTGCCGGCGCAGGAGGTGCCGCTGCGGGAGAACGCGGTGATCCTCGGTGTGCAGAAGCTCCCGGTCGAGTGGTGATCACGGGATGGCCGGCGAGCCCGCGCGGGTCGCCGTCACCGTTCACCCGCCGCCCCGGGGCGCATACATGATCACCGCCATCCCGGCCAGGCGGATCAGCGCGCCGATGACGTCCCACCGCGAGCGCGGTACGCAAGAAGCCGGTGAAGGCGGCCGGCTTTCCGGCGCGGGCCTCGGCGGCCGCCTGCCGCGCCTGGACGCGCGGTCGCAGGTCGGCCTTGACCTGGGCGCATGGTCCGGCCTCCCACGCCGTGAGCAGCTCGGCGATCTCCTCCAGCGGTGGTCCCAGGTGCTTGGCCTCGCCGATGAACGCCGGCCGGGCCACCGCCTCCGGGCCGCAGGCGCGATACCCGGCCGCAGTGCGCCCGGCGGGCAGCAGCCCGGTCCCCTTGTAGAGGCGCAAGGTCGTGGCCGGGACACCGTCAAGCCTTGAAGGTTCCCGGCCGGGGATGTCGTATCGGCGGTCCCGCCGATCGTCTTGGAGGTGAGAGCACAACCGGGACAAGGAGCCGGAAATGAACCCACGACTGAACACGATCGCCATGATCGTGTCCGATATGGATGCCTCAATGGCCTTCTACGCCCGGCTCGGGCTGGAGTTCACGATCGACCCGCGTTCGCCCGAGCACGCCGGATGCGACCTGCCGGGCGGGCCGCATGTGATGCTGGACACCGAGAAGTTTCGCACGCCGTTCCTGCCGGGCTGGAGTGCGCCGGGCGGCGGGCCGCGTACGCTGCTGTGCTTTGAGTTCGACACCCCGGCCGGGGTGGACGCCAAGTACGCCGAGCTGGTCGCCGCGGGCCATCGCGGGATCGCCGAGCCGTTCGACGCGTTCTGGGGGATGCGCTACGCGACGGTGGCCGACCCCGACGGCAGCGGCGTGGACCTGTACGCCGCGCTCCCCGCACGCTGACCCGCGAAAGGATAACGATGTGAAGTACGTGCTGATGTTCGTCGAGACCGAACGGTTCGCCCGGGAACTCCAGGCGATGGGCGAGCTGGAGCAGCAGGCCGCCTACGCGGCGGTGGGCCGCTGGTTCGCCGACAACGCCGACAAGATCACCCATCACACGCATCTGGCCCCCGTGCACACCGCCACCACCATGCGGCTGGACCAGCCGGAGCCGGTGATCACCGACGGGCCCTACCTGGAGGGCAAGGAGGTGGTCAGCGGGTTCGCCGAGGTCGAGGTGGCGGATCTGGACGAGGCGTTGCGGCTGGCCCGCACCTGGCCGGCCTGCCCGATCGTGGAGATCCGCCCCGTCTCATGAGCGAAGCCGTGCCCCGGGAGGTGCTGGCCGGTGTGGTCCGCGAGCACGCGGGCCGGCTGGCGGCGTCCCTGGTGTCGCTGCTGGGCGACTTCTCCGCCGCCGAGGACCTGGTGCAGGACGCGGTGGAGACCGCGCTACGGCGCTGGCCGGTGGAGGGCGTACCGGACCGGCCCGACGCGTGGCTGTTCACCGTGGCCCGCCGGCGCGGCCTGGACGTACTGCGCCGCGAGTCCAACTACCGGGCCAAACTCGCCCGGCTCACCTGGCCGGGCCCCGCCCCGCCGGATGACCGGCTACGGCTGATCTTCACCTGCTGCCACCCCGCGCTGTCGCGCGGCGCGCAGATCGCCCTCACCTTGCGGGTGGTGTGCGGGCTGTCGGTGGCGCAGATCGCCGCGGCGTTCATCGTGCCCGAGACCACGGTCGCCCAGCGCATCACCCGGGCCAAGCGGAAGATCGGCGAGGCCGGCATCCCCTACCGCGTCCCGGCCGACGAGGAACTGCCCTCCCGGCTGGGCGAGGTGCTGGCGGTCATCTACCTGCTGTTCAACGAGGGGTACCTGTCCAACACGGCCGAACGGGCCCAGGCGCGCGACCTGGTAGAGGACGCCGAGTGGCTGGCCGCGCTGCTGGCCGGCCTCATGCCCAAGGAGCCGGAGGCGGCCGGGCTGCTGGCACTGATCCGGCTGCACCGGGCCCGCGGGGCGGCCCGCTTCGACGCCCGGGGCCGGCTGGTGCTGCTGGCCGACCAGGACCGCGGCCTGTGGGACCGGCAGGCCATCGCCGAGGCCACGGCGCTGCTCACCCGTGCCGCCCACGCCCACCGCAGGCCGGGGCCCTACCAGCTCCAGGCGGCGATCGTGGCCTGCCACGCCGAGGCGGCGACCTTCGCCGACACCGACTGGGCGCAGATCCTGGTGCTGTACGACATGCTGCTGCACCTGGCGCCCTCACCCGTCACCCGGCTGCACCGGGCCGTCGCCGTACGCTACGCGCAAGGCCCGGCGGCGGCGCTGGCCGAGCTGAACGCCCTCGGTGACGCCCTGGAGCGCTACCCGCTGTTCCATGCCACCCGGGCCGAACTGCTGCGCGACCTGGAGCGCCACGAAGAGGCGCACCGGGCCGATCGGCGGGCGCTGGAGCTGACCGCCAACCCGGCCCAGCAGGCGCTGCTGGAAGAACGCCTGCTCGGCTGGGACTGAGCCGCGGTCTCACGGCGGCTCAGGAGTCGGCGACCTGCCAGGGGGCCTGGGCGCGCGTCGGCCGGCTCTCGGCCTCGACCCGCACCGCGTAGGCGGCGGACGCGGGCGGCAGGGGGCCGGCCTGCACGGGCCCGAGGTAGGTGTGACCGGTCAGATGGCACCAGGCGGGCAGGTCGATCGGGGCGGCCGGATCACTGGCGATCAGGTGGACGACGCGGCCCGGTTCCAGATCGGCCACCAGGCGGCGCAGCTCGATCAGCAACAGCACGCAGCGGCGGTCGCCGCCGTCCAGCACCACCGGATCGCCGGGCACGGCCGGGTGTGCGCCGCTCATGCGGCCCCCGGCGCGCCGGTGCGCGACCGCTCGCCCGCGATGGCGAACGTGTCGTCCAGTTTCGCCTTGCCCACCGGCCCTCCTGGTCCATCAGTTCATGAAATAGCGTACTAGTGTGCGCTACGGAGTCCGGCCGGGCCCGCCGTGGACGACCATCAGCGGGCAGGGCGACTCGTGCAGCAGCGCCTGGCTGACCGATCCGATGATCATGCCCGCGAAGGTACCGTGCCCGCGCGAGCCCACCACCAGGAGATCCGCCCCGGTGGCGGCCTGGCGCAGGGCGCGCACCGGGTGGTCGTGGACGACCTCTTCGATCACGGTGATGCCCGGGTGGCGTTCGCGGTGGCGGTCCAGGGCCAGCGGGTCCCGGCCGGCGGGGGTGCGGGGATCGCCGGCCCAGGGCGGGTTGCGGGCATGGACGGCCCGTACGGTCGCGCCGCGCAGGTCCGCCTCGGCGAAGGCGGCGTCCAGCACGGGCTCCGCGGCCGGGGAGCCGTCGGCGCCGGCGACCACCTCGCCCCTGGGCAGGGTGGGAAGTTCACGGACCACGACGACGTCGCAGGCGGCCTGCCCGGCCACGCCGTAGGCGACCGAACCGACCAGGAACCCACGGACCGCGCCGAGTCCGTGGCTGCCGATGACCACCAGTGCGGCATCCGCGGATGCGGTGGTCAGCGCGGTGCGGGGATCGCCGGGCAGCAGCGACGTGCTCAGGTCGATCGCGGGGCGTTCGCGGCGGGCACGGTCGGCGGCGGCGGCCAGCACGCCGTGGCCGCCTTCGCGCATCCAGGCGGCGACCTCGGCGTAGCGGCCGGTGGTGGTGTCGCACGCCCATTGCGGGATGGCGTGGACGATCTTCAGCGGCGCCGCGCGCAGGGCGGCCTCCCTGGCCGCCCAGCCGGCGGCTTCGAGTCCGGCGTGTGAGCCGTCCACTCCGGCGATGATCATGATGTCTCCTCCAAAGCCCTCCAATCACAGATCTGCCCAGCTCAGGGCCCTATCGACGCCCGGGGTCGCAGCGGCCTACGCCGATGCCCGCCCGATGGTAGATCACCGGGCCCCCGGAGCCGCGCGGCCATGGGGAATGCTAAGACTTCACCTTTGTTCCATGGGCTTCGGAGTGGACCGCCGCAGGCCAGGGCAGCATTTTCTGAGCGGTTCCAGGGGGACCGCCCACCGGCTTTGCCTCACTACGGGGAATTTCCATGGAAATGCCTGTCATCAACGCATGCGAAGTAGAAGAGTGCGCCTACAACACCGAGGGCGCCTGTCACGCGCTGGCCATCACCGTGGGCGACGTCCGGCATGCCCACTGCGACACCTTCTTCAGAACTCCGGCCAAGGGCGGCGATCCCCTGGGCATAGGTCAGGTCGGTGCGTGCAAGATGGCCGACTGCCGGCACAACAGCCAGTTCGAGTGCCATGCTCCGGGGATCAGCGTCGGTTACGTGGAGAGCGCTGCGAACTGCCTCACCTATTCGCAGGCCTGAACTCGGGCGCGGGCCCGTCGAGGCACGGCGGGCGCGGTACGGCCCGGCGCGCGGCGTCAGGGGATAACACAACGCGTTACGCGAGAACTCGATCCATTTCGCTACGATATGCGCCCTTGACAGCACTTCACGTCACAGATCATGGTGGAGTCGTTCGTTCCGGCGGTCTTCGGCCCGGAGTGCGCCGCCCCCAGCATTTCCCGAGTGCGAGTGGAGGTCATCGCAGCGCGCGCATCGCCGGCCACACGCCGTAGTAGGTGCACCACAGAAAGTACCGATCGGCTTGCACGGCAGAAAGGACTTTTACGTGGCGTTATTCCAAAACCCCGTTCCCGGCGGCTGCGGGCAGCGCATCGCGCTGGTCAACGGCAGCTTCGAGCAGCCCGTACTCGACAGCGACATGGCTTTCCTGCCCGACGCCGCACAGAACCAGCCGAACTCCGTGCCCGGCTGGCGCACGACCGCCACCGACCACGTGATCGAGGTCTGGCGGGACGGCTTCAACGGGGTGCCCGCCGACGACGGCAAGCAGTTCGCCGAACTCAACGCCCACCAGGTCTCCACGCTCTACCAGGATCTGCCCACCACTCCGGGCACCACGCTGTACTGGCGGTTGTCGCACCGCGGCCGGCTCGGTGCGGACACCATGGCCCTGGACATCGGGCATCCGGAAGACCCGGTGGAACAGGCCCGGATGACCGACGGAAACGACGCCTGGGGGCACTACTCCGGGAAGTACACCGTCCCGGCGGGGCAGACCATCACCCGGTTCGCGTTCCGCTCGGTCTCCGCCGCCGGCGGCAACAACAGCATCGGCAACTTCCTGGACGGCATCGCCTTCGGGACGGCCCCGTGCGTGGTCCTCACCAAGACCGCCGTGCCCGGGGGCGAGCTGGAGGTCGGCGAGACCATCACCTACCGGATCACCGCCAGGAACGAAGGCGGCTCCCCTGCCGCCCGGCTGGTGCTCACCGACATCGTTCCGGAGGGCACCCGCTACGTCCCCGGCAGCCTGCGGATCATCGACGGTCCCAACGAGGGAGGCAAGACCGACCGGCCCGGCGATGACCAGGCGCACGTCGATGAGGCCACCGGCCGGGTCACCTTCAACCTCGGCGCGGGGGCCACCGGCTCCGCGGGCGGCACCCTCGCCTCCACCCTGGAGGCACCCGAGGGCAGCACGGTGGAGTTCCGGGTACGGATCGAGCGCGCGGCGGCCGGGCGCACGATCGAGAACCAGGCCACCGCCACCTACGACAACGCGCTCGGCGACGAGGCCGAGCACCTGACCTCCACCTCCAACCCCACGACCACCAAGATCGCGCCCCTGGCCGAGCTCAAGCTGGTCAAGGCCGCCGACCGGGTCAAGGTCACCGTCGGCGAGGCCGTCGCCTTCCACGTGGCCGTCACCAACACCGGCCCGTCGGACGCCACCGGGGTCATCGTCACCGACCCGCTGCCCGATGGGCTGGCCCTGATCTCTGCGGCTCCCGGCGCGGGGGCCTACGACGCTGCGGGCGGCACCTGGAACGTCGGCGCCCTCGGCGTGGGCCAGAGCGCCACACTCACGCTGCTGGCCAAGGTCACCGAGCCGGGACCGATCCGCAACGCCGCCACCGCGACCGCGAACGAGGCCGGTCCGACCGGCGACGCGGCCGACGAGGTGACGATCTGCGCCGTCCCCGCGGCGCCCTGCCCGCCGCCCGGCGGCAACGGCTGTCACAGCCGACCCTGCTGAACGGGCAAGACCAAGGTCCGACTCCACCCGCGGACCCCTCAAGGGCCGCGGGTGGAGCGCTCCCACGACGCCCGGGTTCAGGTGGCCAGGCGGGCGAGCGCGGCGGCGCTCGGGCCGCCCGGCTGCGCGGTGTAGAGCACCAGCAGCAGACCGGTGCCGGGCACCAGCAGGATCTGGCAGTCCAGGTCGAGTTGGCCCAGCTCGGGGTGGTACAGGCGTTTGCGCAGCGTCGCTACGGGCCGTACGTCGTGCTCGCGCCGGCTCGCCGCGAACTGCGGGCTGTGCGCGGCGTACTCGTTGACCAGCTCGCCGAGCCCGCCCTCCGCGCCGGGCGGGGCCGAGCAAGGCGCGGCCGGCCAGGTAGCCGCGGACCGCCTCGCGGATACCCCGAGCGGATGGACGTACGCGAGATGGCGGCGCTCACCGTGCACCACACGCGACAGCCGGACACCATCGTGGTGGAGTTCACCGCCGGCGGGCGAACGGTGCGCACCGGCGAGCCCTGCCGCCTGGACTACATCACGGTGATCACCGTCCAGGACGGCCTGATCACCCGCTACCGGGACTACTGGAACCCGCTGGCCGCCGCCTCGCCGGCCGGGACGCTGCCCGACCTGCTCGCCGCGCCGCACCCGGCGGCGGCCCGATGAGCGGCGTACTGGTCACCGGCGGCACCGGCAAGACCGGCGGCCCGCTGGTGGAACCGCTGCGCGGCAACGGAGTGCCGGTCCGCGTGGCCGCCCGTACTCCGCCCGCCGGTGACCCCGGCGCGCTCCGGTTCGACTGGCACGACCCGGCCACCCACCAGGCCGAGCAGCGCGGGATGGACCGGGTCTATCTGGTGCCCCCGCTGAACGGGTCGATCCGATGCCGCTGGCCGGGCCGTTCCTGGACGAGGCCGAGCGGCTCGGCGTGCGCAGGGTGGTGCTGCTCGGCTCGGCCATCGTGCCGCCGGACGCGCCCGGCGCGCTGGAGCTGGCCGCGCGGGTGCGGGCCAGGCCCGGCTGGGTCGTGCTGCGCCCGTCCGGTTTCATGCAGAACTTCCTGCGCCCGCACCCGCTCGGCGCCCTGATCCGCCGGCCCGGCGAGATCCGCACCGCCTCCGGTGACGGCCGGCTGGGCTGGATCGACGCGCGGGACAGCGCTGCTGACCGGCCCCGGCGCCGATCCCGGCGACCCGCGTGACCACCTGCTCACCGGCCCGAAGGCGTTGAGCTACCGGGACGCGGCGGCGATCATCACCGTCCGCACCGGCCGCCCGATCCGGGTGGTCGACGTCGACGCCGAGGCGGTTGCGGGCGACTACCGGGCCGCCGGGGTGCCGCCCTGGCCGCCCTGGCCGCCGTGGACGCCGGCGCGACCCGGCATCCCGCGAGCAGGACCCTGCCGACGGCGAGTAGGGCACGGGTGGCCGGTCGGGTGCCGCGCGGGGGCCTGGAAGCGCTGTCCAGCCCTCCTGCAGCTAGATATCCAGTGGCTATGACGGTTCCGTTCAGACCGTCATAGCCAATCCAGCGTGGCGAGATGGTCGGCGGTGCCGCCGCACCATTCGATGAGGAAGATGGTTGCGTCGTCGCTGGTGAACCCGCCCCTCTCATGCTTGAGTGTGTGGGACAGGTTTCGGGCCATGTGCTGCACGCCTTGTGTGGTGGGCCCGACGCGCTCGATGATGTCGATCATGCGTTCTTCGCCGAACGGTTCGTGACCTTTGTGATGTTCCTCGACGAGGCCGTCGGTATAGAACATCAACCGGTCGCCCTGCTGAAGATCCATGGAGGAGATCAGTGGTTCGGCGCCGCCGAAGCCGACCGGTAGCGTCCCTGGGTGCTCCAGCACCCGCACGACTCGGTGGCCACGGATCAGCAGTGCCGCCGGGTGACCGGCGTTGACCCACTGCAGATGGCCTGTTCCGATGTCCAGGCGCATCATCTGCGCGGTGACGAACTGGTCGGGGCCGAACTGTTCATCAATAGCTCTGTCCATGAAGGAGTACAGCTCGGCGAGGCCGACATCTGCGCGTCGGGCATGCCGGTAGGCGCTCACGGCGACGGTCGCCAGCACGGAAGCGTTCAGGCCGTGGCCCATCGCGTCGATGATGGCCAGATGCAGGATGTCGTCGTTGAGGGCGTAGTCCAGGCTGTCCCCGGCGACGTTGTAGGCCGGCTCCAGGATGCCGGCGACAGAGACCTGCGGGGTGTTCATCGACAGCGGCGGCAGCAGCGACCACTGGATCTCCGCGGCCAGGCTCATCGGCTGGCGCCGCCGGGCCTGGAAGAACTGGTCGGTGTAGCTGTTCTTGGTCACCAGCATGTCGGCGACCAGACCGGCCAGCCGCCGCAGCAGCCGCCGGTCGTGGTCGTCGACCATGTCCAGGGTCAGGGCCATCACCCCGACCTCGTCGCTTCCGTCCAGCAGCGGCAGATATATCCGCACGCCGTCGTCCTGGACGTCCTCGACCGTGGCCAGTGTGAGAAAGGCCTCGCCCGCCCGGGTACCGTCGATCGGGAAAGCCTCGCCGACGGTGAGCCCCCTGCCCGGCAGTGGAACCAGTTCGAGCTGCTCGTAGCACTGCAGCAGGACCGACACATCCCGGCCACCGATCCGGCGCACCTCCTCGGCCACCAGCGGAGCGATGAGCTGCGGCGGCATCTCATGAGCCCGGTCCAGCAGCTGTCCCAGCAGCCGCTCGCCGAATCCCTCCGACCGATCCACCGCAACCCTGCGTTTCGACCGCTCCTCCTGCACCGCTGCTTTCCTCTCGCTCGCCCGACAGCCCGCCCAGCTTTACGGGCCCTTGTAGAGGGGGGATTGCTCACCCTTATACCCCTCGCCGGGAGTCCGATCGGCCCACTCAGCCATGGTCTTGTCCTGATCACCGATTTGGCCGTAGGCGTGTCCGGCGATCTTGTAGCGCGGTTCGGCCTTGGCCCGGTTGCTTTGCGGCCTGCCATCGGAGGCGGGGGCTGGGAGGCGTCCACGAGGACGACGGTAACCCGAAGGTCGGGGCCCGGCCCCTGTGAACCGTTCGGCCGGCGTTCAAATAGAGAATGCGGCCATGTCGACGATCTAGAGCCGCATGCCGGCCCGCTGGCCGCCTTCCCTGCCCGCCGCAGCGAGATCCGCATCGGCTGCGCCCGGGTCTCGATCGGCGGGCAGAACCTGGAACGCCAGCTCGACGCGCTCACCGCCGCCGGCTGACGGCGCATCTTCCACGACAAGAAATCCGGCAAGTCCACCGAACGGCCCTGGCTCAAGGTCTGCCATGCGTTCCTGGCCGAAGGCGACACCCTGGCCGTGCCGTCCCTGGACCGCTACGGCCGCTCCCTCGCCGACCTCATCACCATGGTCGGCGAGCTGCGCCGCCGCGAGATCGGGTTCACCTCGTTGCACGAGAACCTCGACACCACCACCCCCGGTGGCCGCCTGGTCCTCCACGTGTTCGCGGCACTGGCGGAGTTCATCCGGGAACTGATCGTGGCCGGCACCCGCGAGGGCCTGGCCGCCGCCAAGGCCCGTGGCCGCACCGGCGGACGACCCACCATCGTCACCTCCGCACTGCTGCGCGCGGCCCGCGACATGCTGCCCACCCGGAGCACTCGATCACCTCGATCACCTCGATCACCTCGATCACCAAGTTGCTGGGCGCCTCCACGGTCCGATGCCCTTTCGGGGCGGAGCACATCGGCTGCGCAGCTCGCCGTCAGCCGCCGGCCATCCCCGCACAAACCAGCAAGATCAATCTCACCGCCAGCGGCTGTACCGCTGCCACTCAACCTCGGACATGGTCAGCACGGCGGTGCTGGACACGCAGGCGAATGGGCGAGCGGCGTCAGGGACGCGTGAAACCCGGGATCGGGTCCAGGCCGGTCAGGCCGGCGGTGAGGTCCCACAGACGCGCCGCGAGCGTGGTGTCGGCCAGGTCGCCGCGGACCGGTTCGAGGACCGGCCGGCCGCGGAACCCGAACACGCGGGGCCCGTACAGCTCGCCGCCGTGCACATCCGGGTCCAGGACGGCCCGGACGGCGGGCCAGGCCGCGGCCTCCTTGCCCTGCAGGAGGAGGGCGGCGGGCAGGCCGCGCAGCCGCTCCCCGGCGGTGCGGACGCGGACCGGCGGGCGCGAGGGGGTGAGGGAGTCGAGCGCGCCGCCGGGGTGGGCGACCACGCTCACGGCCGAGGCGCCCACCGCGCGCAGCCGGCGGTCCAGCTCGAAACCGAAGAGCATCTGGGCGAGCTTGGATCGCACGTAGGTGCGTTTGGGCCGGTAGTCGCGCGTGCTCTGCGGATCGGCCAGGTCCAGGCTTTCGGACTTCGCGGTGAAGCTGCCGGTGGTCACCACGCGGCTCGCGGGCGCGGCCGCCAGCAACGGGGCGAGGTGGGAGACCAGCGCGAAGTGCCCCAGATGGTTGGTGGCGAACATCAGCTCGTGGCCGGCCGCGGTCTCGCGCCGAGGCGGCCGGTCCAGCAGCACTCCGGCGTTGCAGACGACCGCGTCCAGCCGATCCAGCCCGTCCAGCCGCAGCGCGCCGGCGCAGGCTTCGACCGAGGCGGGGTCGGCGAGGTCCAGGCGGATCTGGCGGACGTCCGCGCCGGGGAGGCGGGCGCGGATCGCGACCCGCGCGGCCTCGGCTTTGCCGGGGTCGCGGCAGGCCAGGACGACGGTCGCGCCGGCGCCGGCGAGCTGTTCGGCGACGAAGTATCCGATGCCCGCGTTGCCGCCGGTGACCAGGAAGTTCTTGCCGTCGGCGCGCGGCGGGCGGCCTACGTCCCAGGACATGTGCATCTCCGTTCGACACGTATCTAGACCGACTATGAAATCATAATCACTATAGATTCAGATGCATTCCAGATTACGGTACGATGAGGGCATGCCGACGACGGGACGCCGCGAGCGCAAGAAGGCACAGACCCGCCGGGCGTTGTCGGAGGCCGCGCTGCGGCTGTTCGGCGAGCGCGGCTACGACGGCGTCACCGTCGCGCAGATCGCCGACGAGGCCGATGTCTCCATCGCCACCCTGTTCGCGCACGTGCCGGACGGCAAGGAAGCGCTGATCTTCGACGACGGCGACGAACGCGGTGCCTGGCTGGTGGCCGCGGTCCGCGAGCGCCCTCCGGGCATGCCGGTGCTGGAGGCCCTGCGCCGCTGCCTTGCGGCCCGGGGGCCCTTCGCCGGAGACCTGCCGCCCGACCTGCGGCGCAAACGCGACCTGATCGTCGGCACGCCCGCCCTACGGGGCTACTCGCGCAAGCTGTGGATCGCCGCCGAAGGGCCGCTGGCCGAGGCGATCGCCGCCGAGAGCGGTCGCGACCCCGCCGACCTGACCGTGCGCGCCCTCGCCCGCTACATCCTGGAGGTCCCCGAGATCGCGGGCGCCGAGCCCGACCCGATGGCCGCGCTGCACGCCATCTTCGACCTCCTGCAATCCGGCTGGGCCGAGTGACCCGCAGGCGGCCGGGCCGCCTGCCGGCTCCACGCTGACGAATATTGACGTTTTCTTGACGCCATGATCACGCGGGACGCACCTGCGGGCTCAGTAGCGTGCATTCGTCTTATCTGTGCCAGTAGCGGAGGTGACTCGGTGGCCGACGCGCTTCCGGAGCGAAGGATGCGGCGCTGGCTGCTGAAGGGTCTCAAACGCCCCGAAGGGCTGACCAGCGCACCGCCCGAGGAGGAGGCTCCCGAACATCAGCACTCCTGGTGGCAGGTCATGTGCCTGACGGGCGTGGACTACTTCTCCACGCTGGGCTACCAGCCGGGCATCGCCGCGCTGGCCGCAGGCGCGCTCAGCCCCATCGCCACGCTGGTCCTGGTGGCGCTGACGCTCTTCGGCGCGCTGCCGACCTACCGGGCCGTGGCCGGGCAGAGCCCGCACGGGCTCGGATCGCTGTCGATGCTGGAGCGGCTGCTGCCCGGCTGGCGCGGCAAGCTGCTGGTGTTGTTCCTGCTCGGGTTCGTGGCCACCGCCTTCATCGTCACCATCACCCTGTCGGCGGCCGATGCCACCGCGCACATCCTGCACAACCCGTTCGTGCCGCACTTCCTGGCCGGATGGCAGGTACCGATCACCCTGGTGCTGATCGCGGCCCTCGGCGGGGTGTTCCTGGCGGGGTTCAGCGAGGCGATCTCCGTGGCCGTCGTCCTGGTCGCCGTCTACCTGCTGTTCAACCTGATCGTGGTGGGCACGGCGGTGGCGCACGTGCTGGCCGCGCCGGAGCGGGTGGCAGGCTGGCAGAACACGCTGAGCACCGACTACGCCAGCCCGATCGCCATGGTCGCGGTCGCGCTGTACGTGATGCCGAAACTCGCCCTGGGCCTTTCCGGCTTCGAGACCGGGGTGGCGGTCATGCCGCTGGTCAAAGGCGACCTCACCGAGCGGGTCAAGGGTGCGCGCAAGCTGCTGACCACGGCCGCGCTCATCATGAGCGTCTTCCTGATCACCTCCAGCCTCGCCACCACCGTGCTCATCCCGCCCGCCGAGTTCGCCGAGGGCGGGGCGGCCAACGGCCGCGCGCTGGCCTACCTCGCCCACCTCTACCTGGGCGACTGGTTCGGCACCGCCTACGACCTGTCCACTATCGCCATCTTGTGGTTCGCCGGCGCCTCGGCGCTGGCCGGCCTGCTCAATATCGTGCCGCGCTACCTGCCCCGGTACGGCATGGCCCCCGACTGGACCCGCGCCTCGCGCCCCATGGTCCTGGTCTTCACCGCCATCGCCTTCGGCATCACCGTGTTCTTCGGCGCGGAGGTGGAGACCCAGGGCGGCGCCTACGCCACCGGCGTGCTGGCCCTCATCCTGTCGGCCGCCGTCGCGGTCACCCTGTCGGCCCTGGTCCGGCGCCGCACCCGGGCCGCCGTCCTGTTCGGGCTGATCACGCTGGTCTTCGCCTACGCCGCCGTCGCCAACATCATCGAACGCCCCGACGGGCTGGTCATCGCCCTGCTGTTCGTCCTGGCCATCGTGGCGGTCTCGCTCATCTCCCGCGCCACCCGCTCCACCGAACTGCGCGTCACCCGCATCAGCCTGGACGACGCGGCCCGCCGCTTCATCAACGAGTCGGCCGAGATCTACCTGATCGCCAACGAACCCCACGGCCGCGACGCCAAGGAGTACATCGACAAGGCCCGCGAGGCGTGGGAGCTGCACCGGCTGCGCACCGCAGAAGGGCTCCTGTTCCTGGAGGTCACCGTTCCCGACGCCTCGGAGTTCGCGGGCGAGCTGCGGGTCACCGGCGAGGAACGCCACGGCTTTCGCATCCTGCGCATGCACAGCACCACGGTCGCCAACTCCATCGCCGCCCTGCTGCTCCACCTGCGCGACCTGACCGGCAAGACCCCGCACGTCTACTTCCACTGGGCCGCCGAAGGCAACCCGATCGGCTCCCTGCTGCGCTACCTCGTCTTCGGCGGCGGCGACATCCCGCCGCTGACCCGCGAGGTCCTGCGCCAGGCCGAACCCGACGCGACCTGCCGCCCCATCGTCCACGTCGGCTGAGCGGGCGGGCCGCGAACCAGATCGCCTCTTCGGTCGTCCAACGGGGCATGAGCATGCACATGATCGCCCGTCCTGCCCTTGCCACGCTGGTGGCGGCGGGCCTTGCCACGGCCCTGGCCGCGGGCCCCGCGCACGCCCAGGCCGTGCGCCCGGTGTTCGGGCCGACCGGCTTCGCGGGAGTGAAACTCGGGGTGAGCGCCAAGGCCGCCAAGGCCGGTGGCAAGATCACCTACAAGCAGGGCGGCGCGCCGGGGTGCAGCGGCTGGGACCTGAAGGCCTATCCCACCGGCCGCGACGCCGTCGGCCTGTACATATCCAAGAAGCGCGGCGTCGCGGTGATCTTCGCGCCCAAGGGCGTCAAGACCAAGGAGGGCATCGGCCTGGGGTCCACCTACAAGCAGATCAAGAAGGCCTACCCCAAGGTGAAGAGGGCGGCCGGCGGCTTCCCGTACGTCACGGTCCCGGGCAACCCGAAGGCCTACTACTCGTTCCTGATCGGCAAGGGGAAGGTCTACGAGATGGCGCTGGGCCTGCACACCCAGGACTGCGTCAACTGATCAGCCCGCCGCCGGGGAGGGTCAGACGGTCTCCAAGGCGGTGGTGATCTCCACACAGCCGCCGATGGTCCGGGCGATGGGGCAGTGCCGGGTGTGCCGGTCGTGGGCGCGTTCCACTTCGGCGCGGTCCACGCCCTCGGCCAGGCGCAGCCGGTAACGCACGTGGACGGCGGCGATCCGCAGGACCCCGCCGTCCTTGACGATGACCCCCTCGGCGTCGGAGGTCAGCGCGCCGTCGGTGGTCGGCTGGCCGAGCCGCGCCAGCATGCCCGACAGCGTGCCGGTCAGGCATCCGGCGGTCGCGCCGACCAGGTAGTCCAGTGTGGTGGCGTGCGGCTCGATGGTGTCGAGCGGCACCTTGTAGTGCTCGGCCACCCCGCCGTGCATGCCCATCGGCACCTGCCCGTCCAACGGCACGGTGACCAGCTTGGTACGCCCGGGCGCGGCCTGCACGCTCACCCGGGAGATCTCGGCCACGGCACTGCTGTCGATCATGATGCTGCTCCTTGTCGTAGACGGGGGTGGCGGTCAGCCGGCGGCGTTGGACGCCTGGGCGGTCAGCGCGCCGAAGTCGACGGGGGTGCCGTCCAGCGGGACGACGGCCGCCACATAGCAGTCGGGGCGCACGAGGTAGACGACGTCGTGCTCACCGGCGTAGATGTCCCACATCTCATCCGACAGCACGGTGAGCACACCGGCCCCGCTGGTGGCGGGGGCCAGGATGGAGCGGCGGACCCAGGCGGGGGCCGCGATGGCGTCGAGTTCGGTGCTCAGGCCGGAGACCAGGCCGTTGCGGCCGGGCACGGCCAGCAGGGTCACCTCACCCGCCATCGCGGCGCGCAGCGTGGTGGTACGGCTGCCGTCGACGCAGCGCAGGTCGGGCAGCGGCGCACCGGGCCGCACCCGGGGAGCGGGCAGCAGGGCCGGGGCGGTCAGCGCCGAGTCGTGGTAGGGGAAGGGCTCGTACAGCTTGCCGCAGTCCACCCGGTGCGCCTGGCCGGGGTCCGCGAGGGCCGCCGCGAGGGCGGCGTCGCGCACCTGGCGGCCGGACTCGTCGTCGGGGGTCATGAACTTCATGGACGCCCCGGTCACCGCCAGGTTGTGGTCGGCCGCGGCGGCCCGCTCGGCCTCGTAGCTGTCCAGCAGCGCGGGCCCGGCCTTGCCGTTGAGCACGAACCCGAGCTTCCAGGCCAGGTTCTCCGCGTCCTCCATGCCGCTGTTCATGCCACGGGCGCCGAACGGCGAGACGACGTGGGCGGCGTCGCCGACCAGGAACACGCGGCCACTGCGGAACGCCGAGGCCCGGCACTGCTGGAAGGTGTAGGTGTTGCTGCGGACCACGCGCACCGGGTGGTCGCCGATCACGGTGGCGATCCGCGTCTCCACCCGTCCGGGCTCGGTGAGCGTCTCGGCGTCGGCGTCCAGCGGGATCTGCCAGTCCAGCCGCCACAGCTTGCGGGTCACCCCGTGCATGAGCACGATCCCCTCGGGGTGGAAGGGCGGGTTGAACCACAGCCGCCGCTCCCGCTCGAAGGGCAGGTCGGCCTCGAAGTCGGCGACCAGGAAGCGGCCCTTGGTCTGCCAGCCGTCGAAGGTGATGCCCAGGCGGCGCCGTACGCCGCTGCCGATGCCGTCGGCCGCGACGACGTAGGCGCCGGTGTAGGTCTCGGGCCCGTCGGGGCCCACCGCGGTGACCCGCACGCCGGAGTCGTCCTGCTCCAGGCCGCCCACGGCGCGCCCCAGCCTGATGTCCACCAGGCCGGTCGCGAGGGCCGCGTCGTAGAGCATCTCCTCGATGCGGAACTGCGGGAAGTTCACGAACGGCGGGTAGATCTCCTCGCCGTGCGGAGGGAACCTGAGCTGGAGTATCTCCTGGTCACCGTAGTATGTGCGACCAAGCGACCAGCTCGCTCCATCATTGACGATCTCATCCGCCAGGCCGAGGCGGTCGTACAGCGCGAGGATGTCGCGCTGCACGGTGACGGCCCGCGATTGGCGGCAGCTCGGCTGTTCACGGCGTTCCAGCAGTACCGAGCGCACGTTCTGCCGGGCGAGCAGGAGCGCGGTGGCCATGCCAACGGGGCCCGCGCCCACGATGACCACGTGGGGGGAAGAACCTGAGTTGTCCGGCAGAACCATCGCCACCTCCGACTTGACCGATATTCGGTTATTGTGACCGGCTATTGCACATAGCGTGCCTTGTTCGCGGCCGGACTTCAAGGGGTGCGGCGCGACTCGTGTTGGCGTAGGACCGCGCAGTGCGCGATAATCGCTCACAGGCCCCGATTTTCGACAGACAGTAATCCCGTCGTTTCTCCTGGGAGTGAGCCGTGACCGAGGAACCAGCCCGACCTGGCGAGATCGCGCAGACGCTCGATCGGGGGCTGCGCCTGTTGGAGATCCTCGCGGAGGCGGACCCGGACCAGGGCCTGTCGCCGACCGAGGCCGCCGCCCGGCTCGGTGTCCACCGTTCCATCGCCGCCCGGCTGCTGGCGACCCTGCTGCGCCGCGGCTTCGTCCGGCGTACCCGTGAGGGACGGTACCTGCTGGGCATGGGCCTGTTCACGCTGGCGCGCCAGGTGTCGCAGAATCTCATGGTCGTGGCGGGGCCGTTGCTCACCGAGATCGCCGAACGGCTCGACGCCACCGCCGTCATGCACGTGGCCGACGGGGACGGCGCCGTCACGCTGGCCTCGGTCGAGCCCAAGCGGGCCAGCTTCCACATCGGCCTGCGCACCGGCTCGCGCCACCCGCTGGGCACCGCCGCCACCGGCATCGCCATCCTGGCCGGCCGCCCGGCCGAGGCCGGCGAGCGCGACAAGGTCGCCCAGGGACGCAAGCAGGGGTACGTGGTCACCACCGGCGAACTGGTCCCCAACTTCACCGGCATCGCCGCCCCGATCGTGGTCAACGGCTGGTGCGACGCCAGCGTCGGCGTGGTCATCCCCAAAGAGCGCAAGCATGACGAGAAGGTGCTGGCCAGCGAGGTGATCGCGCTGGCCAGGAACATCGCGATCGGCCTGACCTGAGCCCGCGCCCGCGCCGAGCGCGGGCATCAAGGCCCCGGAGCCCCGAGCGGGCACCGGGGCCTTTTCGCGTCTCCGGGCGATTGACAACCATCCTTCCCGTGCGCGAGGATCGCCGATATACGAACCTTGTAACCGATAATAGAACACATACAAAACTCGATCTTGGATTGAGGTGGGCATGGTCTACTACAGGCGTCTGGGAGAGGTGCCGCGTAAGCGGCACTCCCAGTTCCGCGGCGCCGACGGCGCCCTCTACCACGAGGAGATGCAGGGCGAGGAAGGGTTCACCTGGACCCAGTCGTTCCTGTACCACCGCAAGATCCCGACCGCCATCACCGCGGCCGAAAGCCACGCCGACGGCGGCGGGCCGCTGCGCCCCAACGACCCGCTGCTGCCGCGGCACCTGCGCACCCACGCGTACAAACCGGGCGGGGACCCGATCCTGGACCGGCGGGTCCTGATGGGCAACTCCGAGGTGACGATCTCCTACGTCGCCGCCGACACCGACAGCCCCCTGTACCGCAACGCGGTCGGCGACGAGCTGGTCTACGTCGAGTCCGGCTCGGCGGTGCTGGAGTCCTCCTACGGCCGGATGCCGGTCGGCGACGGTGACTACGTGGTCATCCCCACCTCCACGACGCACCGCTGGCGGCTGCTCGGCGATGAGCTGCGGCTGTTCGTGGTGACCGCGTCCGGAGGCGGGCACATCCGGCCGCCCAAGCGGTTCATGTCGCCGTTCGGGCAGTTCCTGGACGGCTCGCCGTTCAACGAGCGCGACATCCGCGGCCCGGAGGAGCTGACCTCCGCTGAGGGACCGGCAGAGGTCTACGTCAGGCACCGGCGCGGCGTCACCCGTTACAGCTACGCCTTCCACCCCTTCGACGTGGTCGGCTGGGACGGCTACAACTACCCCTACGCGCTGTCCATCCGCGACTTCACCCCCTCCACCGGCGCGCTGCACCTGCCGCCGCCGACCTACATCACCTTCGAAGGACCGGGCTTCGTCATCTGCTCCTTCGTGCCGCGCATGTTCGACTACCACCCCGACGCGGTGAAGGTCCCCTACAACCACGCCAACGTCGACTCCGATGAGGTGCTGTTCTACTGCGGCGGCGACTTCATGAGCCGCGCGGGCACGGGCATCGGCATGGGGTCCATCTCCCTGCACCCCGCCGGCTACATCCACGGCCCGCAGCCGGGCAGCGCGGAAAAGAGCCTGAAGGTGGCCAGGACCGAGGAGTACGCGGTCATGGTGGACACCTTCCGGCCGCTCGACCTCGGGCCCGACCTGAGCGAGGCGGAAGACCCCGGCTACGCGTGGTCATGGGCCCGCGGCGCCGGCGTCGACGTCGGCGGGTGACCGCCCGCCCGGTCTCGCCCAAGGGCCCCGCGACCACGGTCGCGGGGCCCTTCGCCGTCCGGAGCGCGAGCGGCCCCAGGAGCCTCAGGCGGCCGGTGTGCGGTCGGCGGCCACGGGACGGCGCGGCGTCAGCGCCTTGCGCGCCCGGGTGGCCAGCGCCGCCAGCCCCTTGGGCTCGTAGAACAGGATGAGCACGATCATCCCGCCGTAGAGGATCTGCGCGACGTAGGCGGGCCCGAAGTCGGACACCGCGCCGCCCATGCCCGGGATCGCCTCGCTGTAGCGCTGCAGCAGCAACGGCAGCGAGGACACGAACGCCGCTCCGGCGATCGCCCCGGCCACCGACGCCTGCCCGCCGATCACCACCATCGCCAGGTACTCCAGCGACAGGAACAGGTCCCAGTACTCGGGCACCACCCGCTCGAACAGCAGCGCCAGCAACACCCCGGCCAGGCCCGCGTACACGCTCGACAGCGTGAAGGCGACCGATCGGTACCGGGCCACCCGCACGCCCAGCGCCGCCGCGTGCACCTCGCCGTCGCGGATCGCCGCGAACGCCCTGCCCACCCGGCTGCGCAGCACCAGCACGGCGAACACCGTGGTCAGCGCCAAGATGAGCAGCGTGACGTACCACCCGCGCTCGGCCTGGCGCAGCGGCACCCCGAACAACGACAACTCCGGCTCGACACCGAACACCTGGAAGGAGCCGATGCTCAGCTCCGGCACGTTGCGCCCGTTGTAGCCGCCGGTCAGCGGCTCGGCGGTGAACAGCACGTGCTGGCCGATGAACACCAGCGCCAGCGAGGCGACACCCAGATAGATGCCCTTCAACCGGCCGGCCAGCGGGCTGAAGGCCAGCCCCGCCAGCCCGGCGAGCGCCACCGCGACCACCGCGGCGGGCAGGCTGGGCAACCCGAGGCCCCAGGAGTCCTCCGTCGCCGGGGAACTGAGCCAGATGTACCCGTAGGCGCCCACGGCCAGGAAGAACGAGTGCGCCAGGGAGAGCTGGCCCACGCGCCCGACCAGGATCATCAGCCCGACCGCGCCGATGGCGGCGGCGAAGGCGAAGGACCCGAGGTTGAGCCAGAACCGGTCGGCGTACAGGGGGATCGCCAGCAGGACCACGACCGCCACGACCGCCACGGGCACCCGCCAGCGGACGCCCGCACGCCCCTGCTTGGAAGAGGTCAACGCCGCCTTAAACACGGACGGCCTCCCGTATCCCGAACAGCCCGGCGGGCCTGGCCAGCAGTACCACCAGCATCAGCACGTACGGCGCGGCCTCCTCGAAGCCCTGGCCGAGGAAGGCCAGATGCTCGCCGTACCCGCGGACCAGGACCTCGCTCAGCCCGACCAGCAGCCCGCCGGCGATGGCACCGGTGGTGGAGTCCAGCCCGCCGATGATCGCCGCGGGCAGCGCGCGCAGCGCCACGGCCTCGACCGAGGTGTCCAGCCCCGGGCTCGGATAGGCCACGATGAACAGGCCCGCGCACACCGCCAGCGCCCCGGCCACGGCCCACGCCGTCGCCGACACCCGGCCGAGCCGGATGCCCATCAGCGAGGCCGTCTCCGGGTCCTCGGCCGTGGCCCGCATCGCCACGCCGAAGTCGCTGCGGTGCAGCCACAACTGGAACAGCACCAGCAGCAGCGCGCTGACGACCAGCGCGGCGATCCGCGCCTCGGCCACGCCGATGCCCAGGAACCGCACCACGTCGTTGCCCCACGGGTCGCCGGTGGTGAGGATCTGCGAGCCGATCCGCCGGTCGACCTCGGTCAGCAGCACCACGTCCACGCCGATGGTCATGATGCTCGCCGCGACCACCGCCTGCGTCCTGCGGAACCTGGCGACCAGCACCCGGTCGACCAGCACGGCCAGGACCGCGGCGGCGGCCACGCCCAGCGGAAGCGCCACCCAGAACGACAGCCCGTGCAGGCTGTAGGCGCTGGCCGTCACGTACGTGCCGAACATCAGCAGGCTGGGCTGGGCGAAGTTGACCACGCTGGACGATTTGTAGATGACGACGATGCCCAGGGCGACGAGCGCGTAGACGGCACCGAGTGACGCGCCCTCCACCAGCATCGAGAGAAGTTGTGCCATGAAACCGGCTCCTAGGATGGCGGCTGGGACTCGGAACGTGCCTTTTGCGCGGCGCCGGCCCGGCCGAGGTAGGCGGCGATGACCGCTTCGTCGGCGGTCACCCGGCCGGGCGGTCCGGTGGTCACGACCTGGCCGAAGTCCAGCACGGTGACCTGTTCGGAGATGCCCATCACCAGTCCCATGTCGTGTTCGACCAAAAGGACGGTGATCTGCCGCTCGGCGGCGATCCGGCGGATGGTGTCGCGGACCTCGACCTTCTCGTGGGTGTGCATGCCGGCGGCCGGCTCGTCGAGCAGCAGCAGCCGCGGCTCGGTTGCCAGGGCGCGCGCGATGTCCACCCGCTTGGCCTCGCCGTAGGGGAGTTCGGCGGCGGGCAGCGCGAGCAGGTGGTCCACGCCGAGGAACTCGGCGACCTCGCGCACCTTGGCCCTGGCCTCCCGCTCGGAGCGGCGGGCGTACGGCAGGCGCAGCCCGGCGGCGAACACCCCGCCCCTGCCCAGCCGGTGCCGGCCGAGCAGCAGGTTCTCCTCCACGGTCAGCCCGGCGAACATGGACGCGTTCTGGAACGCCCGGCCGACGCCCAGAGCCGTCACCCGGTGCGGCGCGAGCCCGATCAGCTCGCTGCCGTCCACCCGCACGCTGCCCTTGGCGGGCTTGTAGATCCCGGACAGCACGTTGAAAAGGGATGACTTGCCCGCGCCGTTGGGGCCGATGACCGCGTGGATCGTGCCGGGCTCGGCGGTGAAGGTGACCCCGGAAAGCGCCGTCACCCCGGCGAACCGGACCGTGACGTCGCTGACCTGCAAGCGGGCGCCGGGCGCGGTCATGGCATGCCTCCTCGAACGTCGCCGGGGATGGTGGCGGCGATCTCCTCGTCGGGTTCCCCGCCCAGGTACAGGCGGCGCACCCGGTCATCGCCGCGCAGGCGCTCGGCCGGGCCCTCGATCGCCACCTCGCCCACCGCCAGGACATAGGCGTGGTCGGCCAGCTCCAGGGCGACCGCCGCGTTCTGCTCGACGACCAGCATCGCCGTTCCCTGGCCATGGATCTCGCGCAGCAGGTCCACGATCCGGTCGATGATCTTGGGGGCGAGGCCCAGCGACGGCTCGTCCAGCAGCAGCAGCCGGGGCTCGGCCATCAGAGCGCGCCCGATGGCCAGCATCTGCTGCTCGCCGCCGGACAGCAGGCCCGCGGCCTGGCTGCGGCGCTCGCCGAGCACGGGGAACAGGTCGTACACCCGTTCCAGGTCGCCGGGCCGTTTGCCCTTCGGGTTGCCGTACCGGCCCGCGCGGAGGTTCTCCTGGACGGTGAGATGGGCGAAGACCCGGCGTCCCTCGGGGACCTGCACGATGCCGGACTTGACCCGGCGCTCGGCGCCCACGCCGTCGATGCGCTCCCCGGCGAACCTGATCTCGCCGCCGGTCATCCGCCCGGCCTGGCGGGTCAGCACCCCGGAGATCGCGCGCAGCAGCGTGGACTTGCCGGCGCCGTTGCTGCCGAGCACGGCCACGATGCCGCCCTGCGGGACGTCCACGCTGACGTCTCGCAGGGCGGTCACCGCGTCCCCGTAGCGCACCCCGAGGCCGCGCACCGACAGCAGCGGCTCGTCAGTACCCCGTCCGGTCATCGTGCCTGGTACTTCGCCGTGTCCGGGCCGGTGTAGCCGCTCTTGACCAGCTCCAGGCCGCCCTGGGCGCCCTTGGACGGCTTCAGGATGAAGGTTTTGGTGGACGGCGAGACGCCCGGCTTGGAGAAGTCCAGCGGCACGGTGGTCTGCTGGGTGTCGTAGGAGCCCTTCTGCCGGAACGCCTTGGACAGGCCCTCCCTGCTGAGGTCCTTGTTCTCGCACGCCTGGGTGATGGCCTGGTCCATCACGCTGGCCGCCGCGTAGCCGAGGGTCACCCACAGGCTGGGGGTGATCGACTTCTCGCCGGACTTGGCGTACAGGTTCCTGACCTGCTCCGGGCCGGCGCCCTCACCGGCGAACGGCGCGGCCGAGCCGACCACGAGCATGTTCTTCTCCATGGCCGTGCCCGCGCCGGTGGTCAGCGACTCGGGGGAGAAGCCCGGGGCGGCGGCCACGATCGGCACGTCCAGGCCCTCCACGTCGGCGACGGCCGCCGCAGAGGAGACCTGGCGTCCGGACGCGCTCACGAACAGCGCCTTGACGCCCGCGTCGGCCATCCGCTTGACCTGCCCGGAAAGGTCGCTGACCGTCGGGTCGATCTGCTGGCCGACCACGGAGATGCCGTTGGCCTCGGCGGCGAAGGTGGCCCCCGCCAGGCCGGGCTCTCCGTAGTCGCCCTTGAGGTAGATGTAACCGATCTTGTCGCCCTTGGCCAGCTTCTTCTCCTCGATCAGGTAGCCGACCGCGTTCACCATCTCGATGTCGTAGGTGGTGCCGGGGATGATGATGGACTCGCTGTCCTTGACGCTGGGGGACCAGCCCATGGACACCGCGAGCACCTTGTCCTGCTCCAGCTTGGGCAGCACGGCCAGGGTGGTCGGCGAGCCCACGGTGATCTGCAGGGCCAGGACCTGCTGGGACATGTCCGAGTACAGCGACACCGCCTTCTGCGGGTCATAGCCGTGGTCGCGGGTCACCAGGTTGACCTTGCGGCCGTCGCAGACGCCGCCCGCGGCGTTCTTGGCGTCCCAGTAGAGTTTCACTCCCAGGTTCTGCTGCTTGTCGATCGCGGCGAACGGCCCGGTGATGTCGGTGAGCAGACCCAGGTTGATGGTGGAGCCGTCCACACCGGGCCCCGTGGGCATGCCACCGGAGCCCTCAGCGCTGGTCTCGGCCTTGGTGGAGCAGGCGGCCACGGTGGTGATTGCGAGAGTGGCCGCGCTCAGCGCGGCGGCCATACGGAGCGTGCGGGATGGCATGCGTCCCCTTTCGTACCGGTACGGGTCGGCGTCCCGTCGGAGACGCGTGGCCGCGGGGCAGTAGAGATCACGAGGTGGTCGTGGGGAGAGAGCAACCTGCAACCGATATTCGGTCACACTGTGCGACTATCGTGCTGTGACCTATCTGGCGTGTCAAGAGGATGGCCAAATGGCAACAGGAATGATGCGGGGGCGGCGAAACGGCCGTTTAGCCGCCCCCCGGGGAGTGGGGAAGGAAGGTCAGTCGGCGGCGCGGATCTCGCGCACGGCTCGCAGGGCTTCGCCGGGTTCCATCCGGGTCCGGTAGTTCATCGTCACGTGCCGGGCCCGCACGATGCCCGTTGAGTCCAGCACGAACGTCGCGGGCACCGGCAGGCTCCACCGGCCGTCGGGCTGCTGGCGGGCGAGCGCGGCGGCGGTGGCGTCCAGCAGATGCGGTTTGATCTTCTCGGGCAGCTCGAACTTCACCCGGTAGGCCGCCATCACCTCCTGCTCGGCGTCGGACAGCACGTCATAGGCCAGGTCGTGCTTCTCCTGCATGGACAGCGCGTCATCCGGCAACTGGGGGCTCACCGCCATCAGCCGCGCCCCCGCCTCCTGGAACTCGTGCAGAACCGCCTGGTAGGCGGCCAGTTCAAGGTTGCAGTACGGGCACCACGAGCCGCGATAGAAGATCACGACGACCGGCCCCTCCGCGAGCCGGTCGGAAAGCCGTATTTTGGATCCCAGCGCGTTGGGCAGCACGAAGTCGGGGGCCTTCTCTCCGATCTCCAGCCCCGGGACGAGGCCGGCGGCCTCGATCTCGGCGAACGCCTCGTTGATGGCCTGCTTGGCCTCCTCGGGCCGCTGTACCGACGCGGCCTTGGCGGCGAGGATCTCGTTGAGCGATTGCACGGCACCATCTCCTTAACCGTTATCCGGTTGCCGTATTCGTAGTTCGAGCGCTTGTGTTAGGCGCATCCTCGGAAGCCACCCGGGCCACTGTCAAGACGCCAGGGGGTGCGCTAGGGTGAACGTTACCGATATATGGTGAGCTTAACCGTTAATCGAACGCAGGTGAGGTGGTCGGAACATGGCTGAGCGGGAGCTGCTCACCGTCCCCATCGGGACGGCGGCCGCGGCCTCGGAGGTCTACTCCGGGGTGGCGCGGATGGCCGGGGTCTTGTGGTGCTCGCGGGTACGCGCGCACCCCGGACGGCGCGCCGACACCGCCGTGGTGGTGGTCCACCCCTCCTCCAACTTCCTCGGCCACTACGCGCTCGGCGCATGGGCCGAGCGTGGCGTGGACGCGGTGGCCATGACGACCCGCTACCTCGGCAACGACTCGGTGCTGCTGCTGGAGAACTGCGTACTCGACATCGCCTCCGTCATCACCCACCTGCGCGCCGAGGGATACGAGAAGGTCGTCCTGGTCGGCAACTCCGGCGGCGGCGGCCTGGTCGCCCTCTACCAGGAGCAGGCCCGCCACCCCAGCATCACCGCCGCCCCCTACGGCGGCGGCCCCGACCTCACCAAGGCCCACCTGCCGCCGGCCGACGCCCTGGTCATGCTGATGGCCCACCCCGGCCGGGCCAACCTGCTGGTCGAATGGCTCGACCCCGCGGCACGCGATGAGGACGACCCCTTCGATCGCGACCCCGAGCTGGACATGTTCGCCGCGCACAACGGCCCCCCGTACGCGGAGGAATGGCTGGCCCGCTACCGCGCCGCGCAGCGGGCGCGCAACGAGCGGATCACCGACTCGGTGATCGCCAAGCTGTACGAGCTGGCCGAGCGTGGCGACGGCAAGGTCACCGACCTGCCCATCAGAATCCACGCCACCTGCGCCGACCCGCGCAACGTGGACCTGTCCATCGACCCGTCCGACCGTGCGCCCGGCACCCTGTGGGGCGAGCCGTACGAGGCGAACCTGCGGCCCACCACCCTCGGCCACCTGACCAGCCTGCGCTCCTGGCTGTCACAGTGGTCCATCCGCACCTCGCACGGCGACGGCCCGGCCCGGCTCGCGTCCGTGGACGTCCCCGTCCACGTCATCTACGGCACCGCCGACCAGGCGTGCTTCCCCTCCCACGCCCGCCAGTTGCACGACGCGGTCCCGCACGACAACAAACTGCTCACCGCGGTGGAGGGCGGCCGTCACTACCTCAACGGCCAGCCCGAACTCACCGCCGTCATGGCCGACGCCCTGATCGGCTGGATCGGGAAGGTCCTGTGAGCCGCCCGACGATCACCGGCCTGAGCACGTCCTGGGTGCGCGTCCCGCTCGGCGCGGGGCGCGGCGGCTCCGGCGCCACCCAGGTCGACCTGCTGCACGTCACCCTCACCGACGACGAAGGCGCCACCGGCACCGGCTTCACCTACGCCCTGACCGGAGGCGCCGAGGCGCTGTACGCCCTGCTCACCGGCCTGATCAAGGAGAAGGCCGAGGGCACCGAGCTGGACGCCTGGCCGCGCCGCTGGCACGAGATCGCCGCCGCGACCCGCAGGCTGGGCAAGGGCGTGGCGCTGCCCGCGCTGTCGGCCGCCGACATCGCCGTATGGGACCTGCGCGCCCGCCGCGCCGGCCTGCCCCTCTACCGGTTCATCGGCGCGCACACCGACACCGTCCCGGTGTACGGCAGCGGTCGCTCCACCCACGCGATGTCTGTGGACGAGCTGATCGAAGGCTCGCGCACGTACGTCGCCGAGGGCTACGACGCGGTGAAGCTGCGGGTGGGCGCCCGGCGCGCGGAGGAGGACGTGGCCCGGGTACGGGCCGTGCGCGAGGCCCTGGGCGACGACCTGCGGATCATGGTGGACTGCAACGAGCGCCTGGACCTGCCCACCGCCGTGTGGCTCGGCCGCCGCCTGGACGACCTCGGCGTCTACTGGATGGAAGAGCCGCTGCCCGCCGATGACCTGGCAGGGCACGCCCAGCTCGCCACCCGCCAGGGCGTCCCCATCGCGGTCGGCGAGCACCTGCACGGCCGCCACGACTTCGCGCACTACCTGCGCGAGGGCGCCGCGTCCGTGCTTCAGCCCGACGTGCCGCTGTGCGGCGGCGTCACCGAGTGGCTGCGGATCAGCGCGGTGGCCGAGGTGTTCGGCGCCGTGCTCACCCCGCACTTCCTGCCGGAACTGCACGTCAACCTGGCGGCGGCCGTCCCCAACTGCGCCTACATCGAGCACTTCCCGCTGATCGACGAGGTGCTCACCGAGACGCTGCCGATCAGCGGAGGCGTGGCGGCACCGCCGGACCGCCCCGGCCACGGCATGCTGTGGGACACCGCCGCGCTGGACCGCCTGCGGCACGCCTGAGCAACCACCACAAAGACGAGGAGCACACAGTGTCCAAGCCATTCGCCTCCACCGCCGACACCGCGGAAAAGCCCGAGATCCTGGAGGTCCTGGCCGACGGCGTGTACGCCCTGACCACGGGCGGCGACCCCAACGTGGGCGCCATTGAGGGAGAGGACTTCCTGGTCTGCTTCGAGGCCCGCGCCACCCCGGTGATGGCCAGGCGCTGGCTTGAGCAGTTGCGCGAGCACACCGACAAGCCGGTCAGGTACCTGGTCCTTTCGCACTACCACGCGGTACGCGTGCTCGGCGCCGCCGGATTCGACGCGCAGGAGATCATCACGCACACCGAGACCCGGCGGCTCATCACCGAGCGCGGCAAGGAGGACTGGGACGTCGAGTTCGGCCGGATGCCGCGGCTGTTCACCGGCCACGAGACCATCCCCGGCCTCACCTGGCCCACCGTCACCTTCGACGACCACCTGTCGATCGAGCTGGGCGGCGACCGCGGCACCGTCGAACTGGCCTGGGCCGGCAACGGGCACACCTCCGGCGACATCTACGCCTACGTGCCCAAGTCCAAGGTCCTGTTCGCCGGAGACCTGGTGGAGAACGGCTCGGCCGTCTACACCGGCGACGCCTACCACCAGGAGTGGATGACCACCACGCTCGACCGGGTCAAGGCGCTCGACGTGGACATCCTCGTCGGCGGCCGGGGCGAGATCGCGCACGACCGCGCCGCCTCCCAGCGCGCCATCGAGCTGACCCGGGAATTCCTCAGCACCTTGATGGGCGCGGTGCAGAAGATCAAGACGCGCGGCGGCACGGTCGAGCAGGCATATGTAGCGGCCCGCGAGGCCCTGCTGCCCGTCTACGGCGGCATGCCGGTGTTCGAGCACGCCATGGTCTTCGACACCTGGCGCGCCTGGGAGGAACTCGACGGAAGCGGTCCGGGCATCTGGACCCCGCAGCGCGACCGCGAGGTCTGGGACCGCCTGACCGGCTGAAGATGGCGCGGGCCGCTCAGGGCGTCTGGCGGGGCAGGCCGGGCGGGTTGATCTCCGACTTGGGGATCGCCTCGTTGGCCAGCCCCCAGCGGTCGAGCACCTGCGCGTACTTCCCGTTCTTGATGACGGTGGCCAGCGCCTCCTGCAGCGGCCCGACCAGCCCGTTGTCCTTCTTGGTCATGGCCGCGATGAGCCCCTGCAGGTCCGGCCCGGCCCCGGACAACGTGCCCACCAGCCGGGAGTCGCCGCTGACGGCGATGTTGTAGGCGAGCGTCGGATTCGGCCCGAAGTACGCCTGGACCCGGCCGGACTTCAGCGCCAGCAGCACATCGCCGTACTTCTCGTAGTAAAGGATCTCCGCGGGCTTGCGGCCGGCCGCCTTGTTCTGCCGGTCCCAGTCCAGCAGCACCTTCTCCTGGTTGGTGCCGGCGCCGACCGAGACGCGCAGCCCGGCGATGTCGGCGGGCTCGGCGATCTTCTTGATCGGGCTGCTCGCGGCGACCTGCCAGGCGAGCTGGTCGATCCGGTAGGTGGCGAAGTCGTAGATGTCCTTGCGCTCCTCGGTGACGGTGACGTTGTTGAACACCGCCTCGTACTTGCCGGACTTCGCCGCCAGGAACAGGTTCTCCCAGGAGGTGTTCTCCGGGGCCAGCTCCAGGCCGAGCACGTCGGCCACGAGCTGGGCGATGTCGGTCTCCACCCCGATCACCGTGGTGTCGTCGGTGGCCGGGAACACCAGGGGCGGGGTGCCCTCGCCGTTGAAGCCGACGGTGAGCCTGCCGTCGGCGGCGATGTCCTTGGGCACCTTGGCCGCGATGGCGGCGACCTTCTCGGCGCGGATCCGGTTCTGCTCGGGACCGAGGTTGATCGCCTTCCCGGACACCTCGGGGGCGGCGCCGGCCAGGGACTGGACGGTGGGCTCGGCGCCGCACGCGACGGCCGCGGCGAGGAGCATGAGCGCGGGCACGGCGAAGACCCGGGCGGGCGGTGTGCGCATGTGTCGTTCCTTCTGCTTCAGAGGACCTTGCCGATGAAGGCGCGGGTACGGGCGTGGACGGGGGAGTCGAGCACCTGGGCGGGCGGGCCGATCTCGACGACCCGCCCGGCGTCCATGAAGGCCACGGTGTCGGCCACCTCGCGGGCGAAGCCGATCTCGTGGGTGACCACGATCATCGTGGTCCCGCCGCGGGCCAGGTCCTTGATCACGTCCAGGACCTCGCCCACCAGCTCGGGGTCGAGCGCGGAGGTCGGTTCGTCGAACAGCAGCAGCCTGGGGGACAGCGCCAGCGCCCTGGCGATGGCCACGCGCTGCTGCTGCCCGCCCGAAAGCGTCCCCGGGTAGGCGTCGGCCTTGTCGGCCAGGCCGACCCGCGCCAGCAGCCGCTCGATCAGCGGCTCGACCTCCGAGCGCGGCCGGCGCTGGGCCGAAAGCGGCGCCTCCATCAGGTTCTGCCGCACCGTGAGGTGGGGGAACAGGTTGAACGCCTGGAAGACGAACCCGATCTGGGTGCGCTGGCGCAGTACCTCGCGCTCGGGCAGCTCGTGCAGCCGATCGCCGACCTGCCGGTACCCCAGCAGCCGCCCGCCGACCCGGACCGACCCGCTGTCCACCTTCTCCAGGTGGTTGATCGTGCGCAGCAGCGTGGACTTGCCCGATCCGGAGGGGCCGAGGATCACCAGAACCTGCCCCTTGTTCACGTCCAGGTCCACGCCGCGCAGCACGTGCAGCGTGCCGAAGCTCTTGTGCACGCCGCGCAGTTCCACCACGGGGCTCATCGGCGTCCTCTTCCGTAGTGGCGTTCGATGTAGTACTGGACGATCGACAAGACGGTGGTCAGCGCCAGGTACCAGATCGCCGCGACCAGCAGCAGGGCCATCACCCGGCCGTTGCGGTTGTAGATCACCTGCACCTGGTAGAACAGCTCGGGCAGCGCCATGATGTAGACCACCGAGGTGCCCTTCACCAGGCCGATGATCTCGTTGCCGGCGTTCGGCACGATGGTCCGCATGGCCTGCGGCAAGATGATCCGGAACAACCGCCGCGCCCGAGGCAGCCCCAGCGCCGCCGCCGCCTCCCGCTGCCCGGGATCGACCGACAGCAGGCCGCCGCGGACGATCTCGGCGGCGTAGGCGGCCTGGTGCAGGGCCAGCCCGAGCGCCGCCGCGGTCAGCGGCGCGATCAGGTCCATCGTGCCGAAGTCGAAGAACTCCGGCCCGAACGGCACGCCGACCGACAGCCGGGGATACAGCAGTGCCAGGTTGTACCAGAACAGCAGTTGCAAGATGAGCGGCACCGACCGGAACAGCCACACGTACCCCCAGGCCACCCAGGACAGCAGCCGGTTCTCCGAGAGCCGCATCAGCGCCAGGACCGTGCCCAGCGCGAAGCCGAGCCCGATGCCCAGCGCGGTCAGTTGGAGCGTGACCAGTACCGACCGCAGCACCGAAGGCGCGAACAGGTACAGCCGCACGACGTCCCACTCCCAGGCGGGATTGGTGATGAGGGCGCTGGCGACCATCGCCAGCGCCACGAGCACACCGGCCGCGGCCACCCACCGCAGCGGGCGCCGGGCCGTCACCACCGCCAAGGGCCGCTCCGGCTCTTGGAGGGAGGGCGTCTTCACCTCGGACAGCGTCACGAGGGGCCTCCAGTTGGGATCACGAAACTCGCTCCTCAGCGCGGAGAACTAGGGTGCCGACCGGGATCTCGTGATCAGTGACACGCACGGACGACGTGGCCGCGGTGAACGCGCGGGCGTCTGGTCAGGTTCGCGGCCTGGCTCATGACCATGAAGCTACGAGCCCGTCCCAGTAAAGTCAATATTTCCTACTTGATAACTAGGTTTTCGGTTGAGTCGGACGCCGAGTCGGGCTCTGTCCCGCACGCGGGAATGTCCGACGCGATACATCGCTTGAGGGGTAATGATGTAAGCAGACCTGTGTCGATTCCCCCAGGAGGGCGGACATGGACGCCTACTCCCAGATCGTCTCCTCCGTCGCCGCCCGGTTGCTGCCCAAGGTCGCCGGTCTGCGCACCGAGCGGGGCAGCGGCTCGGCGGTGGTGTTCACCAGCGACGGGTTCATGCTGACCAACGCTCACGTGGTGGGCAGGTCCCGGGCGGGGACCATCGCATTCGCCGACGGCACCTCGGGCGACTTCGAGGTGGTCGGGACCGACCCGCTGTCGGACCTGGCCGTGGTGCGGGCCGAAGGCGCCACGCCCGAGCCCGCGGTGCTCGGCGACAGCGACGGCCTGGTCGTCGGGCAGTTGGTGGTGGCGGTCGGCAATCCGCTCGGGCTGACCGGCTCGGTGACCGCCGGCGTGGTGTCGGCGCTCGGCCGGTCGCTGCCCGCGCGCAGCGGCTCGGCCGTACGCCTGATCGAGGACGTCATCCAGACCGACGCGGCGCTCAACCCCGGCAACTCCGGCGGCGCGCTGGCCGACGCCGAGGGCAAGGTGGTCGGGATCAACACCGCGGTGGCCGGCGTCGGGCTGGGGCTGGCCGTGCCGGTGAACACCACCACGCGTTCGATCATCGCCACCCTGATGCGCGACGGCCGGGTCCGCCGCGCCTACCTCGGGCTGGTCACCTCGCCCGCGCCGCTGCCCGACCACCTGCACCGCCGTACCGGACGGAGTACGGCGCTGCGGGTGATGGAGGTGGTGCCGGGCAGCCCGGCCGTACGGGCCGGGCTGCGCGCGGGCGACCTGGTACTGAACGCCGGAGGGCGGGCGGTCGATGACGCGCAGAGCCTGCAACGGCTGATGTTCGCCGAGGCCATCGGCCGCCCGTTGCCGATCACCGTGCTGCGCAACGGCGCCCTGGTGGACGTGATCGCCGAGCCGGTGGAACTGGGGCCGCTGTCACAGCTCTGAGGCGGCGGGCCCGGCCGGCAGCCGCGGCCGGGGCCGGCCCGCGCCGGACAGCGGCTCGGGCCGGGGCTGCTCGGCCGCCGCCGCGCCGGGCTCGTGACCGAGGTCAGGGGCGGCGGCGGCCCTGCGCTTGTCGAGCAGCTTGACCAGCAGCTCCTCCCACTGCTCGCCGATCACCGAGCCGTCGTACTTCTGCACCGTCGCCAGGGCGGCCCGGCCGAGGCGGCGGCGCAGCTCCTCGTCCTCGATGACCTCGCACAGCCGCTCGGCCAGGGTCTCGGGGGTGCGCGGCTTGACCATCAGCGCGTCGTGCCGGTCGGTCAGCATCTCGCGCGGCCCGTGCGGGGAGTCGAAGCTGACGATGGCCAGGCCCTTGCTCATCGCCTCCAGGATCGTCAGGGAGAAGCCCTCGTGCCGGGAGGTCATCGCGAAGATCGACGCCTCCTGCAACGCCGGGCCGACATCGGAGACCGGACCCATCAGGAACGCGCTGTCGCTCAACCCGCGATCACGGATGTCGGCGGCGAGATTGTCCTGCTGGTTGCCCGCGCCGTAGATGCGCAACGTCCAGTCCGGATGGGCGGCGGCGACCTGCTCCCAGGCGGCCAGCAGCTTGTGGAAGCCCTTGACCCTGGTCAACCGGCCCAACGCCACGACGGTCTTGCTCGTGAGCGTGGACGGCCCGCCGGACAGCGGCGGCAGCGAGTTGGGGATGCGGGTCAGCACCCGCGGCTTGCGGCGCAGCGCCGTACGGTAGTCGGAAAGGTCGGCCTTGGTCAGGGCGACCAGCGCGTCCAGCCGGGGGTAACGCCGTTTGAGCAGCGCCTGCACGGGCTCGGCGTGGCTGCTGAGGCCGACGTGCTCCTGCCCGATGGTGATGGCCCCCGGGTGGGTGAAGCGGGCGGTGACGAGGTTGAGGCCCGGCCGGGTGGCGATCACGACGCCGGACGTCTGCCTGCGCAGGTAACGGACCAGGAGCAGGTCGGTCCACAAGGTGAAGCGGTGGGCGGCGGCCTCCTCCTTCGGGATCAGCCTGCTCGGCCTGCTCGACAGCAGGCGGCGCAGCGGCCCCCCCGGGCCATCGCCCAGGCGATCGTCGAGGTAGCTGATCCGGACCCCCTCCGGAATGGCGAAGAAGGGCTCCTCCGCCTCGCGCAGAACGCTGACGATCTCGACGTTGTGCGTGGTGGCGAGCTGCCCCGCCAGGTTGATGACCGTCCTGATGGTCCCGCCCATGCCGTTGGCGTGTAGCAGCAGAATCCGGATGTCGCGAATCTGCGGCGGCGGGGCCTTTCGCGCCCGGCGCCTGTCGGCCGCCTCCAGCAGACGTACCGCCCCCCGCGCAATAGCTTTGCGCACAGCCGGAAACCCCCTCTTCTCATGGACCACCGCGTCCCCCTTCCGGTACACGGCGGGCTGAAACATCAGCCGGAGGTGATTTCCGTATCACCACCGTCCTACCGAAACCCGAAATGCCGGACTAGAACGAGAAACCCCCGAACCGTCCTGCGACCCATTAGACGCTTTGCAGTAGGGAAAACGTTGCTTTGCCGTCACAAAACCTCGCTAGGTGATCGGGCCGGGACGCACGGAGATCACATGCGGGCATGACGGGGCCCGGAGGCGGGTGTGAAGCGGGCGGCCGCCCTCGGCTGGGGAAGCCGGGGGCGGTCTGGGGGGTCGGGGGTGGCCGGGGGAGGGTCAGCGGCGCGGGGGCAGCGGCGGGACGGTGAGCCGGGGGCGGTCGGCCGGGTCGGGGGTGTGCGGGGGATGGCTCGCAAGGCGTTCCAGCGCGACCTCGATCGCCTTGTCGAGCTGGGTGTCCACGCCCCGGGCGTAGTCCTGCGGGGTGATGTCGATCTCGATGTCGGGGTCGGTCCCGTAGTTCTCCACCCGCCAGCCCACGTCGTCGAAGGCGAAGGAGAACTCCGGCTGGGTGGTGACCGTGCCGTCGGCCAGCCAGTGGCGCGGCCAGATCCCGATGACCCCGCCCCAGGTCCGCTTGCCGATCAGCGGGCCGAGACCGAGCAGCTTGAAGGTGTGGCTGAAGATGTCGCCGTCCGATCCGGCCCACTCGTTGGTGACCGCGACCAGCACGCCCCGCGGGGACTCGCGCGGATAGGGCTCGGGCACCCCCCAGCGCGGGTGGTCGTAGCCGATCCGGCGGCGGGCCAGCTTCTCCAGCAGCAGCGCCGAGACGTTGCCGCCGCCGTTGAAGCGCACGTCCACGATCAGGCCCTCGCGGTCGTACTCGGCCAGGAACCCGCGGTGGAACTCGGCATACCCTTCGGCGCTCATGTCCGGGATGTGCAGGTAGCCGATCCGGCCGCCGGTGCGCTCGTGGGTGCGGGCCCGGTTGGCGGTCACCCAGTCGCGGTAGCGGCCGGGCTGCTCGTACGACAGCGCCTTGACGGTGACCGTGCGCGGAGCCTCCTCGCCGCGGCGGACGGTGAGCTGCACCTCCTCTCCCGCCTGGTTGACCAGCCGCTCGGCCGGGGTGGCCGTACGGCCCACCGGCTGGCCGTTGACCGCCAGCACGGCATCGCCCGGGCGCAGGTTGATCCCCGGCCGGTTGAGCGGCGAGGTGGCCTCGGCGTCCCACGGGTCGCCGTCCACGATGGCGGCGATGCGGTAGACGCCGTCGTCGTAGGTCCAGTCCACGCCGAGCTTGCCCTGCCAGTAGTGGGGGCGGCTGCGGTACTCGCCGCCCATCTCATAGGCGTGCGAGGTGCCCAGCTCGCCGAGCAGTTCCCACAGCAGGTCGGAGAACTCCCCGCGGGTGCCGATCCGGTCCACCAGCGGCAGATAACGGTCATAGACGCCGTCCCAGTCGACCCCCGCCATGTCCTCGGTCCAGAAGTGCTCGCGTTGCAGCCGCCACGCCTCGCGGAACATCTGCCGCCATTCGGCCCCCGGGCGGATCGAGACCTTGACGCGGGACATGTCGATCCAGCCCGCCGAGCGGGTCGTGCCCTCTCCGCCGGAGGGCTCCTCGCCGGCCTTGACCACGCGCAACCGGCGGCCCGCCCGGTAGAGCAGGGTGGTGTTGTCCCGGCCCAGCCGGAAACCGCTGAGGTCCTTGGTGAGGACCTCGCACGTCTGCTTCTCGAAGTCGTAGACGTGCAGGGTGCCGGAGGTGGACTCGGCGAACTCGTCGCCGCGGCGGCCCTCGACGGGGAACGACGCGAAGATCGCTTTGCCGTTGATCCCGGCGATCTGGGTGTACCGGGCCTCGGGCACGGGGAAGGCGACGATCCGGCGGTCCAGGCCGTCGGTCTCGATGTTCAGCGTCTCCTCGGCGGACTCGTCCTTGGCGTCGGCCTTCGTCTCGCCCGTCGTCTCGCCCTTCGCGTCGTCCTTCGCGGGCTCGGACTCGGGCTTGCTCTCCTCCTTGGCTTCGTCCTTGGTTTCGTCCTTGCCGCTGTCGCCCTTGCCGAGTGGGCGCGGTTCGGGCACGAACGGTGAGCCCACGTCGGAGCGCAGCGCGATCGCGTACGGCCGGCGGCCGAGCGGGAACCCCAGGTCGAAGTGGAGCGAGTCACGTACCGGGTTGAACACCCGATACCCGATGAAGTAGAGGTAGCGTCCCTCCGGGTCGAAGGACGGGCTGGTGTCGTAGAGCACCGGCCGGGTGGCGGCGAACGACTGCCCGCTTCGCGTGTCGTACAGCTTGATGGCGCTGGTCTGCGGGCCGGCCGGGCAGGAGTAGGCCAGCCAGCGCCCGTCGGCCGACCAGGCCGGGTCCTCGATCCGGTCGAAGGCGTTGCGCTCGACGGTGGTCAGCGCGGGCTCCTCGCCGGTCAGGTCGATCAGCAGCAGCTCGTTGCGGTGGTTGGTGAGCGCCACGCGGTCGTGCTTGGGAGAGATCTCCAGCTCGATGGCCCGGCCGGTGTCGAGCGCGTCCAGCCGTACCGGCTCCTCACGGCCGTCGGCGGTGAGCAGCACCAGCACTTCGCGGTCGCCGTCGTCGCTGGCCGCCGCGATCAGCCGCTCGCCGTCGTTGAGCCAGGTCAGCAGCCGATAGCGGACCCCGTCGGGAGCGCCGTGCTGGCGGACCGGGCCCTCCCAGTTGGCGAAGGAGAACGCCTTGCCTCGGGTGGTGACGGCAAGGCCGCTGCCGTCGGGGCTGAGCGTGGCGCTGTCCAGGTAGCTCTCGGCTGCCACGAACCTGCGGTTGCGCTGCGTACGCGAGCTGCCCAGCCGTACCTCCACCCGCTGGGACTCGCTCTCGGCCGGGTCGAGCAGGTACAGCTCCCCGCCCGCGTGGTAGACCAGCCGGGTGCCGTCGCCGGACAGGTTGCGCGCGTAATAGTCGGCGTGGTCGGTGTGGCGGCGCAGGCCGTCGCCGGCGGGGGTGCAGGAGTAGACGTTGCCGACGCCCTCGTGGTCGGACAGGAAATAGATCCGATCGCCCGCCCAGCAGGGCGAGGCGAGGTTGCCGGCCAGCGCGATGAGCCTGGCGAACTCCCCCTCGCCCGCCCGGTCGATCCACAGGTCGCCGACCGTGCCGCCGCGGTAGCGCTTCCAGCGGGCCGGGTCGGCGGTGTTGCGGCCGAGCACGGTCACGCCGCCGGGACCGTACGTGATCGTGTTCGCCGGCCCGTACGGCAGCCGCCGCGGCGGCCCTTCCGCCCCGGGGACCACGGCGTGCAGCCACTTCAACCGCCCGAACGGCTGCCCCGCGTCGCTGGCGTAGACGATCGCGTCGTCCTGCCAGCCGGTGACCGTCGAACGGGATCCGTGGAACGTGATGCGGGTGGCGTCACCGCCTTCGGCCGGCATCACGTAGACCTCCTCCGGGCCCTCCTCACGGCCGACGAACGCCAGCCGTCCGCCATCGGGGGAGAACCTCGGATAACCGGCCTCGGCGACCCCGGCGGTCAGCCGGAAGGCCCGCCCTCCTTCGGCCGGTACCATCCACAGATCGTCCTCCGCGGCGAAGACCACCGCATCACGAAAAATCGTCGGAAACCGCACGTAGGCTGGCATACATCCCTCTCCGGTCGCGTGATCGCCCAACTTATCCTCGCATTCCTGCGAACAGTCGAATGTGGCGTTCCAGCAGAGGTGATGGACGGGAATCCGGGGCCTCGCCCCCACACCGAGCGACCCGCCCGCCGTGCTTTCACATCGGCGAGCCGTGGCCGTCCAGGGCGGCCGGGAGCGGCCGGGTGTGCAGCACGTCCAGCCGGGACACCGCGCGGGTGAGGGCGACGTAGAGGCGGTTGGCGCCGCGGGTCTCGGCCTCGGCGATGGCGGCGGGCTCGGCGAGGATCACGTGGTCGTACTCGAAGCCCTTGACCAGGGTCGCGGGGACGGCGGTGACCTGGGCGCCGGCCGTACCGGCGGTGGCGTCCGCGCCGTCCAGGGCGGCGACCACGATGCCCTCGGCCCGCAACCGCTCCGCCAGCGGTCCGATGTCGGCGGCGATCACGCCGATGGAGCCCTCGTGGCGCAGCGCGTCGCGCACGGCCGCCACGACCGCTCCCGCCAGGTCCGGCACCCGGCGCACGCGCAACATGCCGTCCGAGCGCAACGACCTGGTCTGCGGCACATCGGCGTCCAGGGTGGAAAGCAGCCGGTTGGCCAGCGCCACCACGGCGGCGGGCACGCGGAACCCGGTGGTCAGGGCGATCACGGCGGCGTCCGGCTTGCCGAGGTGGGTCAACGCGTCGGGCCAGCGCCGTGCCGCCCACGGCGTGGTGGCCTGCGCGAGGTCGCCGAGCACGGTGATCGAGCCGTGCTCACTGCGCCTGGCGATGGCCCGGCACTGCATCTGCGACAGGTCCTGCGCCTCGTCCACGATCACGTGCCCGTAGCCCTGCTCGCGTTCCAGCAGGCCGGCCACCTCGTCGAGCAGTACGATGTCGGCCTCCGACCAGCGGGCGCTCTTGTGGCTGCGCGGCGGGCGGGTCCACAAGATCGCCTTCTGCTCGGCGGGGGTCAGCGTGCCGCCGGCCGCCCTGGCCAGCGCGCCGGCGTCGGTGAGCACTTCGGCGACCACCTCCTCGGCGCGCACGGCGGGCCAGACCTCGTCGGCGAACCCGGTGATCGAGCGGCGCATCCGCTTGACCCACGCGGCGTTCGGCGTCTGTCCGCGCGATTCGGCCCGCTGCTGCAACAGCGACACCAGGCGGGAGATCACCCTTTCGCGCCCCACCAGGTACGGCACCGCTTCGCGGCGGGTGTCGTCCACCACGCGCCGCAGGTCGTACTCGTCGATCCGCCACCGGTAGGAACCGTCGGGCACGGCGAGGGTGCCGGACGGCTTGCGCACTCTCGCGTACAGCGCCCGGCGCAGCACCTTGGCCATCCGGGCGTCGTGCTTGACGATCGCCGCGTCCTCGCCGTCGTGGGCGCGGATCTCGCCCCGGTGCCGCAGCAGCCGTCCCACGGTGGTCTGTTCGACGTCCACCTCGCCGAGCGCGGGCAGGACCTGGGAGATGTAACCGAGGAACGCCTGGTTCGGGCCCAGGACCAGCACGCCGCCGTTGCGCAGTCGCTGCCGGTGCGCGTACAGCAGGTAGGCCGCGCGGTGCAGGCCGACGGCGGTCTTGCCGGTGCCGGGCGCGCCCTGGACGCAGATCGAGCCGGAGATCGGGGCGCGGACCAGCTCGTCCTGCTCGGGCTGGATGGTGGCGACGATGTCGCGCATCGGGCCAACGCGGGGGCGCTCGATCTCGGCGGTGACGATGCGGCTGGCCGAGGCGTCGCGCTCCTCGCCGAGGTCGAGGCGTTCGTCTTCGTAGCCGGTGAGTTCGGCCGAGTCGGTGGACCAGCCGAAGCGGCGGCGTACCGCCACACCGCCGGGCTCGCGGGCGCTGGCGCGGTAGAAGGCCCGGGCGACGGGGGCGCGCCAGTCGATCACCACGGGGGGCTCGCCGGTCTCGCCGCTGAGGTGGCGCCTGCCGATGTAGTACTTGCGGGCGGCGTGGTCGCCGGCGTCCGGGCCGTAGTCCAGCCGGCCGAAGAACGGCGGGCCCTCCGGCTCCTCGCTCAGCTCCTTGGCCAGGCTCTTGAGATGACGCCCCAGTTGTTCGGCGCTGTAGCGGTCGCCGGCCACGGTCTCGCCGACGATGACGTTGTGCCGGGCGCCGTCGAGCATACGGCGTACGGCCTCGCGGCATCGTTCGACGTAGGCGCGTTCGGCGTCGAGCTCGTTCATGTGGCCTCCTTATCTTAACTCGGTTAAGAGTTTAACCGAGTTGCCCTTTGCTAGGGTGGCCGCATGACAGGACTGCGGGAGCTGAAGAAGCGGCGGATCCACGACGCCATCTCGGCGGCGGCGATCGCCCTGTTCCTGGAGCGCGGTTTCGACGAGGTGTCGGTCGCGGAGGTGGCCGCGGCGGCGGAGGTCTCCAAGCCGACGCTGTTCAAGTACTTCGCGACCAAGGAGGATCTGGCCCTGCACCGGATCGCCGACCACATGGGGGAGGCGGCACGGATCGTCCGCGGGCGCGAGCCGGGGGAGGAGCCGCTGGCCGCCCTGCGCCGCGCCTTCCTCGACGGCCTGGCCCGGCGCGACCCGGTGACCGGGTTCAACGACACGCCGGAGGTGCTGGCCTACCACGGCATGGTGTTCCAGACGCCGAGCCTGGCCGCCCGGCTGATGCGGCAGTCGGCCAACGACGAGGACGCCCTGGCCACCGAACTCGACGGCGGACGCACCCCGGCCCGGCTGGCCGCCAGGCTCGCCGCCGCCCAGATCCTCGCCATCCAGCGCGTCCTGGCAGGCGACAACTGGCGCCGCCTGATCGCCGGCGAATCGGCCGACGCCGCCTACCCGGCCGCGGTCGAAGCGGCCGAACTGGCCTACGCCCAACTCCGCTCCGGCCTCTCCCCAGAATGACCCCGCCCCCCTCCACTTGGGTTCTAGGGTTCGTTGCAACACCCCAGCCCAGGGGATGCGATGGACTTCGAGATCCGCAAGGTTCGTAAGGCGCAGGGGCGCAGGAAGCTCCGGGCTGAGCGGGAGGAATACTTTCGGCTCATGGCTCAGGGCTATGGCAACAAGGAAGCCTCGCGGCTGGTCGGCGTGAACGAGCGGCCACGCAAAACGCTCGGCTGGGAAACCCCAGCCGAGCGCCTTACCAAGCTCCTGGCAGCAGCCAGTTGATCAACCAGTGTTGCGACGATCCTTTGACTTCACCCCAAGCCTTCGTGAGGCGGGTTCTCGCCGGTCCTGCTTGCGGGCCCGGGCATCCAGGTGGGCGCAGGCCCCGGCCGCGGCGAGAGCTTCGCGGAGGCCCATGTCCGCCGGCGGCTCAGGGTTCCGCCCGTGAGTGAAGGTGGTCCCCGTGCGCGGGCGGGGCTTTGGGGGTGGGTGGGGCTGTTTGTGGAGGGGTGTCTGGGCGGAGGTTGTGTTTGGGTGCGGCGGAGTTTGGTTTGTGGGGTGAGGGTGGTCTCTGTGCGCGGGGCAGGGCCTTGTGGGGTGGGAGGTCCGGCTTGCTGAGAAATGTCCGGGCGGGGGTAGTACCTGGCCGCAGGGTACGTCTTGCGGGTGAGGGTGGGCTTTGTGGGTGACCTGGGACTTCATCGGGGTGAGCGTGGTCCCCTATGCGGCCGGGCGTCTGGGCGGAGGTAGGGCCTGGCCTGAGGGCCGGGGTCTTGTCGGTGACCCGTGCCCGCAGCCGAGCCCCGGCCGGGGGCGGGGCGTGCCCGGCCAGATGAGCCCCGGCCGCAAGCCGGACCCGGGCCCCGCCGGTCGACCGGCCATAGATCAGGACCTCCCGCCCCCGGCCATCCTGAAGAGGTCCGGGCCCGCCGGGTGAGGGCGGGCCCTGCGGCGGGCGGCCGCCGCAGGGTGGGGCGGGGGTTACTCGGGAGCGCCGTCGATCACGCGGTCCGGCGTGCGGTTGGGCGGGCGGTCCGTCACGCGGTCGATGGTGCGGTCGGCGGCGGCGGTGTCGGCCGCCGGGCGTTTGGACTGTTTCTTCGCCTGCTTGGCGCTGCGATTGGCCTTGAGCGCGGCCTTCTTGGCCTTCGCGGACGACTTGATCGGCTTCTTCTGGGTGCTGTCCCCCATGATCCCCCCTCTTGTCCTGCGACATCCCCACATGGGATATCACCGCGATTACTACCCTTCTGTGAGGGATTCACCACATAGCGCTACATAAGGGAGAGTTGCTCGCCCGCCTCGACAGCCGGAGCCTGGGGCCGCGTGCGGATCTTGCGCGCCGCGGCCGGGCCGGAACGGCCGACGCCGTGGCGCTCGGCCAGCTCGCGCACCTGATCGGTGATGCGCCGCTGGTAGGACTTGGGGGCGTAGGCGCCGCTGCCGTACAACTCCAGGTAGCGCGGCACCAGGCGCGGGTGCTCGCGGCCCAGCCAGGACATGAACCACTCGCGCGCGCCGGGACGCAGGTGCAGCACGATCGGCGTGATGCCGGTCGCCCCCGCCGCGGCGATCCGGCGCACCGCACGGTCCAGCGCCTTGGGGGAGTCGGTGAGGTACGGCAGGATCGGCGCCATCAGCACCGAGCACGGCAGGCCGTGTTCGGTCAGCGTCGCGCAGACCTCCAGCCGTTTGCCGGGACTCGGCGTACCGGGCTCGACCGAACGCCACAGCGCCGCCGCCCCGTCCTCGTCGCCGTCATCGCCGACGAACCCGGCCGACACGGCCGTGCCCACGTCGGTGACCTCGGCGGCCTCGGTCAGGAGATCGAGGTCGCGCAGGATCAGCGACCCCTTGGTGAGGATCGAGAAGGGATTGGCGGCGTCGCGCAGCGCGGCAAGGATGCCGCGCATCAGCCCATAACGACCTTCGGCGCGCTGGTAGCAGTCGACGTTGGTGCCCATCGCGATGTGCTCGCCCCGCCAGCGCGGCGCGGCCAGCTCCCTGCGGACCAGCTCGGGTGCGTTGACCTTCACCACGATCTTGGAATCGAAGTCGCGGCCCGCGTCGAGGTCCAGGTAGGTGTGGGTGTTGCGGGCGAAGCAGTAGCTGCACGCGTGGGTGCATCCGCGATAGGGGTTGATCGTCCACTGGAAGGGGACGTGGGAGGCGCCGGGAACGCGGTTGATGATGGTGCGGGCGTGGATCTCATAGAAGGTGACGCCGCGGAACCCGGGGGTGTCGAAGGTCCGCGTGACGGCTTTGCGAGCGAAGAGCGGCGTGGCCGAGTCGGGCTCGCCGACGTCGGTCAGTCGCAGATTGTCCCAGCGCATACCCGCTGATTAGAACAGCAGTTCGAGCAAGATCGCAAATGCGAAGACACGTTAATTACCTGCTCTTGAAATGGCTAATGATCTTCATGATGGGCAAGAAATCGGCACATGCCTTGCGATGCGGGAGGTGCGGCATGGCCTGGTCGCAGGACGAGGAGCGGATGCTGGCCCAGATCGAGCGTCACCTCGTCGACGATGATCCGCGGCTGGCCGCCCGTCTGGAGTCGTTCAACGAGCGCGTGCGCCGCAAGGAGGGTGGCGGTCGCAGGCGCGGGGAGCAGGGCCGATCGCGCAGGCCGCGGCACTCGACGGTCATCATCGCGGTGAGCTGGGTCCTGATCGCGACGCTCATCGCCACGCTGCTGATCATGGTGCTGCGCAACGAGGCCGCCAGCGCCCTCGGCTTCGGCGCGAAGGCCGGCCGTACGGCGGCCACGCTGCCCGCCCTCCCCGCCGCGCTACCGAAGAAGTCCCTCTCCGCCCGCTGAAACTCCCGCCCAGAGCGCGGTGGTCCCATAACTCAGGACGCACACCCTGAGGGGCGCCACGCTGAGTTGTGCACCGCAAAGGGCCGCTTGGCGACCTGCGATCGGCCGCGCGCTGAGACGGGCCTCCCAAAGGGGTACTGGCGGTCAACGATCAAGGGCATCACCGGGAGATGTGCCTGACAGGACGCCGAGCGACCCTGCGATCGGGGCAGGCCCCTAAAAGGGGTACTGACCGCCTGCCGCCAAGGCATCGCGGAGACGTGCGCCCAACCGGCCGCCGAGCTGAGGCATGTGCCGCCAAGGCCGCATCGCGCTGCCGGGAAAGGGGTCTGCTCGCTCTGCGGGCCGGTGTCAGGGGAGGCCGCGGAGGAAGCGGGCGGCGACCGGGGCCGCGGCCTTGCCGCCTCCGCCGCCGCCCTCGACGACCACCGCCACGGCCACATCGCCGCGGAAGCCGATGAACCACGCGTTCGTGTCCGGTGCGTTGCCGACCTCAGCGGTCCCGGTCTTGCCGTACGTCCCCTCAGGCAGGCCCGCGTCCTTGGCCGTGCCCTTGGTGACCACCGCGCGCATCATCTGCCGCAGCGGCCCGGCGACCCCCTGGGGCAGTGGTTTCGGGGCGGTTTTGCGCTCCATGTCGGCGACCAGGGTGGGCGGGCGCCAGGTGCCGTCGGCCACGGCCGCGGCCACCGAGGCCATCACCAGCGGGCTGGCGATGATCTTGCCTTGGCCGAACGACTCCGCGGCCAGTTCGGCCTGGTCTCCCGGCTGCGGGATGCTCGCCCGCGACGCTGGAACCCCGATGTTCAGCGGCTGGTTGAACCCCACCGACGCGGCCACCTCCAGCAGCTTGCTCGCCCCCAGGCGCTCGACCGCGAGCGGCGCGAAGGTCGTGTTGCAGGAGTAGGCGAAGGCGTCCGAGAAGGACAGCGCGCCGAAGTCGGCGTGCTCGGAGTTACGCCACTCCCGGCCCCCGATCGTCACGTTCTTGGGGCAGGTGACCTGTTCGTCCGGGGTGATCCCGGCCGCGAGCAGGCCGATCGCGGTGACCACCTTGAAGGTGGAGCCGGGCGCGTAGGCACCGTCCAGCGCGCGGTTGAACGAGCCGTTGTTGACCACCGCGAGGATCTCGCCGGTCGTCGTGCGCACGGCCACGATCGCGGCGGGCTTCTCCACCTCCCGGATTGCGGTGACGGCCGCCCGCTGCACCTTCAGGTCCAGTGTGGTGCGCACCGACTCGCCGTCCTTGCCGGGGAGTACGCCGAGCGTCTTGACCGCCTGGCCTCCGGCGTCCACCAGCGCGATCTCGGTGGCCGGTACCCCGGCCAGCCGCCGCTGGAACGTGGCCTGCAGGCCGCCCCTGCCGATCGGGTCGCCGACCTTGTAGCTCTCGCCGAGCCCGGCCAGATCCTTGGCGCCCGCCGGAGCCAGTTCGCCGGTGAGCTGCCGGATGGACCCGCCGTCGTCGCCGTCGTCGATGCGCTCGCCGTCGGCGGCGGTCAGCGCGCCCCTGGCCGGCCAGCGTGCGCGCAGCGCCGGCCGCGTGGTGGGCGTGAGGTCGGGATGCACGGCCGCGTGCGTCCACTGGACCTTCCAGCGGCGGTCCTTGACCACCAGCCGCAGTGATCCGTCGTAGGCCCACCGCCCGCCCGCCTGGAGGGTGTGCGCGGCGGAGTACCTGGCCGTGGCCGCGTCCTCGCCCTCGCTCACCCCGGTCACCCGGACCGCGGTGGACCGGACGCCCAGCGACTTCTCCAGGTGGTCATAGGCCAGGCTGAACCCCGGCACCGGCGTGGCGAGTTCGGCGCGCATCGCGGTCAGGTCGCCGCGCTGCCACGCCTGGGCGAACCGCTGCGCGGTCTCGGCCGGTGTGCCCTGCGTACGCAGCAGGTAGTAGCCGCCACCGGCGACGGCGCCCGCGAGTAGCACGGCAGTAGCGGAGACGATCACGATCGTACGGCGACGCGGCACGGCGCACTCCCCAGGAGATCGGCGATCCCGGCGATCCGGGACGCGATACCGAGAAGGCCCGGATGGCCTGAACGCGTTGATCGTGACCAGAGGCCAGGCCGACGACCCGAGCCGGCCCCTGGCGCGGATGATCAAAGTGTAGACTCCGGCGGCCCGCGTGGCCCGCCGATTCCGTCGCTAAAGGTGTCAGAAACCCCAACAAATGCCGCATCCGCTCGCGGCTGTCAGGCGATGGCCGCCAGCATGGTCCGCAGGATCCGGGTCAGTGTGGCGGAGTCCTCCGGGGAGAGGCCGCTGACCAGGCGCCGGAGCGCGGCGGCGCGCTCGGTGAGCACGGTGTCGATGTGGCCGAGGCCCGTCGAGGTCAGCGTCAAGCGAAAGCTGCGCCGGTCGCCCGGGTCGAGGCTGCGTTCGACCAGCCCGGCGCGCTCCAGGTGGTCCAGCCGGCCGGTCATGCCCGCCCGTGACATCATCAGCGCCGCCGACAGCTCCGAGGGGATCAGCGCGTCCGAGGCCGTGCCGGCCGAAGACCTCGTCCAGCTCGCGTTCCATCGCCCGGGTGAGCATCCCCAGGCGGCCGAGCAGTGCCATGGGCGAAAGGTCCAGGTCCGGACGCTCCCGCGCCCATTAGTGGAGAATCAGGTCGATCGCGTCCGTGGGCCCGTCGGCCGCCTGTTCGCTCATGACGCCGATTCTAGTTCGTGAGGAGATAGTCAGCAGGCGTACTAACTGGTCTCCTCACGAACAGAGCGGGCCATTCACCAGATGACGGGCAGTCGCGCGGGGCCGGTGTCGGTGGCGTTGCCGGCCCACTCGATCCGCTCCGGCGGTACGGCGAGCCGCAGTCCCGGCAGGCCCTCGGCCAGCGCGGTCAGCGCGGCGGCGAACTCCACGCGGGCCAGCGGCGCGCCCAGGCAGTAGTGCGGGCCGTGCCCGAACGCCAGTGACGACCCGCGGCCGGGCTCGAACCGGTCGGGTGCGGCGAAGCGCGCCGGGTCGCGGTTGGCCGCCTCCAGCCGTACCAGGACGAGATCGCCCGCGCCGATCGTGACGCCGGCCAGGTCCACATCGGCGTGGGCGTACCGGGGGAAGGGCTCGCCGGTCCGCCCGGACTGCAGGCGCAGCAGTTCCTCGACCGTGTCGTCCACCCGCCCGGCGGCGGCCACGGCGGTGAGCGGACGATCCCCGTCGCACAGCAGCCGCAGGACGCCCGTGGTGATGGCATTGCGCGCCGACATGTACCCGGCCCCGACCAGAGTGGTGACCATGGCGATGAGCTCGCTGTCGGACAGGCGCCCGTCATCGCCGTCGCGTACCGCGATCAAGGAGCTGAGCAGGTCATCGCCCGGCCGTTCGCGCTTGGCGGCGATCAGCTCGGCGGCGTACCCGCCGAGTGCCTCCCAGGCGCGGGCCGCGGCGGCCATCGCCTGCTGTGCGTCGTCGTCCTCGCCGGCGAACAGGAAGTCCACCGAGGCGGCGGCGTCGGCCAGCCCCTGGAAGCGGTCGCGCTCGCCGATCGCGATCCCCAGCACCTCGCCGATCATCGTGATGGACAGCGGGGCGGCCAGGTCCGCGGCCAGGTCGGCGGGCGGCCCGGCCGCGGCCAGCGCCGCGACCCGCTCGGTGGCCACCTCCTCGGCCCGGGGCCGCAGCCCGGCCAGCGCGCGAGGGCTGAACGCCTTGGACACCAGGCGGCGCAGCCGCAGGTGCGCCGGGCCGTCCTGGAAGAGCGTGTCGCCGCCGGTATCGGCCACGCCGGGCGGCGCGAGCCCGAAACGGTCATCGGCCAGGACCGTCCCCACGGCGTCGTAGGAGGTGACCAGCCAGGCCGCGCGGCCGTCCGGGGCGAGCACACGGGTGACCGGGGCGTCCGCGCGCAGCCGCGCGTAGTCCGGCGGCGGCAGCAGCGGGTCCGGCCGCCCGAACGGCAGTACCGGGCAGCCCGCCGCCCCGGACCGCCCGGCGTCCCCCGCCGCCCCGGGTCGTTCGGTGTCTTGGGTCGGGCCGGGTTGTTCGGGGTCGTGCGCCTGCCCGGGTCGTTCGGTGTCGTCCCCTGGGTCGGGTCGTTCGGTGTCTTGGGTCGGGCCGGGTTGTTCGGGGTCGTGCGCCTGCCCGGGTCGTCCGGTGTCGTCCCCTGGGTCGGGTCGTTCGGTGTCACCGGCCGGTCCGGTGGCGAGCAGCGCGACGGTGCGGCGCACGACCTCCGCCTGCGCGGGGGAGAGGTCGTCGAGGAACGGCTCGACCGCACCCGTGTCCCACTCGCCGGCCGCCCGCGCGTCCTCCATCGGCATGTGCTCGCCGATGTACCGTGCCAGCGCACCCGCCAGCGGGGCGACCCTGGGGTCGTCCGGCCCGGCCTCGGCCAGCTCGTCCAGGCGCCGGTAGAACTCATGACCGTGCGCCCCCAGCCGCGGGTCGGCGGCCAGGGCGGTGAACATCGCGCCGACGCCCTCCTGGTCGCCCGGCTTGGCCATGGCGTCCACCAGTACCAGCAGGTCGCGGTCCCAGTCCGCCGACTTCGACGCCGGGGCCTTGATCTCGCGCAGCAGCGCGAGCAGTTCGGGGGAAGTGGTGCCGTCCGGCGCCAGCCCATCCTCCGCCTGCCGCAGCAGTACGGCCAGCCGGGCGCGGCGCTCCCTGATGTCGCGCTCCTGCCCGGCCAGGTCGGCGTCGATCTCCCGCAGGATCTCCGGCAGGTCCCTGGCCTGGTCGTCGGCGATGACGTCACGCGCCTCGGGCAGGCTCAGGCCCAGCTCCACGAGGCGGCGGACGCGGGCCAGCGCGACCGCGTCGCGCAGGCCGTACTCCCGGTAGCCGTTGGCCCGGCGGGGTGGTTCGGGCAGGACGCCCTGATGGTGGTAATGGCGCACCGTCCGGGTGGACACCCCGAGCAGTGCGGCGAGTTCTCCGATCCGCATGCTGTCAGTTAAGACGTTGACGTCGCGTCAAGGTCAAGCCGAGGCCGGCGCGCCCGGCCGCTCAGGACACGTCCGACAGCCGGGTCTTGTGGCTGGTGGCGTAGGACGGCACGTACTCCTGCCCGGACAGCTTCTGGATGGCGGCCATCACCTCGTCGGTCACCTCGCGCCGGGTGCGGGCGTGCCGATGGTCGCCGGTGAACGACATCGGCGGACCGAGGCTGATACCGATCTTGCTGAGCTTGGGCACCGTCGTGCCGGGCGGCAGCACCTTCTCGGTGCCCGTCATCGCCACCGGAATGACCGGGATGCCGGTCTTGAGGGCGAGCCAGGCCACGCCGATCTTCCCGCGGTACAGGCGGCCGTCGGGGGAGCGGGTGCCCTCGGGGTAGATGCCGAACAGGTCGCCCGCCTCCAGCACCCGCACGGCCGCCTCCAGGACGCCCTGGGCGTCGGCCGCGCTCTCCCGGTCCACGCTGATCTGCCCGGTGGCCCGCATGTAGGCGGCGGTGATCGGGTTGCCGGTGAAGTACTCGGACTTGGCGAGGAAGGTGACCTTCCGCGGCAGCATCAGCGGCAGGAACGTCGAGTCGAGCACGGACAGGTGGTTGGAGGCCAGGATCGCCGGTCCCCGAAGGGGTACGTGCGCCACCCCGCTGACCTCGGGGCGCCAGAGCAGATGCAGGAAGGGAGCGCTAACGATCTTGGTCACCTGGTAGAGCACGTATTCTCCTCGTGCGGCGCGGCGGACGCCGTCAACCCTACGCGGACGGCGGACCACGCCGCCCGCCAGGCGGCTCATGTCCGCCACCACAGACCCGCCCCGGACAGGCGAAGGGCCCCGCGAGCGGTGCTCGCGGGGCCCTTTCCGCCTAGAAGGCCGATGTGGCGGTCGCCTCCTCGGCGAGAGGCACAACACGGCTCCAGCCGAACGGTATTCCGTGAAGGCGGTAATTTGCGGCCCGGGGGACACAGACCACATCGGCCTTCTTGAGTTAACCACACGGTGGTGCCCCGGGGGTAACCGTGCTCCCTGTGTCCCCGGTGGTGCCGCGCATCACTCCTGGTGGCGCGCTGATCGTCCCGGCGCGGCAGGATGCGATCCAGGACACGCCCCGCCCCCTGAGAAGCAGGAGACCGTATGACGACCGCATCTCCCGAGTCCGTGCGCCTGGCGGCCGAGGCCATTCTGGACGGCCTGGGCCTCCCGGCGCCGTGGAAGATCTTGGATATCGACTGGACACCGGGATCGCCTTCACCGGTGAAGGTGACGGCGGGTCCGTACCCCCGCGAAGTGGTCAGCGCCTACTGCGACCCTGACCGGCCCTGGCCCGAGACGGTGGCCCGGCTCGCCTCGGACCTGCAAGACCACGCCTGCGAGGTCCATTGGGGACGGCCGTTCCCCCCATGCCCTGGGCACACCCATCCGCTCTCCACAGGAGTGGCCGACGGGGTGGCGGTCTGGGAATGCCCTGTCTCACCACGGCATCATCGCTCGCCGATCATCCCGGCCGGGACGCCCTGACCACGCGCCGGAAAAAACCGGAAAAAATCAGCCGAAAAATCTTCCGGGTCGATGTCGAGAACCCGGGCCCGGCTACGTCCCAGCAGCGAACACGGCCACAATGGGCCGTAACGCACTGAGGAGTACATGATGGCCAAGTACCTGCTGCTCAAGCACTACCGGGGCGCACCCGCGGCGGTCAACGACGTCCCCATGGAGCAGTGGACGCCGGAGGAGGTCGCCGCCCACATCCAGTACATGCGGGACTTCGCCGACCGGCTGGAGCGCAGCGGCGAGTTCGTCGACGGTCAGGCGCTCTCCCCGGAGGGCACGTTCGTCCGCTACGACGGCGAAGGCCGGCCGCCGGTCACCGACGGCCCGTTCGCCGAGACCAAGGACCTGATCGCCGGCTGGATGGTGATCGACGTCGATGGCTACGAGCGGGCGCTGGAACTGGCCGGTGAGTTGTCCGCGGCCCCGGGAGCGGGCGGGAAGCCGATCCACGAGTGGCTGGAGCTGCGCCCGTTCCTGACCGAGCCCCCGACCATCACGGAGTGACGCACGTGGACGAGGCCCTGCTGAGGAGCCTTACCCCCACGGTGATCGGGATCCTCGTCCGCCGCGGAGCAGACTTCGCGGCGGCCGAGGACGCCGTCCAGGACGCCCTGGTCGAGGCGCTGCGCGTCTGGCCGGGCGACCCGCCGCGCGACCCCAAGGGCTGGCTGGTCACCGTCGCCTGGCGTAAGTTCCTCGACGCCACCCGCAGCGAGGTCTCCCGGCGGCGTCGCGAGGTGCTCGTCGAGGCCGAGCCCGCGCCCGGCCCGGGCGAGGCGGCGGACGACACGCTCCAGATGTACTTCCTGTGCGCGCACCCGTCCCTGACCCCGGCGTCGGCCGTGGCGCTCACGCTGCGGGCGGTCGGCGGCCTGACCACCCGCCAGATCGCGCGGGCCTACCTCGTGCCCGAGGCGACCATGGCCCAGCGGATCAGCCGGGCCAAGCGGACCGTCGAGGGCGTCCGGTTCGACCGGCCCGGTGACGTCGCCACGGTGTTGCGCGTGCTCTACCTGGTCTTCAACGAGGGCTACTCCGGCGATGTCGACCTCGCCGGCGAGGCGATCCGGCTCACCCGCCGGCTCGCGGCCGAGATCGATCACGAGGAGGTCGCGGGCCTGCTCGCGCTCATGCTGCTGCACCACGCACGACGCCCGGCGCGGACCGGCCCGGCCGGCCGCCTCGTGCCGCTCGCCGAGCAGGACCGCGGCCTGTGGGACACCCGCCTGATCGCCGAGGGCGTCGACATACTCCAGGCGGCCCTGGCCCGCGACCGCCTGGGCGAGTACCAGGCCCAGGCCGCCGTCGCCGCGCTGCACGCCGACGCCCGGACCGCCGGGGAGACCGACTGGGTGCAGATCGTCGAGTGGTACGACGAACTGGTACGCCTCACCGGCAGCCCGGTGGCCCGCCTCAACCGGGCCGTGGCGGTCGGCGAGGCCGACGGCCCCCGGGCCGGCCTCGCCGCCCTGGCCGGGCTCGACCCCGCCCTGCCCCGCCACACCGCCGTCGCGGCCTACCTCCACGAGCGCGACGGTGACCTGGCGACCGCGGCACGGCTCTATGCCGAGGCCGCCCGCTCGGCGTCCAGCCTTCCCGAGCGCGACCACCTGACCCGCCAGGCCGCACGGCTCAACGCGCGGACGCGCGGTTAAGGAGGATCGGCGGCGTTCCGCCCGGACGGCCGCCTGCCGACCGGTGCGGGGTCCGGCATGGTCGGCGGAAGCACTCCCGATCTCCATCACACTGGTCAAATACACGCCTGCGTGGACGAGCTTGTGTAAGGGTCTCATCGATCGGCCGGGCGGTGAGACCGCCCGCATGTGCGGTTTCGGAATGGAAGAGGAAGATAATGGCACGCAAACCGCTGTCTCGGGACAACAGCGCGATCGTCCTGATCGACCACGCGATCGGCTTCTCCAACCTGATCCGGTCGCACACTCCCGAAGAGCACATCAACGGCACGGTCGCCCTGGCGAAGATCGCGAAGATCTTCGAGATGCCGCTGGTCGTCACGAACGGGTACTACGGCGCGCCGTCCGGCCCCTTGTATCCGGAGCTCGCCGTGATCCTGGGCGACCATCCCGTCATCTCCCGTTCCCAGGGGTACGACGCGTTCTACGACGACCACTTCAGCGCGGCGATCGAGGCGACCGGACGGCGGCGGCTGATCATGGCGGGCCTGCAGACCGACGTCTGCGTGGCACAGACCGCCCTGACCGCCCTCGACCGCGGTCACGAGGTGTACCTGGTGGTGGACGCCTCGGCCGCCACCAGCAGGGAAAGTCACGACACCGCCGTGCTGCGGCTGGTCCAGGCCGGGGTGATCCCGGTCGGGTGGCTGGCCATCGGGGCGGAGCTGCAATGTTCCTGGACCGAGGAGGCGACCGCGCCGGGCTTCGACAAAATGATCTACGAGCATCTCGGCCCGTGGAGCCACCAGAACGGCCTGCTCGGCGACGCCCGCAAGTACGCGGCCAAGTAAGGCCGGCGCACCGCGGCAGGTGGCGGCCGGCGGTTCACCGGCCGCGGCGGCCATGAATCGCCCGGCCGGGCTAGAGTTGCAGAAATGCTGAGTGTCATTCGCAGTGCTCATCACGCTCGGATGCCCGCTTCCCCGGCCGACCCGGACAAGCCGCTGCTGCCTCGACGTATGTACTTCATCGCCGCGGGCGTGGCCGGCCCGTTCTTCGGATGGATGTTCGCCTACGCCACCGAGATGGGCGTTGCCGGATGGTCGATCGGCGCGTTGTACGCGGTGCCGGTCGCGGTGAGCTGGTACCGGCCGATGACCGCATGGTGGATCACACTGGCGCTGCTCGCCTTGATGACGATATTCGGCATCGATTACTGGCGGCCCTGGTATCTGCCGGAAATGGTGGTGCAGTCGCTGGTGCTCTTCACCGTGGCGGTGACATCCGCGCGGCGGGTCACGGCGACGGCGTTCCTGATCACGCTGGGGGCGGGGCTGCTGTCCGCGCTCTGGACGGGGACCGAGGGGCCGTATGTGGCGCAGGGGATGGCGAACTGGGCGCTGTCCCCGCTGGCGGCGACGCTGATCGGGTACGGGTTCCGGTCGCGGCGGCTGAGCACCCTGCGCATCGCCGAAGAGCATGGTAAGCGGCGAATACTGGAGGAGCGCGCGCGAATCGCCCGCGAGCTGCACGATGTGGTGGCCCACCACATGTCCATCATCGCGGTGCAGGCGGCCACGTTTCCCCACCGGGTCAAGGAGGCGGCCCCGGCGGAGGTGCTGCGGGAGTTTCGCGAGATCAACGCGGCTGCGAGCGCCTCGCTGGCCGAGCTGCGGCAACTCCTCGGCGTCCTGAGGGGTGACCGGGACGACCCCGCGGCCTCGCCGCGAGCGGGGCTGGGCGCGCTGGAGGAGCTGGTGGAGTCCGCGCGCCGGGCCGGTACACCCGTCCGGCTGGAGCTGCCGGAGCGATCGGCGGAGCTGGGCGCCGCCCTCTCGCACACGGCCTACCGGATCGTTCAGGAGGCCCTCAGCAATGTGGTCAAGCACGCCGGCGGAGCGCCGACGGTGGTCACGGCCAGGCTGGACGGAGGCGACCTCGTGCTCGAAGTGGTCAACGAGCCGGCCCCAGCCCCGGCGTCCGGGGCCGGGCCCGGGTACGGGCTGGTGGGCATGCGCGAGCGGGTGGCCACGCTCTCCGGCGAACTGTTCGCCGGAGAGCTGTCCGACGGGCGCTACGCGGTGCGTGCGGTACTACCCCAGGGGGAGAGATGACCACCGTGCTGGTCGCCGACGATCAGGCGATGGTCCGGGCCGGATTCGCGGCCCTGCTGTCGGCGCAGCCCGATCTCGTGGTCGTGGGGGAGGCCGCCAACGGCATCGAGGCCGTGACCATCGCCGAACGGACGCGGCCCGACGTGGTCCTCATGGACGTCCGCATGCCGTACCTCGACGGGCTTGAGGCCACCCGCCGCGTGCTGGCCGGCGCCCCGGACACCAGTGTGGTGATCTTGACGACGTTCGACATCGACGACTACGTGTACACGGCCCTGCGCGCCGGGGCCAGCGGCTTCCTGCTGAAGGACTCACCACCGGCCGACCTGATCAACGCGGTGCGTGTCGTGGCCGCGGGCGAGGCACTGCTGGCCCCCTCCGTGACCCGGCGGCTGATCGAGACGTTCGCGAGCAGGCAGCCGATCGACGAACGCGAGGCGCTGCGGCTGAACGCGCTCACCCCACGCGAACTCGACGTACTCCGGCTGATCGCCGGTGGCCGCTCCAACGCCGACATCGCGCGCGACCTGACGATCGCCGAGGAGACCGTCAAGTCCCACGTGGGCCGGATCTTCGGCAAACTGCACCTGCGCGACCGTGCCCAGGCGGTGGTACTGGCCTACGAGAGCGGCCTGGTGGTGGCCGGACATCGCTCCACGGAGGCACGGCGAGGCAGGCGATCACGCTCCTGAGCGGGATTCGCGAGCACCCATCCCGTTCCTATCGTCCTCGGCATGCTCAGATTGTCGATGGCGGCAATGGTCGCCCACACCCTTTCCCGGGAATCGGAATTACGCGGGCTGGCGCAGTTGGTGAGGCCCGGTGACATATGCCTGGACATCGGCGCCGCCTACGGTATGTACACCTTTTCGCTGGCCCGTCTCGTGGGGCCCGCCGGTCAGGTGCACAGCTTCGAGCCGCTGCGTTTCCCGTACCAGATTCTGGAATCCGCGCGGCGGGCCGCCGCGGCCGGTCATGTGATCACCACCAATGCCGCCCTCGGCCCTTCCAACGGGCGGCAGCGGCTCCGCCTGCCGTACCGGTTCGGGCTGCCCAACCATGGCTGGGCCCACCTGGAAACGGGACTGAAGAATCCCGGCGATGGCAAAATCCTGGAAGTTCCCGTTTACAGCATCGATCACATCTGCGAGACCCGCAGGCTGCCATTCGTGAATTTCATGAAGGTGGATGTGGAGGGGTTCGAGTCCGCCGTTCTGACGGGCGGGATTCGCACCATCGAGCGTCATCGGCCCGGCCTCCTGCTGGAGATCGAAGAGCGTCATCTGGCCAAGTACGGGATGACCGCGGCCGATGTGGCCGAGCCGCTCCTGGGGATGGGCTACCGGATGTACATCCGGTGGCGCGGGCGCTGGCAGAAGACGAACGAGGTCACCGGACACAGGCGCAACTACTTGTTCAGCGACCGCCTTTCCTGACGCCCCTCGCCGCGGCCCTGGTCCAGCGGGGGTAAAAGGCGCGCTTTCGTGGTCCATGTGGGGGCATAACGAAGACCGACCATGGCCACGGCTCAGTGTGAGCGACCTTCGGGGGATGTGATGCCGGAACGTGCCGGGCCCGCGATGGGCGACCTGCTCACCGCGAGCCATCTGGCGACGCTGGAGGACCTGCCGCGGCTCCTCACCGTGTACGGCGTGACCGCCGCGCTGTTCGATCCGGCGATCTACGTCGCCGACCTCCAGCAGCAGTACCTCGTGCCGATCCCCGGGCAGGTCGACTCACGGGACATGGACCTGGTGCCGGTCCGCGTCGACACCACGCCGCCGGGGCGCGCCTTCCGGGACGCGGACATCGTCGAGGTCGACCCGCCGCGCGGGCTGCCCGAAGGCATGGCGGGCGGCCGGCGGCTGTGGGTGCCCATGCTCGACGGCACCGAGCGCGTCGGCGTGGTCGGCCTCACCGTGCCCGTCGCCGACGTGGCCGACCTGCGGCGGGCCTTCTGGGTCGCGTCGCTGGTCGCCATCCTGGTCGTGAGCAAGCGGGACACCAGCGACACCTACGCCGACCTGGTGCGGATGCGGCCGATGGGCCTGTCGGCCGAGGTGCTGTGGAACCTGCTGCCCGCGGGCACGTTCGCCAACGAGTACGTGGTCGTGGCCGCCGCCCTGGAACCCGCGTACGAGGTGGGCAGCGACGCCTACGACTACGGGATATCCGGCGACCGGCTGCTGGTCTACACCGACGGCGTGATCGAGGCACAGAGCCCGGCGGGGGAGCAGTTCGGCATCGACCGGTTCATCGACTACATCATCCGGCACGAGGCCGCGGGGCTGTCGGCGCCGGAGACCCTGCGCCGCCTGATCCAGACCATCCTGAACTACCAGGAGGGCCACCTCCAGGACGACGCCACCGTGCTGCTGGTCGAGTGGCGCACCGACCGGCACGGCCAGTTGGTGCCACGCGCTTCACGATGAGAGTCTCCTTCGCGGAACGTCAACAGACGTGCAGAGACAGACATGGAGGACGGCGGGGCGGGCCGATACGTTGGGGCCGCCGCGCCGGTGGTCATGCCGGGCGGCGTCCAGCCAGCCTGATCGGAGTGACACCGTGAAGAACACCGATATCGTCGCCGGCCACTACGCCGCCTCCGCGCGAGGCGATCTCGACGGCATGCTCGCCCCGTTCGCGAGCGACATCCGCTGGACCGAAGCGGAGGGTTCGCTCTACGCGGGCACCTATGTTGGACCTGATGCGATCGTGGCCGGCGTCTTCGCGCCGATCGGTGCGCAGTTCGACGGGTTCACCGTGGAGATCGAGAGCCTGTTCGACGCAGGGGACCAGGTGATCGCGCTGGGCCACTACTCGGGAAGACACCGTGGCACCGGCCGCGCCTTCCGGACCCGGATGGTGCATTTCTGGTGGCTGGAGGACGGCAAGGTGGTGCGGTTCGAGCAGGTCGTGGACAACGCGCCGTTCAACGCCGCCGTGGCGGACTGACCGCCACCGGCGCTTCAGGCCGCGCGGCGCTGCCGGTAGGCGCTCGGCGAGAAGCCGAAGGCCGCCTTGAAGATGCGGCTGAAGTGCGCCGCGTCCAGGAAACCCCAGCGGGCCGCCAGCGCCGCGACCGACTGGTGACCGTGCAGCGGATCGAGAAGGTCGCGGCGGCAGCGTTCCAGCCGCCGCGACCGGATCCAGGTGGCGACCGTCGTCCTTTCGGCCCGGAACAGGTTGTGCAGGTGCCGGGTCGAGATGAAGTGGGCCGCCGCCACCTTGGCCGGGCAGAGGTCCGGGTCGCCGAGGTTGGCGTCGATGTAGTCGCGGATCCGGTCGACGAGCGTGTGGTTCGGGTTGGTGGTGCCGAGTTCGTCGGCGAACATCGTCGTAACCAGGTCCAGCGCATTGTGCGCCAGGCGCAGCCCGCTCGCGCCGGAGAGCTGGTCGAGGTTTTGGGCCAGGTGGACCAGGAACGGGCTGATCACCCGGCCGAGTCCGGTGTCGCCCGGCATCCGGACGGCGGTCAGCCGCCCCACGGCATCGACCGGCAGATCGACCAGCGTGCGCGGGAACATCACGATGAGCGAGCGGAAGTCGTCGTCGTGGGTGAGGGTGTACGGGCGGCTCGTGTCGTAGATCGCGAAGTCGCCGGGGGAGAGCACCGCCTCCCGGCCGTCCTGGATCAGCAGGCCCGTGCCGGACAGTTGCAGGCTCAGCTTGAAGAACGCGGCGGTGTCCCGGCCGATCATGGTCGAGGTACGGCGGACGGTGTGGCTCGACGCGGTGATCTCGCACAGGGACACGTCGGTGAGCACCCGGCGGCGCATGCCGCCGCGGAATCGCCGCGAACCGTCCCTGGTCACCCCGAGGGAGACGAACGATCGGGAGACGAGGTCCTGCCACTCCTCGAAGGACGACGCGACGGAGACAGCGAGGTCGTCGGCGGTTGAGGTCACCCTGCTCCTCCTTGCCAGAAGGTTCCACAGCGCTGTAAGGGCAGGCCACGAAGCCAGGTCGTGTCACCATATACGATCGCGTCCGAAAAAGGGACCCATCGGCGGCGTCCGAGAACGGCGAGGTAGGGCCGGTCACCTGCCGGGGAATCGGTCGGCCCGCCTTCGGTGGAACGCCGGACCGTATCCCGGACCCGGGTGTTGACGCCAGGACGATCGACGGTGGCGGCGAGCGCGGATGCGCTGAACGCCGTCCCCGCGGGGAGTTGCCGCCGGTCGCCGCACCCTCGCTCGCGGCGCAGCGGCAGCTTTTCGCGCGTGGTCAACCGCCTTACGCGCATAGTCAAGGTGACCACGGTCGCCAGCCCTCATGCTGGCGGAAGCTCCCGCCGACGCGGGAGGGCCGAGAGAGCGCACTCAAGTAGGAAGAGGCGGCAGTGGCGACCAACGTCTACATCGACGGGACATGGGTGCCGGCATCGGGCGGCGTCATCCCGACCTATGACCCCGCGACAGAGGAATTGCTGGAGGAGGTCGGGTTCGCCGACGCTGCCGACGTCGATGCCGCCGTCGCCGCCGCGCGGCGGGCCTTCGAGGATCGGCAGTGGCGGTCGATGCCCCCGGCCGGGCGCGCCCGGCTGCTGTTCGACCTCGCCGGCCTCATCGAGGCGCACGCCGAGGAACTGGCAGTGCTGGAGACCCGGGACCAGGGCCAGCCGGTCGGCGTCTCCCGCGCCGTGAGCGTCACCGGCGCCGCCGAGCACTTCCGGTACTACGCCGGCTGGGTCACCAAGATCGAGGGCGCCACCGCGCCGGTCTCCTATCCGGACACGCTGCACTACACCCGCCGCGAGCCGGTCGGAGTCTGCGCGCTGATCACGCCATGGAACTTCCCGCTCATGATCCTGGCCTGGAAGCTCGCCCCCGCGCTCGCCACGGGCAACACCGTGGTCATCAAGCCGGCCGAGCAGACCCCGCTCACCACGATCCGGCTGGTCCAGCTCGCCGAACGGGCCGGATTCCCGCCCGGTGTGATCAACCTGGTCACCGGCGACGGCTCCACCGGGGCGGCGCTCGCCGAGCACCCGGGGGTGGACAAGGTGTCGTTCACCGGCTCGACCGAGACCGGCCGCTCGATCGTGCGGGCCAGCGCCGGCAACCTCAAGCGGGTCACCCTCGAACTCGGTGGCAAGGCCCCCTCGATCATCGCCGCCGACGCCGACATCGACGCCGCGGTCGCCGGGAACATCGCCGGCAGCATCCTCAACAGCGGCCAGGTCTGCGCCGCGTACACCCGCTTCTACGTCGATCGCAAACGTACCGACGAGTTCGTGGGCAAGCTCGCCGACGGGGTGAGCGGGATGCGCATCGGCCCCGGCCTGGACGAGTCCACCCAGCTCGGCCCGCTGGTCTCCGCCGAGCACTTGCGCTCGGTGGAGCGGCTGGTGGCCACCGGGCCGGCCGAGGGCGCCGAACTCGTCACCGGCGGGCAGCGCGCGGCCGACCGGGGATGGTACTTCCAGCCGACGGTCTTCACCGGCGTGCAGGACGGCATGACGATCGCCACCGAGGAGATCTTCGGCCCGGTGCTCTCGGTCCTCTCCTACGATGACGAGGACGAACTGGCCGCGGTGATCGCCCGGGCCAACCAGACCGAGTACGGCCTGGCCGCGACGGTCTGGACCAGGAACCTCTCGGTGGCCCACCGGGTGGCCGAGGGCATCCGCGCGGGTGCGATCTTCATCAACATGCCGTCGATCCCGGACATGGCCGCCCCCTGGGGAGGATTCAAGGCCAGCGGCTGGGGCCGGGAGATGGGGCCGTACGCGATCGACGCCTACACCGAGGTCAAGGGCGTCTGGTGCCACTACGGAAGCTGAGCCGCGAAAAGCCCCACTTCTGGCGCAATGAGTCCATCGAATGTGAACAGTCCGTTTCCTAGCGTGTTCCTAGGCCATCTGATCGAAGGAGATCGACATGTCGAGTCCCTATGAGCGGTTCTTCGTCCGCAAGATGCCCAACTGCGCCGACGATCTCGTGAACGAGGGCGCGGGCTCGGGCACCCCCGAACCGGACAACGTGGGCGAAGCGCTCGCCTTGATCCGCTCCCAGGACGTGCCGGAGAGCAAGATCCACATGACCTACACGTGGATCAAGGAGTGCAGCGAGCCCGTCCGCTGGGTGAACGAGCACGTGCACGACTACGACGAACTGCTGGTCTGGACGGGCAACGACCCGGAGAACCCGCACGACCTGGGCGCCGAGATCTACTTCGACATCGAGGGCGTGCGCCACATCGTCACGCAGAGCGGTTCGGTCTACCTTCCGGCCGGCACCCGCCACTGCCCGCTGGGGTTCAACCGGGTGGACCGGCCCTTCCGCTTCAGCGCCCTGTCGCTGGCCCCCAGCTACGCCAACCGTGACTACGTCCCCTACAAGGCCGAATAGGTAACCCGCACACCATCACGGCGGGCGGGCGCGGACGACGCGCCCGCCCGCCGTTCGCGTCACCCGAAATGGCCCTGCCCCCGGCCGGGTGGCCGGGGGCAGGGCCGATCGTCAACGGCGGGTCCGGTCACCCGACCGAGACGCCGCCGTAGCGGAAGGCCGAACGGCCGAACAGGTCGGGCTGCAGGCCGCGCACGTTGGCGGTGTGAAGGGTCAGGTCTTGCGAGGTGACCGCGATGAGATTGCCGCCGCGCTCCCACTGGATCTTCTGCAACTTCTGGATGTCGCCGCACTGCCGGCCCACGTCACCGCTCGCGAACAGGTCGCCGGCGATCTTCTTGAACTCCGGGTCGTCGAAGTGCGCCGCGTTGTTCCCGCCGTTGGGCAGCAGGTGGTCGGTGATCGCGTTGATCATCGGCGAGCTGGTGATGTTGATGATGAACGGCCACTCCAGCCACTTGTTCAGCAGCGTCGCGACGTCCATCTTGCGTACCGTGACGGTGACCCCGGCCTCGCCGGCCTGCTGCGCGAACAACTGGGCCAGTTCCATCATCCCCGGGAACGCCCCGTCGGTCACCAGTTCGACCTTCAGGTCGCTCTTTCCCGCCTCGGCCAGCAGCGCCTTGGCCCGGGCGAGGTCCTGGGCGCGCTGGGGCACGTCCGGTGCGGGACAGGAGGCGCTCGCGCCGTTGTAGTCGTTGGCCGGCTTGGCGAAACCGCCGAAGGCGTTGCTGGCGATCTGCTCCCGGTCGGCGATCAGCTTCATCGCCTCACGGACCCGGTTGTCGTTGAACGGCGGGATGTCGGTGCGCATGTCCAGCGACAGCACGTTCATGCTGTCGCTCTTGAGCACCTTGACCCCGGCGGACTCCAGGGCCTTGGCGTCGGAGAAGGGGACGGACGGCGCGACGTTGATCTGCCCGCCGCGCAGCGCGTTGGTGATCGCCGTCTGGTCCTGGAAGAAGTGCACGTTGAGCGTGCCGAAGCCGGGCTTGGTACCCCAGTAGGCGTCGTACCGTTCCAACACGGCCTGAGCCCCCGGTGAGAAGCTCTTCACGGTGAACGGCCCGGTGCCGTCGACCTTGTCCTTGGTGGAACCCGCGCCGATCATCTTGAAGGCGCTGTAGGCCCACGCCGCGGCGAACGGGCCGAACGGGCGCTTCAGCCGGAACTCGACGGTCAGATCGTCGATCTTCTTCTGCCCGTCCGGCCTGACGAAGTCGAGGTTCGCGGCGAAGGGGTAGCCCTCCTCGGTCAGCAGCGACTTGACGCTGAAGATGACGTCGTCGGCGCCGAAGGTCTTACCGCTGTGCAGCTTCACACCGGGCCGTAGCTTGACGGTCCACACGTCCAGCGACTTGTTCGGCGTCATCGACTCGGCCAGGGCGTACGTGATCGAGCCGTCCGAGGCGTACGTGGTCAACTGGTCCAGGGTGTTCTGCCAGAGCACCTCCTCGGAGATCGTCTGCTGCGGCGCGTAGGGGTAGAGCATGTCCTTCGTGCTGCCGACCACCCCGAGGGCGAGGGTGCCGGAGCCGCCGCCGGGCGTACTCGCCGTGGGCTCGGCCGGTGGCGAGCAGGAGACCGTTGCGGCTGCGACGAGCATCAGGGCAAGACCTGGCACACCCACCTTCCACCGCCGGCTTCGACGTTGCCACATTGACAAGCGCATTTAGGTCTTCCCTCCGGAGGGTTGGTGTCTGGCCGAATCGCCACGACGTCGGTTTCCGGTTGCACGGAGTCAACCGCTAGACACAGGAGGCCGTCTTGTGCGCCAGCGCACGAAACCTTGTCGTCGGGAGCACTCTGCGCCCCGGACGGCCCGGACGGCCATAAGGCGCCAGTGAGCGTGCGTTGGGCAACAACCGCACTGCACGCAGGTGCAAGACGCCGTCTCGCCGATCTGCTGGGATCGACATCGCCTTCGGGCACAGGCGAGAACGATGCGAAGGAACGGGAATGGTCGCGGAACTAACCGGTGCAACCCGGTCGGCGGGCCCCCGCCACAGTCTTACCCGACGCCGGCCTGCGACCGTGCCCGGCCGGATCGGGTGGATCGTCGCCCAGGCCATCGCGATGCTCTTCGTGGTGACGACCCTGGTCTTCTTCGCCACCCAGGCCATGCCGGGCGATGTCGCCAAGGTCATGCTGGGCATGTCCGCGACGCCGGAGCGGGTGGAGGCCCTCCGGCACCAGCTCGGTCTGGACCGTTCGCTTCTCAGCCAGTACTGGCACTGGCTGAGCGGCGTGCTCAGCGGAGACCTCGGCACCTCGCTGGCCAGCGGCCGGCCGGTGTCCCAGTTGCTCGGTGAGCGGCTGGTGAACTCCGCCACGCTGAGCCTGTTCGCGGTCGTGCTGATCCTGCCCCTGTCACTGCTGATCGGCATCCTCGCCGCGCAGTTCAAGGACAGCCTCTTCGACCGCACGTTCCTGTGGTCGTCGATGGTGGCCAACGCCCTGGCCGACTTCGTCGTCGGGACCCTGCTGGTCGCGCTGTTCGGCACCACCGTGTTCCACTGGTTCCCGCCGGTGTCGCTGATCCCGGCCGAGCACATGCCCTGGTGGCATCCGCAGGCTCTGGTACTGCCGGTCGCCACCTTGGTGATCGGCGGGGTGATGTACCTGTCCAGGCTGATCCGCGTCTCCTTCATCGACGTGCTCAACAGCGAGTACGTGGAGATGGCCCGGCTCAAGGGACTCGGCTCGGCCCGCATCCTGCTCACCCACGCGCTGCCGAACGCGCTGGCCCCGGCGGTGCCCGCGGCGAGCCTCGTGGCGGCCTTCACCGTCGGCGGCGTGGTGGTGGTCGAGTACCTGTTCGGCTATCCGGGGATCGGAGGGTTGCTGATCGACTCGATCAGCAACCGGGATCTCCCGGTCATCCAGGCCGTCGTGCTGGTGATCGCGGCCGTGTACTACTTCTTCAACCTACTGGCCGACCTGCTGCACACCGGCAAGAGCGGAGAGCGGAGGTGAGTACCGTGTCGAAGGTCGTCGATGCGGTCGACCCGAGTGCGAGCGGGCCGGATGCCCCCGCCGTGCCACAGCGGAACCGGCCCGGCGCGCTGCGGCTCCTGCGCTCCGGACAGGTGCGGCTGGGATGCGCGCTGGTCCTGCTGACCATGGGCTTCGCCCTGGCCGGGCCGCTGCTGACGCCGCACGACCCGGCCAAGAGCATCGCGCTGCCCTATGCGACGCCGGGCGACGGGCTGCCCCTTGGAGCGGACCAACTGGGCCGCGACGTGCTGTCCCGCGTGCTGGCCGGTGGCTTCCACCTGGCGTGGATGGCTCCGGCGGCGGCCATCGCGGCGGTGGCGCTGGGCGCGCTGGTGGGCATCGCGGCCGCCTTCTACGGCGGCATCACCGACACCGTCCTGATGCGGGTCATGGACGTGCTGCTCGCGTTCCCGGCCCTGCTGTTCACGCTGCTGTTCGTGTCCGTGATCGGCCCCAAGCCATGGCTGCTGGTGGTGCTGACCGCGATCGGCATGACACCCGGCGTCGCGCGGGTCATCCGCGGCGCGGCACGGCCGCTCAACGATCGGGAGTACGTCATGTGGTCTCGCACGGTCGGGATTCCCGCCCGCACCATCCTGGCGCGCTGCTTCCTGCCGAATGTGTCCTCGCCGCTGCTGGTCGAGCTGGGGATGCGGCTGATGTGGTCGATCGGCATCCTCGCCGCGATCAGCTTCCTCGGGTACGGCATCCAGCCGCCGGCCGCGGACTGGGGCCTGATGATCAGCGAGAACCGTACCGGGCTGCAGAACATGCCATGGGCCGTGCTGGCCCCGGTCGCCTGCATCGTGCTGTTCACCATCGGCGGCAACCTGATCGCCGAGGGCTCCGCCCGGGTGATCGCCCGTACCGAGGGGCGTGGCTGAATGAGCGCGATCGAGGTCCGCGGCCTGACCATCGCACTGCGCGACGGAAGCCCCATCGTCAAGGACGCCACGTTCGACCTGGAACCGGGTCAGGTCCTCGGTGTCGTCGGGGAGTCGGGCTCGGGCAAGAGCACCATGTCACTGGCCATGCTGGGCTACGCGCGGCACGGGGCGCGGATCACCGCCGGTCAGGTGCTGATCGACGGCACCGACGTGCTCTCGCTCGGGCCGCGCGCGCTGCGCCGGTACCGCGGCAACGTGGTGGCCTACGTACCGCAGGACCCGGCGACGGCGCTGAACCCGGCACTGCGGATCGGCGTCCAGTTGGCGGAGGTCCTGGAAGGGGACGCCAAGGAGGTCGACGCGCGCATCCGCGAGGTGCTCGGCGCAGTCGGGCTGCCGTCCGACGACGCCTTCCTGCACCGCCGTCCGCGCGAGCTGTCCGGGGGCCAGCAGCAGCGGGTGGCCCTGGCCATGGCCGTCGCGCCGAGGCCACGGCTGACCGTGCTGGACGAGCCGACGACCGGCCTGGACGTCACCACTCAGGCGCGGGTGCTCGCCCTGGTGGCCCGGCTCTGCGCGGACAACCAGATGGCGGCCATCTACGTCTCACACGACCTCGCCGTGATCGGCGAGGTCGCCGACCGGGTCGCCGTGATGTACGGCGGCATGATCGTGGAAGCGGGCCCCACCAAGCAGGTCGTGGCCCGGCCGGCGCACCCGTACACCCGTGCGCTGCTCGCCGCCGTGCCCTCGGCCAGGGAGCGGATGCGGCTCACCTCGATCCCCGGCCGCGCCCCGGGCGTGCAGGACACCCACCCCGGCTGCGTCTTCGCCCCGCGCTGCGCCTTCGTGGCCGACGAATGCACCACCAGTGCGCCGTCATTGATCGAGCTGGTGCCAGGCCACTCGGCGCGCTGCCTCCGAGCCGAGGAGATGCCCGAGCGGCCGCGCCTGAGCGCCACCGCGCCCGCCTCCGCCGTGCAGGAGGCCGCGCCGGGCGACACCCCGCTGCTGCGCGTACGCGACCTGGCCGCCGGCTACCGCGACCGCCAGGTCCTCTTCGACGTCTCCTTCGACGTGGTCGAAGGGGAGTGCCTGGCGGTCGTCGGCGAGTCCGGCAGTGGCAAGACGACCATGTCGCGCAGCCTGATCGGGTTGCAGGAGCGCTGGGGCGGCACCGTCGAACTGGGCGGGACGCCCCTCGCCCCGGCCGCCGCCAGGCGGGACCCGGACCAGCGCCGGTCCATGCAGTACATCTTCCAAAACCCCTACGGCTCGCTCAATCCGCGGGCCACGGTCGGTGACTGCGTGGCCGAGCCGCTACGGCACTTCTTCGGGCTCGGTGCCAAGGCGGCCCGGGCGCGGGTCGCGGAACTGCTGGAACGGGTCGAGCTTCCCGGCCACCTGGCCTCCCGCTACCCCGCGGAGCTGTCCGGCGGGCAACGCCAGCGGGTCGCCATCGCCCGGGCGCTAGGCTGCGCGCCGACCGTGCTGATCTGCGACGAGGTCACCTCGGCGCTGGACGTGTCGGTCCAGGCGGCCATCGTCGAACTGCTGCGCGGCCTGCTCCACGACGGTCTCGGCATGGTGTTCGTCACCCACAACCTCGCCGTGGTCCGCAGCCTGGCCGACAGTGTGATCGTGCTGAGCGAGGGGCACGTCGTGGAGCACGGCGGCACCGACACGGTGCTCACCGAACCACGGCACGCCTACACCAAGGCCCTGCTCGCCGACACCCTGGAGGTGTCCGCCGCCGGTTGACGACGCGTGGGAGACCGCTGCCCCCGGCCGTGTGTCTCCCACGCCCGGACGAAGGAACGAGGACCATGAAAAAAGCCTCACGCTCAACGTTTCCCGTCCACGTGATCGAAGGAGGACGGGGCCGGGACGCGCCGCAGTTCGAGATCGGGCCGGTGCTCAGCCACGGACCCCGGGAGGCCGCGGCGATCCCGCACCGGCACGAGTTCCTGGAGATCCTGTACGTCCGCGAAGGACGCGGAACGCACATCATCGACGGCACGGAGTACCCGATCGAGGCCGGTCGGCTGTACCTGGTCCGCCGGGGGCAGGTACACGCCTGGGTGACCCCCGAACCCCTGGACGGGACCGTGGTGCTCTTCGACGAGCCCTTTCTCGCGGGGCCGGGAGCGCCCGATCCGGTGAACCTCGGCCAATACCCGAACATGCTCTGCCCCGACGCCGGTCGGCTTCCGAGGATCGAAGGGCTGCTCGCGGCCATGGCCGGTGAGTACGCCGAAGGCGATGACCAGTCGGACCCCATCGTGCGGCACCTGCTTTCCGCGCTGCTTTTGCTGTGCCGCCGGTTCGACGGTTTCAACGCGCCCGAAGGGCCGCGCACCGGGCTTTCGGCGGAACTGAGCGTGGAATTCAGCAAACTCGTCGCGGAAAAGGCGTCCGCCACCCTCACGGTGCGGTCGGCCGCCATGCGCCTCGGGGTCACATCGGGATATCTGCGTGAGGTGGTCGTCACGCAGACCGGGCGGACTCCTGGGCAGATCATCCGCTCGGCGGTGCTGACCGAGGCGCAGCGACTCCTCGCGAACACGGGCATGACCTGCGCACAGGTGGCGGACCGGCTCGGCTTCGAAGACGCCTCGTACTTCTCCCGCTTCTTCCGGCGCGAGGCTGGGGCGCCGCCGTCGGCGTACCGCAGACAGGCCCGTGAAAAGTACCAGGCTTGCCTCGGCGCATGAATGGGATCGGCGATACGGCCATTCATACGATTGGCCTGTCCCGTTAAGGGGGCGGCCGTTTCAGAAAGGGTCAGAAAATGAGCGGTAAGTACGGCAACCTGTTCGTCACCCACTTCCAGGAGTGCGGCGGCGACATGGTCTACGAAGGCGAGCCCGCCGGGCAGAGGCTGCCGCCGAACCTGGACGAGCCGCTGGCCGCGATGCGCTCGGCCGACGTGGCCCAGGCGACCACCTACATCACGACGAGCTGGGTGAAGGAGATCGACCACGAGGTCGAGTGGGTGCGCGAGCACGAGCACGTCTACGACGAGATCCTGATGTTCGTGGGAAACGACCCGAACAACCCGGATGACCTCGGCGGCGAGGTGTACATGACGATCGAGGGAGAAAGGCACGTGCTCACCACGACGAGTTCGGTCTTCATCCCCGCGGGCACCAAGCACTGCCCGCTCGGGTTCTACAAGGTCGAGCGCCCGTTCCGGTTCTTCGCGGTCGCGCTCAGCGGCACCGGGCGCTACATGCCCTGACACTCCGGGGAGCCACGCCGCCGCGCTCACCCCTCGATCTGACCGCCCGCGTCGGTGAACACGCCGCGGGCGACCAGTTCGGTGGTCACCAGCGTGGCCACCACCTCGGCGGCCAGCAAGGACACCAGCACCACGAGTTGTACCACCCCCGCCTCGATCGGCCCGGCCCCGCCGAGCAGCATCCCCACGAAGGCACCGGGAAGGGTGACCAGCCCGACCGTTCTGGTCTGGTCCAGCGCGGGCAGCAGGGCCTGGCTCGCCGCGGGCCGGCAGATCTCCAGCGCGGCTTCGCGGGGGAGAAGACCCAGCGCCAGCGCCGCCTCCACCTCGCCGCGGCGCACGCGCAGTTCGTCCAGCGCGCGGCGCCCGGCCAGGGCGGTGGCGGTCATGCAGCCGCCCAGCACGATCCCGGTGACGGGGATCAGCACGATCCCCTTGACGGCCACCACCCCGCCGGCCACGAGGATGATCAGTACCGGCAGCAGGCCCGCCGCGACCGGCACGGCCGCCCACCACGCGCGCGGCCCCCGGGTGATGCGCCGGCCGGCGGTGAAGGCGGCCACCGCGTACATGAGCAGGATGAACCCCGCCACCGCGCCCGCGTGGTTCACCGCCCAGGTGATCAGCGCGGAGACCGCGCCGAGCTGGAGAGCCGCGCGCAGGCAGGCGGTGAGGACGGCCTTGGCGTGGCCGAGCCTGCCCAGCCAGGCCACGGCGACGCCCAGCGTGATGAGCAGCAGCAGCACCGCCGGCAGCAGTGCGGTGACGGTGATCAGCGATGATGAGCCCACAACAGGCATTGTGCTGTTCACCTCCGGCGCGGTCGCCGAGTGGTGGCCCCGCGCGCGGTACGCGTCGGCCCGATCCAGCGGGTGCGCGCCCCCTCCCGCAGCGCGAGGAGGACCGTCCCGGCCAGGTCACCCGCGTTGATCGTGGCCGGGTCCTGGCCGCTCAAGATCGAGAAGAAGATCGGTCCGATCAGGAGGGCCACCGCCTGATCGCGGGAGATCGCGGCGTTCTCGGCGGACAGGACCGCGTCCAGGACGGCGGCGGCCCTGAAGATCGCCGCGGCCATCGTCCTGATCGCCGGGGTGCTCGTCCTCGCCGAAATGACCTGGGCGACTCGGCGAACGGCCCGCTCCACCCGGGCGGCATCGGGAACGCGACCGAGCACAGCAGTGCGGCACCGGGCAGAGGCGTTCGTCGCCGCCCTCGGCAAAAGGCGCAGGCCGGCAGGGAGTACTTCCGCTGCGCACTAATCGCCGGTGACCAGGCCACTCGGGAGATGCGCGATCCGGCCACCCCGTATCGAACCTCTGCCGTTGCCGTCCAGCCGTAAATCGACCACGGCCGTGTTGGGCAGCCTGAACGCCTGGGTGAACGCCCGGAACAGCCTCATCTCCGGGCCGGTCGGCGGGACGGGTTCGGTCATGAGCGCCCACAGCACCGCCTGGATGAAAATGCCGTGCGTGAACACCGCGATGGGTTCGTCCGCGCATCGCTGCATCCGTTCAAGAAAGCCGTGGGCTCTGGCGAGCAGGCCGGCGAACGATTCGGCGCCGGCGCCATCGGTATGGCGAGGATCGGCCCGTCGCCAGTACTCCTCCACCATGGGGCGCCGCTCGGCGACGGTGCTCAACCGGCCGTGCAGGGTGGGCAGATAGGTGAACTCGTGGACCGGCCACTCCTCGTGCGGGGTGCCGGGGAAGCGTTCGAGGGTGGGTTGCGCGGTCTGCTTGGTACGGGCGTAGGCCGAGGTCACGATCAGCGCGGGTGGTGCGGAGAGCGACGCTGCGAGGTGTACGGCCTGGGCTCTGCCCCGGTCGGTGAGCGAGATCGCCGCCGGGTCCGCCGTCGCCTCGCCGACATTGGCCACGCTCTCGGCATGCCGAATGAGCCAGGCCCGCATTCTGCCCATCCCTTCGTCAGGTGGTCGAGCGAACGCTCGGTCCTCGCAGCGGCCCGCGCGGGACACCCTGCTGATCGCGTGCCGGTGTTCTCCCTTAGCACTTCCCGGCTTCAGCGTCTGGTAGTGCTCTGTCGGATGCTCGGCCGACGAGCGTACGGGAGACAGGGGTGATCGCATGGAAGAGGACGAACGGCTACTTCATGCCTCGTCATTCGGCGCCGCGGCGGACGCGTACGCCGAGCACCGCCCGGGCTACGCGCCCGCCGCAATCCACTGGGCGCTCGAACCCGCGCCCGGCCCGCGAGTGCTCGACCTCGGCGCCGGAACCGGCAAGCTCACCGCCACGTGACCGCGGTCGCGGGACATGGGACACGACGACGGCATATACGGCACGTAGCGGGGACCGGCGCGTCGCGAAGCACCGGTGCGGCGGTGGCATCCGCTGAGACCCCGGCGGCCGATGGAAGCCGCCGCCGGGGTCGATCAGTTGGGTACACCGCTGCCATCGCTGGTCTCAGACGCCGCGATGCCGAAGTGACGTGCCGGCGAGCCAGGCCACCGATTTCGTTATCCGACGTCGTCCATGGTGCCGCGTCCGTGGCAGGTGGTGGTCGGCTCTCCGCCGCCCGTGCACCTCAGCCGGAACCAGTAGTAGCCCGTCTGACCAACGTTGTAGCGTTCCTGCGCATAGTCGTGGTTCGTTTTGACGACATCCGTCCAGATGGCATCCTTGCAGCCGCTGTTCGTTTTACAGAACACCAGATCGCCGTTGATGGTATTTCTGCTGTCGCCATATGGAACCAGCGTCAGCGCGATGAGCTCGCCCGCACTGTAGTAGCGTGCCTCCGACGTGACGCTGTACTGCCCGGTTTCGATGATCCGGTTGGCAGGAACGTTTGCGGCGGCGGGTAGCGCGGTGAACATGATCAGGCCGATGATCAGGCCGATGCCGGCCGTTATTCGTTTCAACGCTTCCTCCTGTTTAGGTTTCCGTATGATCGGCGTGTCGTCCACTATCTGATTGAGGGCGTCAATGGCTTGCCGTCGACGACTCCAGGGAGGTTCTCGTGAGCGCCGGGTCGGCCAGGTGTCGCCACTCGGTGAGGAATCGGTGGCGGCCCAGGAACCGCGTGAGCCGGTGCGCCGACCGTCGGCGGGCTTTCTGGAACATCGTGGGTCGCGACCGCAGGATTCGCTTCGTTTCGATGAGCTGGGGTTCAGACGCTCGAAGATTTACTGAGGAGTGTGCCGTTGAGAACTCCTACCGAATTCACCTTGGCCCCCTGCCTGAGGGCGCGTCCGGCCCCGCCCGGCGATCTGATCGCGCAGACCTGCGCTAACACGCTGGTGACGATGGCCCGGGTGCCGGCGCGCCGCCACATGCTGGAACTGGAGGTGATCGAAGTCGTGTTGCCATAGGGACGCCAGGTGTCGCGCTCCGTGACAGTGGCGGGGGCCGGAGGTCGCCGCCGGAGCGGCCTTGAAGGCCGTCTTTCGCCCCAGCGATGGACATGTGAGCTTTCTCCTTTGATCGGATGTGACGGCGGGACACCTGTCTTTCGGTTCTTGCTGTCGCGACTGAGGCCGATGGCGTGATCATCAGCGCCGTGGCTTTGCGGATGATGTCCATTCCTTCGGCGGCTGACCTCGCCGGAAGTGTTTCCTTGTTACGCTGGCCGCATGCCGAATGATCTCCCCCTGCATTTGTGAGCCGTTAAGTGTTCTTCGCTTCCCCGGATGCCTGACCTGCAGCACTCTCCCTGGACGCACCCAGTTTTGGCGAACGGCCGCACCAGGCGATCAGCTCAATAGTCCGATCTCACTTGATCGGCTACTTTCTGTAGTAGATTCTCCGCGGCAACGGCACCCATGTCATCAGCAGTAAGCGCAGTGCTCCGCGCATTGAGTGCACTAGCGCCGCCTGTCCGGCGGTGGCACGCTTCTCCCCGAAGGAAATGCGCGGCCTGGAGGTCTCATGCAAGCGGTCTTCGATACTTCGGTTATGCCTGTCAGCGAGCGCGTAGAGGGATGGCGGCACGTCACCTCGTCCGCATTGGTGGCCACGAGGTTCCACATCGATAACCCCTCCGCATTCGCCGCGCGACTCGACGTGATGCCTTTAGGAGTAGCCCATATCACGGCAATGTCCTATACTAATCTTTTCTCCATTCGGACGCCTCGATTGATCCGGCGATCAGACCCGGAGCACTACCAGATGGCCTTCATCCGCGCCGGGCGGCAGGGGATCGAGCAGAACCGTGCGCATGCCCTGGTACACCCAGGTGAGCTGGTGCTCTATGACAGCTCACAGCCGTTCGAGGCGTCGTGCAGTGGCCCCGCGAAGGCGTCGACGATCGTCCTGCAATTCCCCAAGCGCCTGTCACCGTTACCCGCGGCTCACGTGGCCCGGCTGCTCGCGGTCCCGCTCCCCGCCACCGGCGGTATCGGCCGGCTGCTCGCCCAGTTCATGACCACGCTGACCGAGGACCGGGTCGACTACACGCCGTTCGACATGCAGCGCCTCGGGCGCACCGCGGTCGACCTCACCGCCGCGGTGCTGGCCCACCACCTCGACGACGACGCCCCATCGCCGGCATCCCGGGCCGACCTGCTGGTGTTGCGCATCTTGTCGTTCATCGAGGAGAACCTGCACCGCCCGGACCTGGACCCCGCGGCCATCGCCGCCGCCCACCACATCTCCGTGCGCTACCTGCACCGGATCTTCCAGCAGCACCACGACACGTCCGTCGGCGCCCACCTCCGCACCCGGCGTCTGGACCACTGCAAGCGCGACCTGGCCGACCTCGCCCTGGAGCATGTGCCCATCGCGGCCATCGCCGCGCGCTGGGGCTTCGCCCAACCCGCGGATTTCAGCCGTGCGTTCCGCCGCGAGACAGGTCTGTCCCCCAGCGAGTACCGCGCCGCCGCCCGTGCCCGAAGCATCTGATCGTGTTCGAGAGAGATGGCCCGCTTGGTCCCCGAGAGGGGCTTGCCCGCCGGCCATCCCCGCCTGTCGCCGCCCCGAGGTCAGGAGTGCCCTTCCACCCGAGGAAACCTGATCTCCACCGACGCCGACCTCGACCGCGTCTTCCAGGCGCAGGTGACCGGCTGTTCGGTCCGCCCCATCCACCTGCGCCCGACGACCACCGGCAAGGAACTCCAGGCCATCAACGCCATGCCATGGAAGCCCCTCTGTCCCTCCACCGGCCGGGCACCGAAGCGAGCACCGGGGAGCGCGCGGCGGACACGCCCCTACCACACCGGCTCAGGCCGGAGCGGCCATATCGATCGCGGCGAGTCTGGCCGGGTCGACAAGGACATGGATGCTGGTGATCCGGCCTTCGGTGACGGTGAAAGCGATGACGGACAGAGGGGTTCCGTCGAGACGCCACGACATGTGGCCCGGGATGCCGTTGACCAGCACGGGTCGCTGGCGGGCGACCTCGCCGGAGAACATGCGGGCGCCGGTGGCGACCTCGGTGGCGCCGATGGTGACGACCATGCCGGCGGGGGTGTCGACGGTGAGCTTCACGTTCGGGTCGAGGACACGCAGGAGCGCTTCGAAGTCGCCGCTGAGGGCCGCCGTTCGGAATGCCCGGACGACCTCTTGGTGCTCGCGGCCGGAGCCCGCCGGCCGGTCCACGGCCTGGACCTTGCGGCGGGCGCGGCTGGCGATCATCTTGGTGGCATCGGGGGACTTGCCAAGGATCTTGCCGATGTCGCGGAACGGGACCGCGAAGATGTCGTGCAGGACGAACGCCAGGCGCTCGCTCGGAGTGAGCGAGTCGAGTACGACGAGCAGCGCGAAGCCCACCGAATCGGCCAGCGCGACCTGCTCATCCGGGGCGGGGTCGTCGGCGGGTGTCACGACGAGGCCCGCGAACTCGTGCCCGTAGGCGCTTTCCGGATGGGCTCGCCGGGATCTCAGGAGGTCCAGGCTGATCCGGCCGACCACGATGGTCAGCCACCCCGCCAGGTTGCCGATGGTCGCCTCGTCCTGGCGGGCGAGACGCATCCAGGCTTCCTGGACCACATCTTCGGCGTCGGCGTGCGAGCCCACCACACGGTACGCGAGGGCGCGCAGCCGATCGCGCTGTGCTTCAAAGGCCTCGGCCAGGAGGCAGGACGGATCAGCGGTCACGGCTTTGGCGGCTTTCGCTGCTGACGGAGCGAGACCCGGTTACCGTCCGGGTCCACCGCCTCGATTCGTACTCCGAACGGATAGTCCGCGGGTTCCCGCTCTGCGAAGGTGACGCCGCGCCGGCGTAGGATCTCGAAATCCCTCCGCAGATCGTCGGATTCGATGATCAGCGGGCCGGGCGCGCCCTCCTCGCCCACATCGCCTGGCTGACCCGCCGCCCCCGCATGCGACCACAGGAGGATCTGCAGCGGGCTGTCGGGAACGCCTACGGTCAGGAACCGGCCGTCGGGCCCCGAGAAGTCGATCCGCTTTTCCAGGCCGAGCCCCTCGGTGTAGAAATCCAGCGCGCGATCCTGGTCGGTGACGTAGATCGTCACGTACATGACGTTGGTCAGCATCCTGTTCTCGATTCACTCGTCGGTGCGATGACCGCTCGTTCTCGGTCGTCGCACCCATGACGAGTACCAACGGGAGAAGGTAACAGGATCAGTCCGCCTGCCGGTAGCGACGTGGCGCGCCCGCTGCCTCGTTGAAGCGGATGGCGCTCACGTGGAACAGCTCGGGCCGGGACCGCGCGGCTCGGTGCCGTCCCTCTGGTCTCTCGACCGATGCGGTCACATCACGGTGATGCGGCCTGTGATGAGAAGGCCGGGCCGACGCGATTCGTGGCTACCAGGTGGGCGCGGAGGAGACGCCGCCGTCCACCACCAGGTTGTGACCGGTCACCCATTCGGCCATCGGCGAGGCGAGGAAGACGCAGGCATCGCCGATGTCCTGGGGCCGGCCTCTGCGCCGCAGCGGGGCGGCGGACTCCCAGCGGCGGACCCCGTCGGGCCACTCCTCCTCCAGGCCGGGCTTGTCGATCAGTCCCGGGGAGACGACGTTGACGCGGATGCCCAGCGGCGCGTACTCGATGGCCGCGCTACGGGCGTGCATGATGACGGCCGCCTTGGACGAGCAGTAGTGCGCGTGCTGCCGGGCGGGGTGGCTTCCCTCGATGGAGGCGATGTGGGTGATCGACCCGCCGTCCGTCGAGCGCATCACCTCCACCGCGGCCTGCGTGCAGGCGAACACGCTGAGCAGATTGGTGTCCACCACCTGCCGCCACTCCGCGGCGGTCATGCCGTCGAGTGGCTGTACGGGCTGCACGCCGGCGTTGTTCACCAGGGCCGTCAGTCGTCCGGCCCATTCGGCCGACCGGCGGATGAGGCGGTGACACTCGTCCTCGTCGCGGACGTCCGCGCCCAGCGCGACCGCCTTGCCGCCGTGTCCCCGCACTCGCTCCACCAGTTCTTCCGCCCGCTCGGCCCCCTTGTGGTAATGGACGATCACGGCCGCACCGGCAAGGGCGAACCGCCAGGCGACGCCCCGGCCCACGGTGCCGCTGGCACCGGTGACCAGGACGCTCTGCCCGCTCAGGTCGGGCAACTCAGGAACGCTCAACGCCTTCCCCTCGCACGCCGTGCAGTTCCTCGGACTCCGCCGGGTGGCGCAGGGGGACGCCGGGACGACACAAGGCGCGGATTCGCTCCGCCGCCCGCGGGTAGCGCGCGCACAGGTCGTCGGCGTCTCCGCCTTCGTAGTCCGCCCAGGCGAAACCGGGTGCCATGGTGCAGCCGAACAGCGCCCACTCACCGTCCGGGACGACCCGTGCGCCCATCCAGGTGCCGCCGGGCACGGTCACCTGCACCTGCTGCCCGCCCAGTACATCCTGCCCGAGCAGGACGGTGCGGACGCCGCCGTCCGGATCGAGCAACAGCATTTCGAGGGGATCGCCGAGGTAGAAATGCCAGACCTCGTCAATCGGCAGGCGATGCATCGCGGAGAACTGGCCCTCCTCGCGGGAGAGCAGCACGATGATGGCCGTTCCCGCTGGACGCCCGCCGGGAAGCTCGGGCCCGGCCCAGGTGCTTAGGAAGACCCCTCCTTCGAGGGGCAACGGTTCGAGGCCGTAGTGGTCGGCCAATTCCTTCGCCGTGATGTTCGGGGGACGCATCTGCTGCCTTTCGTCACGTCGTCCGCAGGCTCGGAGGAAGATGATCCCATAGGTTGCCGTGGACGATGAGTCATCTTTCGTCCTTCCTTCCGCTCGATGGGAAATGACCAAGGCCGACATCCCAGAGGGATGTCGGCCTGGTCTGGTTGCGCTCACACGCCCGCATGCACGGGCGCGTTCTCCTCCCATGCGGCCTTCCACGTTTCATGGTCGACTATGCCGGTCACCTCCAGGCCCCTGAACTTCTGCAGTTCCTTGGTCGCCTGCTTGGTCTTCGGGCCGAACTGACTGTCGACCTCCAGGTCGGGCCAGCCGCGGTTGTTCACTTGCCGCTGCCACCTACGGACGCTGGGACCGGAGTCTCCCTGCTCCAGGGGAAGGTCGCTCGGCGGTGGCGGAGCGTCCGTGCTGGTGGCCTCCCAGGTGGCCTTCCACGTCTTCTTGTCGACTGTGCCGGTGGCCTCCAGGCCGTGCTCCATCTGGAAGTTGGCGCACAGGCGCCTGTCCTCGTGCCCGAACTCACCGTCCGTGGCGATGTGCCAGCCGCGTTTCCGCATCTGCCGCTGCCATTGATCGACCGCTTGGCCCGTCATGGTCGGCGGGTACTCCAGTTCCTCCTGGAACGGTGGTGCCGTCATTTGGGATTCCCTCCTCGGGTTGTGGGAAAGGCCTCGATGTCCGGCCGTATTTCCAGCACATCACAGGGGGGTCCGAGTGGGTCACCGCCTGATGTGTTTTGACCGCCCGCTTAATGCATTGCGCCCGATAGTACGACATGTCCTTATTAAGGCGGCAGCTCTAAGTCTTTTTGAAGTACACGGCATAGTCATTGCGATTGCATTGCCACGGGCCCGGCAATGGGCGTGGTCCACCCTGAGTGATCGGCATTGAGGTGAGCGCGCTTTGGGGGGCCGATGACCGTGGCCATCATCCCGCCCAGGCCCAGGCTGCCGCCACGGTCGTGAGCCCAGCGCTCCAGCGCGGCCAGTCGACGGCACCCTACCCCGGCGGTTGCATCCACACGAATTCCGGACGGATGCCGCGCTCGATGAGCGCCTCGCCTGCGCTCTGCAACTCGAACATCGTGGACATCGCCGCATCGTTCACATCCGCCCCCGTCGTCCAGCAGGACTCCAGCTCCATCAGAAGCCGGGTCAAGACGCGGCGGAACCCCAGCGACGGGTTCGGCTCAGCCGTAGAGGGCTCGAAGTGGTGCACTTCGGGCAAGGTGATGGACTCGCCGCTGTATGACCACTGGCCGTCGACCTTGATCAGTCGCCGCTGTACGTACAGCTCCTTGAACAAGTAGTAGTGTGCGTGGCTCGTGCTCCCGCCGGTGGGCGCGGTGGGCGAGTCGGGCACACCCTCTCCCTCGATCTTGATCCGGTCGATCGCCTCGATCGCGTCGGCGACGGTCCGGATCGGCCGGGCGTGGGGGACTCTCACCGCGTGGGCGTCCGGATCGATCTCGGGAGGGGACGTCTGGAACGTCATCTGGATCGAGTCGTAGAAGGCGCCGATCGTTGGCGGGGGCTGCTCCACCAGGCGGCCTACCGGCGGAAAGTCCGGGTGCTCGATCTGCATGAACACCGCGAGCTGGTCCTTGACCAGCGGCCTGATGCCGACCGGCAGCTCCTGCGGGATGCCGCCGGGCAGTTCGTCGGCCGGGTAGACGGGCAGGAAATCGGAGTGGGCCAGTGACGGCGTGCCGCCGACCGCCGTGAGCAGGTTCCCGGCCAGGGCGAAGTGGTACATCTCCTGGACGACGATCCGATGCAGGGCGCGCCTGGCATGGTGGGAGAAGTCCTTGACCGACCATTCCGCGCAGAGGTACGGCGGGATCGTGGCGAACTCCAATCGCATCGCCAGTTGCAACGCGCCCTTGAGATCCTCTGCCGAGAGGATCCCCGTCTCCACGTACTCTCTTATCGTCTTCATCTGGAAGTCCCCGCTGTCCCTGGCTTCATCGCACCCCCCGGGTCACTTGGGTCGTACTTCGGCCGCCAAGACCCCGGGGGTGAGGGCCGCCCTCCCGCTTAGGGGAGTTTTCCCAGGTCACAGTGGCTGAAGCGAGGCAACCGCCCGGCGGTGACATCCCAGACGCCGACCATGTTCCTGGCGGCCGGAGATCCACCGCAGCAGCCGGAACGCGCGTTCGCTGACCTCGCGTGAGCCGATGTCCGTCAGGAGCCTGGGCGTGCCGGTCGCGGTACGGGCCGGGCTGCGACGGTCTCCGGCCCGGTCAGCCGCAACCACCGACAGAGGCGCCATCGCCCGGCGGGCAGCACGCGGCCAAGGCCACCTGCAGATCGGCCAGCGCCCGCCGCACCCCGTCGGGGTCGGCGCGGTAGTAGACGGTCTTCCACTCGCGCCGGGAGGTGAGCACCCCGCCCTCACGCAGCGTCGCCAGGTGTGTGGAGGTGGCCGACTGGGCCAGCGACAAGCGCTCGGCCACCTCGCCCACGGTCAGCTCCACCCCGCCCTCGAACAGGAACAGGATCTCCTGGCGGGTGTCGCTGGCCAGGGCCTTGAGGAAGCCGCGCGCCGCGTCGGTGAGCTGGAGGCCGCCGCCTGTCGTCTGCATGGCACGATTCTATCGTATTGTCATTTCCGGATATGAAGATATGATTCTGTGGCATGGACACCATCGTCATCGGCGCCGGCCAGTCCGGCCTCGCCGCCGCCCGCGCGCTGCGCGCCGCCGGCCGTACCCCCGTCATCGTCGAGGCCGGCCCGACGCCCACCGGCTCCTGGGGCGGCTACTACGACAGCCTCACCCTGTTCTCGCCCGCCCGCTACAGCGCCATGCCCGGCCAGGACTTCCCCGGCGACGGCGACCGCTACCCCACCCGCGATGAGGTCGTCGCCTACCTGCGGCGCTACGCCGATGGCCTGGACGTCGAGATCCGTACCAGCACCCGTGTCACCGCGGTGGAAGCCGACGGCGCGGGCGGCTTCCTCGTCCACACCGCCGCCGGGGAGACCCTGCGCGCCATGGGCGTGATCGCGGCCAGCGGCTCCTTCGGCAACCCCTACACCCCCGCCCTGCCCGGCCAGGACGGCTATACCGGGCAAGCCCTGCACGTGGCCGCCTACCGCAACCCCAAGCACTACGCCGGGCGGCGCGTCGTGGTGGTCGGCGGCGGCAACTCCGCCGTCCAGGTCGCCTACGAACTGGCCGCGGTGGCCGACGTCACCATCGCCTCACGTCGGCCGCTGCGGCTCATGCCGCAGATCGTCGGCGGCCAGGACGTGCACTACTGGCACACCACCACCGGCTTCGACCGGCTCCCGCCCGCCTGGCTGGCCCGCGTCGCGAGCGGCACCCTGGTCATGGACACCGGCGACTACGCCGCCGCCCTGGGCGACGGCCGTCTGCGGCGCCGTGCGATGTTCACCGCCTTCGACGGCGACCGGCTCATCTGGGCCGACGGCGAGCGCGAGCGCGTCGATACGGTGATCTACGCGACCGGCTACCTGCCGCACCTGGATTACCTGGCTCCGCTCGGCGCCCTCGACGAGGCGGGGCTGCCCCTGCACGCCGGCGGCCTGTCCACCACCCACCTCGGGCTCGGCTACGTCGGGCTGGAGTTCCAGCGTTCCTTCGCCTCCAACACCCTGCGCGGCGTTCACCGCGACGCCGAACACGTTGCGGCGCCGATCGCCGCCTACGCCGGGGGCGTCCTGACCGCCTACGGCCTGTGACACGTGTCAGGGTTCCACGGCCGTGTAGCGACGCAGGTCGGCGTCGGTGGACGGGGCCCCGGGCAGGGCGGTTCCGCCGCCGGCGCGCAGGCCGTCCAGCATGATCTCCACCATCCGGCGCACGGCCTGGTCGCCGGACACGTTGGCCGGAGCGTAGACGTGCAGGGTCATGACCATGGCGATGTCCAAGGGCCCGGCGTCCGCGCGCAGCGTCCCGTCCGCCTGGGCGCGCGCGGTCAGCTCCAGGACCGCGGCGATCACTCGTTGCCGGATCTCGTCCAGGTCCTGACCGGTGCGCATCTCCCGCTGCAGGCGGGGATCGAGCCTGGCCGCCAGCTCGCCGAGCCGTAGCTCCGCGCAGGAGCGCAGGAAGCGGCACAGCGCGTGCCAGGCGTCGGGCTCCTCACGGCGGGCGGTCTCGACGAGGTCGGCCAGGCGGCGCAGGGTGTCCTCCGCCACGGCGCGCAGCAGGGCGTCGCGGTCGGGGAAGCGGCGGTACAGCGTGCCGATGCCCACGCCCGCCCGGCGGGCCACCTCATCCAGCGGAACGTCGATGCCCTGCTCCAGGAACAGCCGCTGAGCGGCCGTGACGATCAGGTCCCGGTTGCGGCGGGCGTCCGCGCGCAGCCGCGGTGTCGTACCTGCCACTTCTCGGCCGCCTCTCGAACTGGACGTTTCTTCTCCGCTTAGGTTACAGTCAACAAAGCGGAGCAATTTCATCCGGTTATGGGGTGTGTCATGAGCGAGCGGACCGTACTGATCTCCGGAGCGGGCGTCGGCGGCCCGACGCTGGCGTACTGGCTGGCCAGGAACGGCTTCCGGGTCACCGTCGTCGAACGGGCCCGGGAGCCGCGCTCCAGCGGGAACCCGGTGGACGTCAAAGGGCCGGCCGTCGGCATCGCCCAGCGGATGGGCATACTGCCTCAACTGCGTCAGGCCGCCACCGGCAACACCGGGCTCACCTTCGTCGACGCGAACGGCAGGCGCACCGGCCGGCTGGACATGCGCGCCGTCCACCGGCCGGGCGAGATCGAACTGCCCCGCGCCGACCTGTCCGCCATCCTGTTCCAGGCCGGCCGCGAGCACGCCGAGTACGTCTTCGACGACTCCATCGCCTCGCTCGCCCAGGACGAGCGCGGGGTCGAGGTCACCTTCGAGCGCGGTACGGCACGCCGCTTCGACCTGGTGATCGGGGCCGACGGGCTGCACTCGGTGACCCGGCGGCTGACGTTCGGCACCGGCCTCGTCCACCACATGGGCCTGTACGTCGCCACGATGCCGCTCGGCGGTGAGCCCGGTCCCGGCCAAGGCATCAGGGACATCGTCATGCACAACGTGCCGGGCAAGGCCGTCGCCGTCTGCCCCGTCCCGGGTGGCGAGGGGGCGTTCTTCCTCTACCGCGCCCCGGCCGAACCCGGCTTCGACCCCCGCGAAACCGGCCGGCACAAGCGGATGCTGGCGCGCGCGTTCGCCGGGGTGTCCTGGCGCGCTCCAGAGCTGCTGGAGCGGGTCCGCGCCGCCGAGGACCTGTACTTCGACGCGGTGAGCCGGGTGGCCCTGCCCCGCTGGTGGCAGGGCCGGGTGGCGCTGCTCGGCGATGCGGCGTCCTGCGCGTCACTGTTCGGTGACGGCTCGACCCTGGCCATGGCGGGGGCGTACACGCTGGCCGGGGAACTGGCCGCCGGCCCGGACGACCCGCCGTCGGCGTTCCGCCGCTACGAGAGCCGGCACCGGCGTCTGGCCGATTCCAGGCAGCGCGGCGTCGGCCTGGCCGCGGGCCTCCTCGTACCCTCGACCCGGCGCGGCATCCTCATGCGGAACCTGGCCATCCGGGTGTGGCCGGCCGTCTCCGCCGCCGCCCGGCTGCGCGGCGCACTGCCCGGCTCGCGCGTACCGGCCGCGACCGGCACTTCGACACGCGGGCAGAACGGCGGTCCCGCGAACGATCGCTCCTAGCGACGACGAAACAGCCGGCGCGTGATCCTCCATGATGGTCGCCGTCCACCCGGTGCCGGCCACGGCCGGAATGCCCAGTCCGCGGGCCACGATCGAGGCGTGTGACAGTGGCGCGCCAAGGCCGGTCACGACGGCGGCGGCCCGTGGAGACATCACATGGACCCGCTCGCGGCACGGGCAGCGCGGCGAACGGCTCGTCGTGGGTCTTCCGGTGCAGGTAGATCGTGCCTTTGGCGACACCGGCAGGCCGGTGCGTGGGGAGGTGCGAGTGTTCACCTGGCGTTCGCCCACCTCCGATAGATACCTGTCAATATCGATAAGGGCCGAAATAGTCGGACATCGATATGCTGTGGCGGGAGTGCTCATGACCAGCACCTACAAGCGCGAGGACCTGTCCATCGACCAGCAGCTCGCCCTGACCACCGCGGCACGGCGGCTACGCGAGGCGTTCACCGGCGTGTTCGGCACCGAGACGATCGAACGCTTCCTGCACAGCAGCTACGAGCAGTTCGCCACCAAGGCGGCCGTGGCGAACTTCCTGCCGCTGCTGGCCGAACGGTTCGCCCGACAGCGGTTGCACGCCCTGGCCCGGGTCGAGGGCAAGGGCGACGGACGGCCGATCGTGCTGTTCTTGTGCGTGCACAACGCCGGGCGCTCGCAGATGGCGCTGGGGTTCTTCACCCACCTGGCCGGTGAGCACGCGGTCGGCTGGTCGGGCGGTTCGGAGTTCGCCGGTGAGATCAACCCGGCCGCCGTGGCCTCGATGGCCGAGCGGGGCATCGACATCTCCCGCGAGTTCCCCAAGCCGTGGACCGCCGAGATCGTCCAGGCCGCCGACGTGGTGGTCACCATGGGCTGCGGCGACGCCTGCCCCGTCTACCCCGGCAAGCGCTACCTGGACTGGGAGCTGGACGACCCCGACGGCCGCACGACCGATGAGGTCCGGCCGATCCGCGATGAGATCGAGCGCCGGGTCCGGGGGCTGCTGGCCGAGCTGGAGGTACCCTTGCCGCGGCCGTGAATAGACGAGTATCAATATGGACATATAGTGGATTCGACGCCGATCGATGCCAGTCGCGTTCGATCCGAGCCGAGCTGGAGGATGCGATGGACCTGCTGCAACTCCTGGAGTGCAGCCCCCCGCTGGCACGCGAGCCGCTGAACGCCGGCCAGGCCGCCGCGATCGCCCGCGTGTTCAAGGCGCTGGGTGACCCGGTACGGCTGCGCATCTTGTCCATCGTGGCCAGTCGCGAGGGCGGCGAGGTCTGCGTGTGCGACATCACCGGCGCCTTCGAGGTCTCCCAGCCCACCATCTCCCACCACCTCAAGGTGCTCAAGGAGGTCGGCCTGCTGGTCAGCGAACGCCGGGCCTCGTGGGTGTACTACCGCCTGGTCCCCGAAACCCTCGGCGAACTGTCGAGCCTGCTGAACCTACCCGCCACCACCACAGGAACCCCATGACCTCCACCTCCGCGCACGCCCCGGCACGCCAGGCCGCAGTGATCGGCGCCCTTTCGGCCCTGGACCGGCTGCTGCCCCTGTGGATCGGCCTGGCCATGGCCGCCGGGCTGCTGCTGGGCCGCCTGCTGCCCGGCCTGAACACCGCGCTGGACACGGTGAAGATCGGCCAGATCTCGCTGCCCATCGCGCTCGGCCTGCTGCTGATGATGTACCCGGTGCTGGCCAAGGTCCGCTATGACCGCCTGTCCACCGTGACCGGCGACCGCCGCCTGCTGATCTCCTCGCTGGCACTGAACTGGATCGCCGGACCGGCGCTGATGTTCGCCCTGGCCTGGATCCTCCTGCCCGACCTCCCCGAATACCGCACCGGGCTGATCATCGTCGGCCTGGCGCGCTGCATCGCCATGGTCCTCATCTGGAACGACCTGGCCTGCGGCGACCGCGAGGCCGCCGCCGTCCTGGTCGCGATCAACTCGATCTTCCAGGTGGTCGCCTTCGGCGCGCTCGGCTGGTTCTACCTACAGGTGCTCCCCGGATGGCTCGGACTGCCGCAGGCGGCGCTACAGGTCTCGGCATGGGACATCGCCTTCTACGTGCTGATCTTCCTCGGCATTCCGCTGGCCGCCGGATACGCCTCGCGCAGGCTGGGCGAGCGCGTCCGCGGCCGGGACTGGTACGAGAGCCGGTTCCTGCCCCGCATCGGCCCGATCGCGCTGTACGGGCTGTTGTTCACCATCGTCATCCTGTTCGCCCTGCAGGGCCACACGATCAGCGAGCGCCCGCTGGACGTGGCCCGCATCGCGCTGCCGCTGCTCGCCTACTTCGCGCTGATGTGGGGCGGCGGCTTCGCCCTCGGCAAGGTCATCGGCCTGAACTATGAGCGCACCACCACGCTCGCCTTCACCGCCGCGGGCAACAACTTCGAGCTGGCCATCGCGGTCGCGGTCGGGGTCTTCGGCGTCACCTCCGGCCAGGCGCTGGCCGGGGTGGTCGGCCCGCTCATCGAGGTGCCCGTCCTGGTCGCCCTGGTCTACGTCGGCCTGGCCGGTCGGCGCCTGTTCGGCAAGGAGGCAGCCCGTGCCTAGCGTGCTGTTCGTCTGTGTCCACAACGCCGGACGCTCCCAGATGGCCGCCGGATGGCTGTCACATCTGGCCGGTGATCGCATCGAGGTCCGCTCGGCCGGATCGCAGCCCGCGGCGGAGATCAACCCGGTCGCGGTGCAGGCCATGCGCGAGGTGGGCATCGACATCACCGGCCACCAGCCCAAGATCCTCACTGTTGACGCCGTCGAGGGCTCGGACGTGGTGATCACCATGGGTTGCGGCGACGCCTGCCCGATCTTCCCTGGCAAACGCTATGAGGACTGGGCTCTGGCGGATCCCGCCGGGCAGGACATCGAGGCCGTGCGGATCATCCGGGATGAGATCCGCGGGCGGATCGAGAAGCTGATCGGCGAACTGCTGCCGCAGTAGACGAGCCCAGACGTCCGCTCACGGGGAGGCGGTCTCGGCGAGCGGGGTGAACAGCGCGCCGAGCCTGGCCACCTGCTGCGGGATGATCCGGTAGTACACCCAGGTGCCGCGGCGTTCGCCGTCGATCAGCCCGGCGGTGCGCAGCACCTTCAGGTGATGGCTGATGGTGGGGGCGGTCAGGTCGAAGGCGCCGGTCAGGTCGCACACGCAGATCTCGCCGCCGGTGTGGGAGCCGATCATCGACAACAGCCGCAGCCGGACCGGGTCGGCCACCGCTTTCAGCAGGACGGCAAGCTCAGCCGCCTCGGACTCGTTGAGCCGCTGGCGCGCGATCGGCGGGCAGCACTCGATCGTGACGGCGGCCACAGCAGCCCCCACGGCCCCCACCTCCTCGTATTTCGATGTTCGTCGAAATTATACGCGGTGGTAGGCGATCAGGGCCACCGAGGCGATTCCGGAGGCGACCGCCACCGCCGCCATCACCCAGGCGTAGCCGACGCTCTGGGCCAGAGCGACGGCGCCGAGCGGGGCCAGGGCCTTGTCGGTGACGGAGAACACGGCGATCCGGCCGGACAACGTGGCGTAGGCGGCGGTGCCGTACCGGCTGACGAGCAGGTGCGGCAGGGCGATGGAGGCGATGCCGAAGCCGAGCCCGAAGCCCAGAACGCAGCCGATCGCACCGGCCACGCTGCGCCCGGCGAGCGGCAGAAGCAGGGCGGCGACGCCCTGGAGAGCGAAGATCGCGGCGGCGATGAGGGCGGTGGGCAGCCGTCGTTGCAGACCGGTGGTGATCAGGCGGCCGGTGACCGACAGCACTCCCAGCAGACCCGCCAGCGTGGCCGCCAGGACCGGGCTGTGGCCGAGGTGGATGAGGTAGGTGACCAGCAGGACCGCCATGGTGGCCACCGCGCCGCCGCTGGCGGTGAAGGCGAGCACCAGCAGCCAGAACGGGCGGCGGCGGGTCGCGGCCTTGACGATCTCGGTTCTGTGCCCGGCCGCCGTGGTCGTGCGGGTCGCCGCGGGACGGCGGCGGATGACGAGCGCGTGCAGCGGGATCGCCGCGGCCCCGTACAGGACGGCGAGGACCAGCAGGGCCTGGCGCCAGCCATAGGAGTCGACCAGCAGCCCGGTGAGCGGAATGAAGATCGAGGACGCGAACCCGGCCACGATGGTCAGCGCCAGCAGGCCGCCCGCGCGTCCCTTCGCATCCCCGTCGTACCAGCCGACGATGACGGCGAAGGCGGCCTCGTACAACACCATGGCGCAAGCGATGCCGACCGCGGCGAACACGGCGTACAGCTGCCACAGCTCTTCCACTCGCGACCAGGCCAGCACCGCCGCCGTACCGAGGACCGAGCCGGTGCTCATCAGCCCGCGACCGCCGCGCGCGTCCAGCCATCGGCCCACGGCCGGGGCGCACAGCGCGGCGATCAGCACGGACGCGGTGAGCGCGGCGGCGACCTGGGTGGGGGAGGCGTCGAGGTCGGCGGCCATCGGCGTCAGGAACACCGAGAAGGCGTAGTAGAGCACGCCGTAGCCGATGGTCTGCGTGATGGCCAGGGCGGCGACGATGCGCCGGCCGTGCCGGGACCGCGGCCGGGAGCGTCCGCCGCCGGTGCCTCGGGGGGCGGCGGACGAGCCGGTGGCCGGAGTGGCGGTGCTCACAAGGGCCCGCCGAACTGCCATGCGAGAAGCATGTCGATCATCTTTCTCCCGCCGAGAACGGTCACCCGCAGCAGCCGCCCTCGGCCCCCGTGGCATTCGCGGTGGCGAGCGGAAGCGGGGTGGCCGACAGGCCGCCGCTGATGCCGGTGGCCAGGCCCACCCGCTGCTCTTGGGCCTCGGCCGCCGAGGAGGAGCACACCCCGGTCTCGGGTAGATCCAGCCGCACCTGCCGGGCGGCCTGCCAGTCTCCGGCGAGCGCCGCGACCACCGAGCGGACCTGCTCATATCCGGTGGCCATGAGGAACGTCGGGGCGCGGCCGTAGGACTTGACGCCGACGGCGTAGTAGCCGGGCTCGGGGTGGGTGAGCTCCTCGACGCCGTGGGCGGGGACGGTGCCGCAGGAATGGGCGTTGGGGTCGATCAGCGGTGCCAGGGCGCGGGTGGACCCCAGGATCGGGTCCAGATCCAGCCGCAGTTCGGCGGCGATGGAGTGGTCGGGGCGGTAGCCGGTCGCCGCGATGACCCGGTCGACGACGACGGACTGCTCGAACCCGGACGGGTCACGGCTGATCACGATGATCCGTTCGCCGTCCCGGCGGAGCGTGTGGGTGAAGAACCCGGTCAGCAACCGGATGCGGCCGGAATCGACGTGCGCGCGCAGACGGGTGCCGAGCGCACCGCGCGCGGGCAGTGCGTCGGCCGTGCCGCCGCCGTAGGTGCGGGCGGCGCCGCTCGCGCGGATCGCCCAGGTGATCCGGGTGTCGGCGGGGAGTCCGGCCAGCGCGAGCAGGGTGGTGGCGGCCGAATGCCCTGCGCCGACGACCAGCACGTGCCTGCCCTGATACCGGTCGCGGTCGGCGCCGAGCACGTCGGGCAGCGCGTGGTCGACCAGTCCGTCCGCGATGGCCTGGGCCTCACCGTGGGCGGGCAGGCCGCCGGCACCGAGCACGTTGGGGGTGGTGTAGGTGCCGGAGGCGTCGATGATGGCGCGGGCCTGCAGCTCTTCGCCGTCGGCCAGGCGGATCAGGAAGGGGACGCCTTCCCGGCCGTGGGTGCGGACGCGGTCATAGCCGAGGCGTCCGATCGCGGCCACCGTGGCGCCGAGCCGGACCCGGTCGCCCAGCAGCCTGGCCAGCGGGGCGAGGTAGCCGTCGATCAGTTCGGCCCCGGTGGGCAGCCACTCGGGATCGGGCGCGTCCCAGCCGGCGGCCTCAAGGAGGCGGCGGGCGGCGGCGTCGATGTCGTACTTCCACGGGCTGAACACCCGTACGTGCCCCCACCGGGCCACGGAGGCGGCGACCTGCTCGCCGGCCTCCAGGACGAGGAAGTCGATGCCGCGTTCGGCCAGGTGGGCGGCGGCGGCCAGCCCGACCGGCCCAGCACCGATCACCACCACCGGCGGCTTCCCGGCGCCGGGGCCGTAGACGATCTCCTCGAGTTCCAGGGAGGTGGTGGTACCGCAACAGCCATCGCTCATGACGGTGTCTCCTTGATCCGGGTGAGTTCGGCGAAGGCACGCATTGCTTCCCCGCTCTTCTGCTTAGAAGATGGTCGAATCAGTAGCCATCATGAGCCACTGGTTAGATAGCTGTCAAATTAGCCGAGTGTCGAATCAGCAGCAGGATCCTGCAACCGTGCCGCCTACACGGGCAAGGAAGAGGCGGCGCTCGGGTGGCATCCACATGTGGACGCCTCCTGGTGGGACGATCAGCGATCTTGGATACTGTGGCCATGTCCATGACTGTCAGGGCCGTATTAGCCGCGTCAGGCACGATGCTCCTCGGTAGCCTGCTCGCCGGGTGTGGCGCCGGTACCCCCGCCACGACCGCCTCGCCCTCGAATTCCCCTACGTCGGCAGCGTCGAAGGCGCCGGCCGTGTCGCCCACCCCGACACCTTCCTTCGCTCTGCCAGAGGAATGTGACGATCCCCGGCTGGTCTCGGCCATGGGTGTGCTGATCAAGGGCAAGAAGTTCAACAAGCGGTACGATTCCCCCGACAGGGTGACCTGTTCGTGGGGGAAGGACGTGCCGACGGCCGCCGTGACCATCGGCCTGCCGTCAGCGCAGCCCAAGTACAAGGACTTCCCCGAGGTCGAGGTTCCCGAACTGGCCGCTCTCGGCGTCAAAGTACAGTCCGGCGGCACCGAGATCGGGGTCGGCGATCGGGCCCTGTACAACCAGGTGTTCGTGGTCATCGCGCCGCAGTTCCGGTTGACCGTCGATCAGATGAGCGAAGAACGCCGCGACGACGCCCTGCGCGAGGCGGCCATCGCCCTCACCACCTGGCTGACCTCATGACATCCCCGCTCAGGACGCCCCAAGCTCCCGGCTGCTCTCGACCTTGAACGACTTGCCGTCGGGGACCATGTCGAGCCTGCGCACGGTCGCGTCCGCGCCGAGGCGGAACACCCGCGCGCCTGCGGGTGTGATGGCGTCGAACGCGATGGCGCGGGCACCATCGCCCGACGCGGCCGACAGCAGGGCCGCCGCTCTGCCGGACGGCCAGTCCCCGCCGGTCATCTCGGCCGAGTCCGGCCGCGGGGTCGGCGGCCAGACGTGGTCCAGCTTCCACGTGGTCCCGACCTTGCGCATCTCCATCACCACACCGCCGCGACGATAGCCGTGGGTGGAATCCTCGCTCCTGACCGTCTGGCCCCAGACCAGAACGGCGACCCGATCGGCCTTGGCGGCGACGATGCCGCTCTCGGCCGCCACGGCCTGCTGCACCACCTTCCCCTCGCGGATCCGTCGCGCCTGCTCCTGGAGCCGACCGGTGTATTCCGCGTTCGCACGCCCGGTGGTCACGCCGTCCACCGCCTGGAGATCTCGGTCAAGCGTCCTGTGGCCGAAGCTGCTAACGACGCGGTAGGCGTTCCGCGCCGCCCGGTCGGCTTCCTGGACGTACAGGGGTGGCGGAAGCAGGGCCCCCGTCTCCGTGGTCGCCTGCCGGCTTCCGGGGTCGGCCGAGCCTCGCCACAGCGCGATGCCGCCGCCCCCGGCCGCGATGACGACGACGGCCGCCACCACCGCGGCGATCCGGCTCCGCTTCCGGCCGGGCGTACGCGCCGGTGTCCCGGGAGATGTCAGCGGGGTGCGGTCGACCAGCCGGTAGAGGAGGTCTTGGGCCGATGGGCGCCGCGCCGGGTCTTTGGCCAGGCAGGCCTGGAGGATCTCCCGCAGGAAGCCGGGCGGCTCGACGTCCGTGCCCAGGTCGGGTTCCTGATGGAGCACCCGGTAGACGACGGCCTGCACCGTGTCGTCGCCGAACGGATGCCGGCCGGTCGCGGCATAGGCGATCGTCGCGGCCCAGGAGAAGACGTCAGCGGCGGTACCCGGTGGGTGTCCGGCCAACTGCTCGGGGGCCATGAACGCCGGTGTGCCGATCACGAGGTCGCTCGCGGCGGGGCCGCCGACGGCGTGCGCAAGGCCGAAGTCGACGACACGTGGACCGTCCGGGCCGATGATCACGTTGCGGGGGGTCAGGTCGAGGTGGGCGACGCCCGCGCGGTGGATCGCCGTCAACGCGGTGGCGGTGGCGACCGCCAGCCGTTCCAACGCCGCGCCGCGATGGGGACCCTCGCGCCGGACGAGCTCGGCCAGGGACGGACCGGGTACGTACTCGGTGACGATGTGCGGCGGGTCGGCCGTCAGATCGGCGTCGAGCACCTGGGCGGTACAGAATCCGGAGACCCTGCGCACCAGGACCAGCTCGGCCGCCAGGCGGTGGCGGGCGGCCTCGTCGGCGATCGGGGGCAGCGCTTTCAGGGCGACCTGCCGTCCCTCGCCCCCCACGGCCAGAAAGACGACACCCTGGCCGCCCGCGCCGAGCCGGCCGAGCACCCGGTAGCGGCCGATCCTTTCCGGATCGCCCGGACGTAAGCCAATGGAAACGCTCATTTCAGGCGTCGCTGGAACAGGGAGCGGTTGTCCTTCGGCGACGTCACGTCCTCCAGCTTCCAGCGCCCGTCGACCCGGCGCAGGTGCAACCGATAGCTCACGACCTTGTGATCGGGGGCCTTGGCCGAGTCTCCGAGGTGGATGAGGGTCGCGGAGTCAGGGCCGTTGAACCGTTCGAAGGCCGTGCCGATCTCCCGGTACTGCCAGCTCCACCAGTCGGGCACCTGCGCGTCGGGGATCGCGGCCAACTCCCGCCACCACTGCTCGGCCCGCCCAGTCGTGCAGCGTCCGAAGAAGGTGGGACGCTCTTCCAGGCGGGGCCCGTTGATGAAGGCCTCGCTCTGGCAGCCGGCGGCATCGGCGACCATGGTCCGGATCTCGGTGGACGGCCAGGCGCCGGCCGGGACCGTGGTGCCGGACGGGGTGCTCCGCGCGTAATCCATCTTCCAGCCTCCGCCGGAGGGGACCATCTCCGCGAACAGCAGCGGGTCCTCCGACTTCACCACGGTTTCGTTCTGGGTGATGTAGCTGAGACCGATCACGATGATCGACACCCGCTGCGGCGACGCCCACAAGATTCCCGCGGCGGTCGCCCGTGCGGTCTGCTTCGCCTTCGCGGCCACCACCGCGCTCTTGGAATTGCCGATCAGATGCCAGTAGTCCTGCGCGGCCACCCCGGACAGGAGGGTCAGCGTACGCCGCGCTCCTGCGTCGTAGTCGGTGTGGTCGAGGCTGTACCACGCCTCGAAGGCCGTGCGCGCCGCGCCCAGCGCTACCAGGGAGTATCCCGGGGGCTCGTTGGCCGTGGCCGGCTTGGTGGCGGTCGCGGCGTTCGTGTTCGTCGTTCGCTCCGGCACTCGCGCCCACCAGACCGCGCCCGCCGCCAGAGCGACCGCCGTGACGATCGCGCCTCCCCCGAGCATCGCCCGCCGCCGCCATCTCCTGCGCGGTCTCGCCCGCTCCGCCGGGGCCATCGGTACGTCCGCCGCCGGCTCGGTCCGGGGCCCGGCGCCCAGGTCCATGATGGCCAGCGGGAGTTCGGACGCCGTGGGACGATCGGCGGCCTGCTTGGAAAGACAGCGTCCTACCAGAGAGCGGAGATGATCGGGAAGAGAGCCGAGGTCGGGCTGCTCGTGCAGCACACGGTGCAAAACCGCCGGAAGCGTGCCGGCCTCGAACGGGGAGCGGCCGGTGGCGGCGTAGACGATGGTCGCCCCCCAGGCGAAGATGTCGGCGGCGGGGCCGAACGCCTCGCCCCTGATCTGCTCGGGGGCCATGTACCGGGGGGTGCCCACGAGCGCGCTGGCCAGGGCGGCACCGTCATTGAGGACACGGGCGATGCCGAAGTCGATGACGCGTGGGCCGTCATGCCCCAACAGGACGTTCTGCGGTTTGAAATCGCGATGGACGATACCCGCGCGGTGGATCGCGATGAGGGCCGTGGCCGTCGCCACCGCGAGACGGTCCAGATCGGCTCCCACGAGAGGCCCGTTTTCGGCGACGAATGCATAAAGCGAACGGCCGGCGACATACTCGCTGACGATGTAAGGGGGGTCGGCCGTCACATCGGCATCGAGCACCTGCGCAGTGCAAAAGCTGGAGACGCGCCGCAGAACGGCGAACTCCCGCTCGAACAGACGGCGGGCATCGGAGCCGACCTCCGCCTTGATGACCTTCAAGGCCACCTGGGCGCCGTCCGGCGCGTCGGCCAGGTAGACGACACCCTGGCCGCCCGCGCCCAGCCGCCCCTTAACCACATAACGCCCAATGTGTCGCGGATCGCCTGGAAGCAGCCCATCAACACTCATCACCGCACAGGCTAATGGCCCTTCAACTCGGCGGCCAGGGTAACGACACGATCAGCGGAGCCGTCGTTGCGCCCTTTCGCACCCCACGTAGAAGTGCCCCAACCGGTGGTGACCGAGCGTTATAGCGAAAATGCACGACGGCGAGCAGCATGCACTTCCTTGATCCGTGTTGACGCGACCGGGGAGGCGGGATACGTTCCGGTTGACTTCACGATTGTTCAAGGGAAATCCGGTGAGATGCCGGTGCGGACGCGCCACTGTATCCGGGACGCAGATCCCGGGAGCCAGGTCGCTTGACGATCGTGACCTCGTGAGATGGGACGCGTGACCCTGAGGAGGCGCTAAATGAGTGGCTTGTCCACCCCGTCCAGCATTCCCTTTCCCCGGCTGCGCCCCTGGCTGGCGGCCGTACCTGTGCTCCTGCTCGTCGCGTACCTGGTCCTGATGGACAACGGCGCGGTCTCCCAGACCGGCGCGTTCCTGCACGAACTCATGCACGACGGGCGGCACCTGCTCGGCGTGCCCTGCCACTAGGGGCCGAGTGTGGTACGCACTTTGCTGGTCAGGGGCCTGCTCGTGGGGCTGCTGGCCGGACTTGTCACGGGCGGCTTCGCCTTCGCATTCGGGGAACCGCGGGTGGACGACGCCATCGCCCTGGAGGAGGCCGCCGCGCGGGCCGCGGTTCCTGAGCACGCCGAGGAGGCCGAACACGGCCACGGCGAGGAGGCCGTGGTCGGCAGGCCCGCGCAGAAGGCCGGTCTCTTCCTGGCCACCGGCCTCTACGGGCTCGCCGTGGGCGGCATCTTCGCGCTGGTGTTCGCGGGTCTTCGCGGACGAGTCGGGCGAGCTGGGCGAGCTGGTCGGGGCGGGCCGGTCGGGCCGACGTCCGATGGACGGCTCGCACTGGTCATGGCCGGGACGGCGTTCGCCGCGATCATCCTCGTGCCGTTCGTGAAATATCCCGCAAATCCCCCCGCCGTGGGTGATCCGGCGACCATCAACAGCCGCACCCTGCTCTATGTGGTGATGATCCTCGTCGGCCTGGCGGCCACCGTGATCGCCGTGGTCACCGCCCGCCGGGTCACCGGGGATCCGTGGGCTCGTCGGGTGGCGGCGCTCGTCGCGTTCCTCGTGCCGGTGGTGGCCGCATGGTGGTTGCTGCCCACGGTCGACGAGGTGCCCGAGGGCTTCCCGGCCACGCTGCTGTGGGAGTTCCGGCTCGCCTCGATCGGCACCCAGCTCGTCTTCTGGACGGCGTTCGGCGTGCTGTTCGGCTGGCTGAGCGACCGGGCGGCGAGGCGTACCATCGCGCCCGCTCCGGCCGCCGCGGCACCGAGCTGAACCCTGGGGTGCTCTTCGTCCGGCACGCCACGACGCCGGGGATGCGGGCGGCCCGCTTCCCCGGTGATGAGGACGCGGACGCGGCCGGTCTGGCCAAGGCCGCCTCGCTGCGCTTCACGACGACCTCCCTGGTGTGGTCGGCGCCCGGCAAAGCCGCCCGGCAGACCGCCCGTGCCATGGGACTGCAGGCGCTCCCCGCTGCCGCCCTCAGGGAGGCCGACTACGGCCGATGGCGCGGCCTTGCCTATGACCAGGTCGCGCAGGAGGAGCCGCAGGCGCTGATGAGCTGGCTCACCGACCCCGCCGCCGCTCCGCACGGCGGCGAGTCCCTGGCCGTGCACGCGTCGCGGGTGGCCGGCTGGCTCGACTCCGTACGAGAGGAGCCGGAACAGGTCGCCATCTGTGACGCCGGCACCATCAGAGCGGCGCTCGGCCACGCCCTGGGGGCGGATCCGCTCAGCACCGCCCGCATCGACCTCGCTCCGCTGTCCATCACCGGGCTCACCGCGACACCGAGCGGCTGGCGGATCGCCTATGTCAACCGGAGGCTTTGAGCGGGGCCGGCCGCTCAGGCGGTGTGTACGTCAGTCGTCGCGCCCGATGATGGCGGTGACGCGGATCTCGACGCGCATCTTCGGGGCGCCGAGGGCGGGAACACCGGTCTCGGTCCAGATGGGTGCGCGGTCGCCGATGCGAACCGCCTGGTAGTAGTGCATGTTGGCGAGCTGTGTCTCGCCGTACCCGGGAGTGGCGAAGAACTCCGGCCTGCTCATGGTGATCCCTTCAGACGGGTGATCCTGATCACTTGCCATCGGACTTCTCCACCTGGCCGAGGAAGTCGAGCAGGCGGGGCAGGACGACGTCCGGCGCTTCCAGAATGGGGCTGTGACCGATCTTCTCAAGGCGCCACAAGGTGGCGTTCGGCAGGTGCTCGGCCATTTCGTTCTGCCACGGGACCGGACGCGGCTTGTCCTCCTCGCCGGAGACGATGAAGACGGGGACGCTGATCTGCGGAAGCAGATGAACGGCGGTGCCGCGTTCGATGACACCCGCCATGGCGGGGCGCAGGGTCTTCGGGACCTCAGCGATCCGTGACTCCCACCGCTTGACGATGTCCTGCCTGGCGGGGTCGTTACGGGTCGTTACACCGAACATGATCTCCATGGTCTCCTGGAGCACGTCACCGACGAACCCCTGCCGGCCGACGTTGTCGACCCACTCCCGGAAGACCACCAGTTGATCGGCGGGCTCGGAGCAGGCGGACGAGCCGAGGACGATCATCGACTTGACCAGTGCGGGCCGGGCCACCGCCAGCCGGAAGCCCACGTCGCCGCCCATGGACTGCACCAGCAGGTGCACCTGCTCCAGATTCAGGGCTTCGGCCAGTGCGATGACGTCGGCGGTGACCGTGTCCAGATGGATGAGGTCGCCCTCGGCCGCCGCGCTCTTACCCTGGCCCCGGAAGTCGGGGCGGATGACCCGGTACTTGCCGGCGGCGGCGTCCTTGAAGCCCTCGAACATGCGGCCGTCGAGGAACAGCGAGTGGAGAGCCAGGACGACGGGAAGATTCTCCTCTCCGGTGTCGCGAACGAAGAGCTCCGTTCCGTTGACCTTGATCCGCTTCTCGGTTTCGATGCTGCTCATAGTGGTGCCTTTCACAACTGTGGGATGCAAACGGGTGCTCATGCCCGGGCCAGGCGGGCGTCGAGGAAGGCGACGGCGGATTCTTTAGGGCGGGGCGAACCATCAGCGCCGTACCGAGGCGAGCAGCATGCGACGGCTGGTACTGCTCAAGGCCGTGGCGGCCACCAGGATCCCGCCCTGGAAGAGGAACTGAACGTAGGACTGGGCACCCAGCAGGGACAGTCCGTTGAAGGTGACCGTGACGATGAGAACGCCCACGAGTGTGCCCATGATGTGGAAATCGCCGTCCCGGAGCACGGACGCGCCGAGGAAGACGGCCGCGAACGCGTTCAGCAGGTAGCCGTCGCCGGCCGTGACCTGCCCGCTGCCGATGCGCGCCGCCAGCACGATGCCCGCCAGGCCCGCGCACACCCCGCAGACCGCGAAGGCGATCACGGTGATGCGGGCGACCCGGACGCCGGCCATCCGGGCGGCCACCTGGTTGGTGCCCACCGCCTGCATGTGATGTCCCAGCAGCGTGAAGTTCAGCGCGACCCACAGACCGCCCAGAACGATCGCCGTGAGGATGATGGGGGCGGGGACGCCCAGCACCGACGCACGCGCGATGTCGGTGAAGGGGCCGGGCTCAATCGTGATGGGCGTGCCGTTGGAGTAGGCGTAGTTGACGCCCAGCAGCATGGTGCTGGTGCCCAGGGTGGCGACGATCGGATTGATGCGCAGATGCGCCACGAGCAGCCCGTTGACCAGCCCGATGATCGCGGCAGCCGCCAGGGCGAGCAGTATGGCGGCGAACCACGGAAGACCGCTGCGCTCCAGGAAGCCGACCGCGAGGATGCCGGACAGGCTCACCACCGCGGCGAAGCTGAGGTCGAACTTGCCCGCCACCAGGGGGAGGGTCAGGCCGCCGGCGACGATGGCCAGTGTGGCGCTCTGGTTGAGGATGTTCAGCAGGTTCTGGCCGGTCATGAACGTCTGCGGGCTGGCGGCGGTGAAGCCGATCACGAGCAGGGCGAGGACGGCGGGCGTTCCGTACCTGCCGGTGAGAACCAGCATGCGCTGTGCTCTGCCCGGTGCGGCCCCAGGCCCGGCCGCCGGCTTCGTGGCTTGTTCGATGGTGCCTTCCATTGCGGGGTACTCCAGTTTCTTACCGCGCGGCGTCGATCACGCGTAGCAGAGGTGCAGCATGTTGGGGACGGTGATCTCGTCGCCGGTCAGCTCGCCGACGATGCGGCCTTCGGCCATGACGAGCACGCGGTTGCACTCAAGGAGTTCCTCGAACTCCGAGGAGATCACGAGAATGGCGGATCCGGACCGGTTGGCCTCGCGGATCCGGTGGTAGATGTCGGCGCGCGCGCCCACGTCCACGCCACGAGTCGGCTCGTCCAGGATGAGGATCTTCGGGTCGGTGGCCAGCCAGCGGCCCATGACGACCTTCTGCTGGTTTCCGCCGCTGAGACCCACGACCGGCCGGCGGGCATCGGCCGTCTTGATCCCGAGAGCGCGGCAGGTGCGGTTCGCCGCGGCACGGGACGAGCGGGACCGGATGAGCGGCAGCCACCTGCCGATCCGCCACCGATCCCACACCGTGATGTGGAGGTTGTCCTCCACCGAATGCGGGAGGAACAACGCCTCGGAGCGCCGCTCCTCGGGAACATAGGCGACGCCCCGGGCGATGGCATGCGGAATGGAACGGGGCAGGTACGGCTTGCCGTCCAGGACCATCGTGCCGCTGTCGGGGCGATCGGCGCCGAAGATCAGCCGCGCCAGCTCCGTACGCCCGGAGCCGACCAGGCCGGCGATGCCGACCACCTCGCCCTCGTGAAGCGCGAGGGACACCTCGCGCACGCTCCGCCCGCGTCCCACGTCCCGCAGGTTCAGGACGACGCGGGTGTGCTCGGTCGCCTCGAAGGCCGTGGCCCCGGCACCCGGGGTGACGTCGTGGCCCACGATGGCACGCACCACGGCTTCCCGGGTGATCTCCGCCCGGGGCAGCGCCAGGGATATCGATCCGTCCTTGAAGGCGGTGACCCGGTCACAGACGGCCGTCACCTCGTCGAGCCGATGACTGATGAACACCACGGCCACGCCGGAGGCGGCCAGCTCGCGCGCCACGTTCAGCAGCGTGGCCGCCTCCTGGGCGTCCAGGGACGCGGTCGGCTCGTCCATGGCGATGAGGGCACGGTCCTCGACCAGCGCTCGCGCGATGGTGATGAGCCATTGCTGATGGACGGTCAGGTCGGCGACGGGGACGTCGAGCGGGAAGTCGATCCCGACTCGACGGGCGGCATCGAGCACCGCGCGGGGCACGCCGCCGAACCGGCGCGGTGTCACCATCGAGCCGCGGTGGCTGCTGAGCATGATGTTCTGCGCTCCGGTGAAGGAGTTCACCAGGTTCAGCTCCTGGTGGATGAACGCGAACCCGAGGCGGGCCGCGCCGGCCGGGCCGGACACCTGGGTGATCTCGCCATCGACCAGGATGTCGCCCGCGTCGGGCCGCTCCAGACCGGCCAGGCAGCGGATCAGCGTGGACTTGCCGGCGCCGTTGGCTCCGACGAGCCCGTGAATCTCGCCGCGCCGGAAGGAGACATCGACGCCGCGCAGCGCACGGATGGCGCCGTAGGTCTTCGCCAATCCCCGTACCTGGATCAGGGGGGCCGCCTGGCCGGGCGCCGTCGCCGCTGTCGTCATGACTACTTCCTCAGCTCGGGATGGTCCGCCAGGAAGGCGTCGACGTTGGACTTGTCGATGACCTTGTGATCGCCGTCGATCTCGACCGGTTCGAAGTCCTTGGGGGCCGCCCAGTACTTCTCCAGCAGCCCGGCGATCTCACGTCCCTGGGACGGCCCGTCGATCCACTGGGTCGCGGTCAGCTTCCCCGCCTTGACCAGGGACAGCGCCTCGGCGGTGCCGTTCAGGCCATAGGACTGGACGTCGGTGCGGCCGAGTTGCTGCAGGGCCGCGACGGCGCCGGTGGCCGGGTCGTCGAAACAGGCCCACACGGCGAGTTTGCCGCCCTTGGGGTGGGCCTGCGCCCACGCCTGCGTCGCCTTGTCCGCCGATTCCACCTGCCCGGGGATGGTGATCTGCTGGGCGTCCATCTGGATGTTCGTCTTCGCCACGGCCTCCTCAAGCGCCTTTTCGCGGCGCTGGCAGGGCAGGCCCGGGCGATAGCCGAGGGCCAGCAATGCTCCCGTGCCCGCCAGGTCCTTCACCACCCGCTCGGCCATCGGCGCACCGATCGACACGTCCGCCGCGATGGGGACGCCCGGTCCGAGGCCGCCTCCCCAGTTGGCCACCGGAATTCCCGCGGCCTGCGCCGAGGCGACTCCCGAGGCCAGCGCGGCGGTGGGGAACACGGAGATGGCGATCGCGTCGACGCCCTTGGTGGCCAGGTTGGTCAACGCCGTGTTGGCAGAGTCGACACTGCCGTTGGCGTCCACCTCCGTGATCGTCCAGCCCTTGCCCTTTCCATAGGCGGCGATGGCGTCAAGGGCGCTGTTGGCGTAGACGTCCGATCCGGAGAAGCGGATCAGTCCCACGGTCTTGCCGCCTGCTCCACCGGCTTCGGTCGTTCCGGCGCTGCAGCCGGCCAGGACGGCGGTCAGGCCGCTCAGGGCGGCGAGGGTACGGATGACGGTTGTGCGGCGTTTCACTGCGCACTCCTTCGTCTTCGTGAAGGGGCGGGGGCGACCACATCGGCGGAGGAGATCCTTCGCTACCTAGGTCGCTGACAATGGATCCATCTGTGAGGAGTCATTGACGGATCCGATACTCCATCCCGGATTTCGGCACGTCAATGTAATAGGGGCGGTGAACTGGATTGCGATTAGATAAAGTGATCCACTTTATGGATCCATAGGCGATCGTTGCCCAAGGGTCTGCTCGTTCAGTCGGTGAACACTTCGGGGTGGCGTGACAGCGCGAGCCGGGTCCGGCGGATGTGCCCGGCCAGGAAGCGCTCGGCGTCGGTGGGATCGCCTCGTTTGATCGCCTCTATGATCAGCCGGTGCTCGAAGTTGACCAGTTCATAGCCGGTCGGATCAACGAGGTTGGCGTAGGCCCGCCGGTAATGCTGAGTGGTGTTCCAGAAGCGACGGACCATCGTCAGGAGCTGATCGATGCGGCAGCCCGAATAAGTGATCAGATGGAGTTCTCTGTCGAGGCTGAGGAAACGGTCGACGTCGTGGTTGGTCTCGATCTCATGCTGGATCTCGTCCAGCCGCGCCATGTCGTCTGAAGTGAGGTTCGGCATCGACTCGCTGAGGGCGAGGGGCTCCACCCGCTCCCTCAGCTTGTAGATCGCCTGGCACTCGACCAGGTCCAGCTTGGAGACCCACGCCCCGCTGTTCGGCTTGAGCACGACCAGGCCTTCGGCCTCCAGAATCCGCAGGGCCTCACGGACCGGCAGCCGGCTGGAGCCGAGGGACGCGGCGACGTCCTCCTGCATGATCCTCGCGCCGGGGGCGAGATCCCCGGAGAGGATCTGCTTGCGCAGTGTGTCGGCGACCCTCTGACTGGCGACAGAGGATTGTCCGTCCAGACCTGGCGGCATGGTCTCCCTAACGTGGCAGGTGATCCGGAATGACAGGTTGCCACAGCCTCGGTCCCCGGCCCCCATCCAGATCAAGCGCCCTTTCGTAGGCCTTGCCGCGCGGGAAGGAGACGAGCTCGAACTGCATGCCCCAGGGGGCGAGGAAGTACACCCAGCGCTGCCCCTCGCTCGGGCCCCTGCTGATGGTCGGCTCGCCCAGGACCGTCACATCGCAGGCCCGCAGGTGCGCCACGGCAGCGTCCAGGTCCTGGACGTAGAAGGCCAGGTGATGGCCGCCTACGTCGCTGTTGCGGGGCGGGAGCGGGCGCTGGTCCGGGGACTCGTACTGGAACACCTCGAAGTTGGGACCGTTGGCGCAGCGGAAGAAGGCCAGGCGACGCATCACCGTTCGCGGGTGGACGTTGAGCCTGTCGGCCATCCACGTGCCGTCGGACTGGAAGGGACCCAGGGTGTAGACCAGTTCGCAGCCGATGACCTCGGTGAGAAACCGGGTGGCCTCCTCCAGGTCGGGCACGGTGAAACCGATGTGTTCGACCCCCGCCAGTCCCGGCAGGCCGCGGACGCCGGCCGGACTCACCGCCGCCCCCGGGGCAGCGGCTCGGACGGCCTGCGGCGCTTGGGGACCTCGATGGCCTCGACGATCAGACCAACGCCGTCCTCGGTGTCGAAGTAGGCGAACCCCCCGTCGCCGTCCTGTCCGTATCCGCTGCCGGACTGCAGCAGGCCGACACCGCTCGCGGTCACCTCGCGGATGGCCTGCTCCACGGACGGAACCCGGAAGCCCAGGTGGTGAAGGCCGTAGCCGTGCCTGTTGATCCACTCCGTGTAGCTGCTCGGCCCATCGAGCGACTCGATCAGTTCGATCTGCGGGGCGTTCCCGGTGAGAGCGACCCGCATCCGGAACGTCCCCGGCTCGCCCCGGTAGGTCAGCCGGGGGACAGTGCCGGGCCCATAGGTGTAGATGAGCCAGTCGTCCGCGCCCAGCAGGGCCGACCAGGTGGCGATGCCTGCCGCCAGGTCGGGTACGAGGATGCCGACCTGGGCCACCGGCAGCCCCGCCAGGGGCGGCGGCAGCACGACGGGATCCGGGAGGCCGTTCATCACAGGGTCTCCCGCACGAAGGCGCGCACCGTCTGGTTGAACTCGACCGGGTTCTCGATCATCGGATAGTGGCCGGTTCCCGCAAGGACCGCGATCCGGCTGCCGGGTATGCGGCTTGCGACCTGCTCGACCATTTCCTGCGGAACCAGCCAGTCCGCGTCGCCGCGCAGCAGCAGCACCGGGCTCTCGATCCGGCCGACCTGGTCGCGGCGGTCGAAGCCGGCGTAGCCGGTCAGATCCGCGGCGATCACTTCCGGGCACACCCTGCGCAACTGCCACACCACCTCGCGGGCGCGGTCGGGCGGGGTGCGGTGACCGGTCATGGAGCGGGACCAGCCTTCCAGGATCTGCGGCCCGTTCAGGAGCAGCATCTCCAGCAGCGTGTCGCTGACGGTCGGGGTGTAGTCGGAGCCTTCGGCCGAGATGACGGCGCGGTAGAAGCCCGGCCGCCGGGAGGCCAGTTCGAGAACCATGTTGCCGCCCATCGAGCACCCCACGATGACCGGGTTCTCCAGGCCGAGCGCTTCGATGAACGCCTCGTTGAAGTCGGCGTGGTCGGCGATGGCGCGAAAAGCGCCGCCGGCCGGTTCGAGGGTCTTGCCGTGGCCGGGCGCGTCGATGGAGATGACGCGGAATTCGTCGGACAGTCCTGCGACGACGTGGCGGTACATCAGCGTGTCCTGGCCCGCCGCATGGATACAGACGATCGGGATGCCCTCGCCGGCCTCCTCGTAGTATGTCCGCAGGCCGTTGACCATCACGTAGCGTCCGGTGATGGCGGTGTGGCGGTCCGTCTCGGGGCCGGGGGAGTAGGGCCCGGGCTGGGCCGCGGGCCCGCCCGCCGTGGACAGCGCGCCGAGTAGACGCCACATGGCCTTGACGTTGCGCATGGCGGCGATCCCGTCGCCCTCCACCGTGATGTGGCCCAGCCCCGGTGAGGTGCCCTGAAACCAGTCGACCTGACCGTCGATCACGCGGCGCCACTCCGCATCGGGGGCGACGATGGTGATGTCGGCCCCCTGCGGGTGGGGTCCCTGCCGCACGGAGACGACCCGTCCGTCCCGCGTGTCCATCGTCCAGGAGGCGTGGTCACTGCGGAACTCGATGCGGGCGGGGAAGTACCTGGCCGCGTCCGCCCACTCGGAGTCTCCGTTGAGTTCGGCTTGGACCGCCTTCCACCAGGACTCCTGCTCGAACTCCTTGAGGTCACTGGGGCCGCTCGGCGTTTTCACGATGACCATCCTCCATGGATCCATGCTTCTTAGATGTAGACCTTCGCGCCATCAACACCGCTAGTCAACGCCTGGTATCGGACAACTTTCGTAACAAATAGATAACGCAGTCTTGTGTGTGGATCCATCTACGGGGACTGTGGGACAACCGCAAGAGCTGGGCGTGCAAAGCCCGGCCGAGCCGTGTGCTCACGTCTTGGAGGCGTCCGTGCCCACACATAGAAGACTCAGCCCAAGTGCGCCCTGGGTCGAGGTCGTCACGACGAAGAAGGACTGGGACGCCGCCGATCCGGCACTGCTCGTCTCGATGTTCACCCAGACGCTTCTCATCAGGACCTTCGAGGAGTACGTCCTCGCCCTCGCGTCACAAGGGCTGGTGCACGGCCCCGCCCACTCCAGCATCGGCCAGGAAGGCGGCGCCGTCGGCTCGGTGCTCACACTCACCGCCGGCGACTACGTCAACGGCTCGCACCGTGGGCACCACCAGTTCCTCGCCAAGGCACTCGGCTATGTGGCTCCCGACGGCCTCGACCCGAGGGCCCCGCTACCCGACGCGGTTCGCACGGTGCTCTCCCGCAGCCTGTCGGAGATCTGCGGCCTCGCCGACGGGTTCTGCCGTGGGCGCGGTGGATCCATGCACCTGCGGTGGCGCGAGGCCGGCGCCATGGGGACCAACGCCATCGTGGGCGGTGGCGTCCCTCAGGCCGCCGGATTCGCCTGGTCGGCCCGGCATGCCGGCACCGACGCGGTCTCCGTTTCCTACTTCGGTGACGGCGCGGTCAACATCGGCTCCGTCCTGGAGACCCTCAACCTCGCCGGTGCGTGGCGTCTTCCGGTGTGCTTCTTCATCGAGAACAACCAGTACGCGGTCTCCACACACGTCAACGAGGTCACCGCCGAACCGCGGCTGTCCGCACGCGGGCCGGGCTTCAACATCCCGAGCTGGCGCGTCGATGGCATGGATCCCCTCGCCGTGTACCTGGCGACCGGCGAAGCCGTCGCCCACATGCGGGCAGGCAGCGGACCCACGGTCGTCGAGGCCGACGTCTACCGCTACTTCCACCAGAACGGCCCCTTCCCGGGCAGCGCGTTCGGCTATCGCAGCAAGGAAGAAGAAAAGGAGTGGCGGAAGCGCGACCCGCTCGCGCTCGTCACGTCCCACCTGCTGCGGCGCGGCATCCTCACCGAGACGGAGGTGACCCGGAGTACCGAACGCGCCAAGGCCGAGATGGAAGCCGTCGCGAGCGAACTCCTCGAACCGGTGCCCGGCGGAAAGCCCGGCCAGCGGCAGATCAGGCGGCGACTGTGGCCGGACCCGGATTTCCGGGATGTGGGTGTCCGTGGAGACCTCAGCGAGTTCGACGGGGCACGGACCGCCGAACTCAGCTCCTTCCCGGGCAAGCTGGAGGAGCGCAAGTTCATCGACGTGGTGGCCGAGGTCATGGGCCGGCGCATGGCCGAGGACGAACGCATCGTCGTACTCGGCGAGGACGTCCACCGCCTCAAGGGAGGCACGAACGGCGCCACCCGCGGTCTCGCCGAGGCGTTCCCCGATCGCGTACTCGGCACGCCCATCAGTGAGAACGCGTTCGCAGGTCTGGCCGGCGGCATCGCGATCGAGGGGCGTTACCGGCCGGTGGTGGAGTTCATGTACGCGGACTTCATGTGGGTCGCCGCCGACCAGTTGTTCAACCAGATCGGCAAGGCCCGGCACATGTTCGGGGGCAGCGGCGACGTTCCGCTCGTCCTGCGCAGCAAGGTCGCCATGGGCACCGGTTACGGCTCCCAGCACTCGATGGATCCCGCCGGAATCCTCGCCACCGCCCCCGGCTGGCGCATCGCCGCGCCTTCCACCCCTTTCGACTACATCGGCCTGATGAACAGCGCGCTGCGCTGCAACGACCCCGTCGTCGTACTGGAACATGTGGACCTCTACCCGACCACCGGACAAGTCCCAGCGCAGGACCTGGACTTCTGCCTGCCCGTGGGGAAGGCCGTCGTCAGGCGGACGGGTTCGGACCTCACCGTGCTGACCTACCTCGCCATGACGAACCACGTCCTCGAGGCCGTGGCGAACAGCGACATCGACGTCGAGGTCATCGATCTGCGCTGGCTGGACCGGGCGAGCATCGACTGGGACACCATCGGCGGGAGCATCCGCAAGACCGGCAACGTCCTGATCGCCGAGCAGGGCGCGCTCGGCACCTCCTACGGCGGCTGGCTGGCGGACGAGATCCAGCGCCGCTTCTTCGACTGGCTGGACCAGCCCGTCCAGCGGGTCACCGGAGGCGAGGCGTCCCCGAGCATCAGCAAGGTGCTGGAGCGGGCCGCCATAGCCCAGGCCGACGAGGTCGCCGCAGAGCTGAAGAGAATCACCGATCGCTGAACCGCCGACATCAACGCACCACGGAGGAAGACCATGGCCGAGCTGCTCCGCATGCCGGAGGTCGCGGCGGGTTCGACAACAGCGGTCCTGTCCGACTGGCCCGTACCCGAGGGCACCGCGTTCCACGCCGGTGACACGATCATGATCGTCGAGACCGACAAGGCCGAGGTGGACGTCGAGGCCCACGCGGACGGCACCCTGATCAAAGCGCTGGCCCCCAGCGGCACCGAGGTCGAGGTGGGCAGCCCGGTCGCGGTCATCGCCGCGCCGGGAGAGAAGGTTGGTGACCTCGACGCCCTTCTCGCCGATCTCGGTGTCGCGGAACCGGCGAAGACCAGTCCGGCCGTCCGGCGGGAGATTCCCGGGACCGAGCGGACCCCCGAGGTCCCCACACCAGCGGACCTCACCGACCAGCCTGCCAACGGGCGGATCTTCTCCAGTCCGCTGGCGCGCCGGCTGGCCCGCGACGCGGGTATCGACCTCGGCGCCATCACCGGCACCGGGCCAGGAGGGCGGATCGTGCGGGACGACGTCAACGCCGCGATCGCCGCCCGTATACCTCGCCCCGGCCCCGCTCCGACCCCTGACCTCTCTGCCGCGCCGCGTCCTGCCGCTCCCGCATACGACGCGATTCCGCACTCGCGGATCCGGCAGGCCATCGCCGGCAGGCTGACGCAGAGCAAGCAGAACGCTCCCCACTTCTACCTCAGGGGACAGGTCCGCGTAGGCGAGCTTCTCACTCTCCGGCAGCGGATCAACGCGGACGGCGGGGTGAAGATCTCTGTCAATGACCTGCTCATCAAGGCCATTGCCGTGGCGCACGTCCAGGTCCCCGAGATGAACGTGGTCTGGACGGCTGACGCGGTGCGCCGTTTCCGCGCCGTGGACGTATCGGTCGCCATCGCCACGGGCGCCGGGCTGGTCACACCTGTGCTGCGGAACGTCGAGTCGCTGTCCGTGTCAGCCGTCTCCGCCCAGGTCCGTGCCTTCAGTGAGCAGGCCCGCAGCGGCGCTTTGCGCCAGGGCGACCTGGAGGGAGGTTCGATCACCATCAGCAACCTCGGTATGTACGGGGTCGAGGAGTTCAGCGCGATCATCAATCCGCCACAGGCCGCCATCCTGGCCGTCGGCTCGGCCACCCGGACACCGGTCGTCACCGAGGACGGCGGCCTGGAGGCGGCGGATGTGATGACCCTGACCCTCTCCGCCGACCATCGCCCCGTGGACGGCGCACTGGCCGCCCGGTGGTTCGCCGCCCTGCGCGACAGCATCGAGAAGCCGGTGCGGCTGATCGTCTGAAGTCACCGCTTCGCCACAACCCCGGCTCGCCGCCGCATACAACGGCAACACCGTATGGAGTGCGCTCCTACGGCAGGGCACAAGGTCAAGGCCACGACGCGGACTGCGGACCGGCTATCTCACCCGCATCCGCTCCTCTCCGTCATGAGGCAACTGGCATACGGTGTCGTCGACCCCGTACAAAGGGCCTCCATGAGCGCGGAGGACGAGAACCAGGGAGGCGGGATGGGCATGGAGAGCGGTATCGAGCGGGCCAAGCTGTCCTATGAGCGCGCTGTTTTCGCCGGCGACCTCAGCGGGCTGACAGAAGCGGAGCAGGGTCTGGACAAGGTCGAGGCCGATCTGGCGCTGGCTCGTGGACGGATCCTGCATGCGTGGTTTCTGGAGGATCGGCATGAGGATTCGCGTGAGCTGGGGCTGTTCGAGCATGCGGCGCGGTTGTATCGGATGCTCGGTGATTCGGCGGGTGAAGCGGAGTCGGTGTTCTGGCTGGGCTGTTTTCACCAGGTCGTCCGGAATGATGTTGATAGCGCCTTACCTCTTCTTGAGCGGTCATACGACCTGGCCAGGCTGGCGGGAGACCGGTACACCCAGTCGGAGGCGCTGCGGCATCTGGGGATCGCCGACCACTTTGCGGGTCGGTTGGATGCAGCCCGGGAGCGTCTGGAGGAATCAGCGCGACTGCGCCGGGAGATCGGGCTCCTGGCCGGTGTCGCGGCAGACCAGGTCGGACTGATCTACATCGCCGTTGCACAAGGCCGGCGTGAGGAGGCGCTGGCACTGGCCGAGGAGGCGTACGCCACCGCCGAAGCCTGCGGGGCGCACCGCATCATGAGGCAGATCACGGAGGCGCGCTCCCAGATCACGGCATCGGACGCTGATCACGGCGAGACCCGGGACGAAGGGACACCATGAGCCGCTGAAGCCTCGATGTCACAAGTTCAAGGGACGTTGGCAACGGACACAGGCCGACCGGATGTCAAGGCGTTGGGCACCGCCGTGAGAGACCGGCTGCACACGGCGATGGCTTACCAGGAGCACCGACCCTAGCGCAGGCGAATCCCACTGGCCTCAACTCCGTACAGGCCCTGGTACTACAGTCATGTTTCGTGATCTAGAGCTGGATCTCGTTGTGGCGTAGCCATCGGTTCCAGTAATGGCTGCTGTGGGCCTGGTGAGCGCGTCGCCGGCGTGACCATGCCCCCGCGTATTGGAGGTCCTGGCCGAAGGGGTGAGTGACGGCGCGGGTCAGATGTACCAGGAGACGGCGGATCTCGGCCGGGGTGAGGGGGACCAAGCCGCACGTGCTTTTGGGGCGTGCGCGGCGGTGACGGCGAGGTAGGCATGGGCGAGCATCGCCAGGGTGATGTGCCGGTGCCAGCCGTCGTAGCGGCGGACCTGGTACTGGTCCAGGCCGACCGCGTTCCTGGCGGACTGGAAGCATTCCTCGATGGCCCAGTGGGAACCGGCGATGCGAACAAGTTGCTCGATACCGGTCCCCGCAGGGCCGAAACACAGGTAGTAGGCCACTTCCAGCTCACCCAGGTCGTCAGGTGTGAGGCCGCGGCGCACCAGCAGCCACCGCTGGAATCCCCCAGGCCGGCCTGACTCCTCATCAGGATGAGGTGGCAGGGTCGCCATCGCCCAGTCATACAACCGCGGGCCTTTGGCCCCACCACCCGCCGACAGACGTTTCCACGCCTGCCGGGGGGCATCAGCGGTCACCGCATCAGCCCGTGAACCGGTGTCATCGTGGCCGATACCGGCGCCCAGCGACTGGCTCCTGGGTACGGCCATCACATACCCGACCTTGCGTTTCTCCAGGTAGAGCCGGAACTTGTGATCCTGGCCGTACGCCTCGTCCGCGCTCACCCATGAGGCCGGTACTCCGCCGTCCAGCGCCCGGCCCAGCATCGCCGCCGCCAGCGCCGGTTCGGTGGCGAACGGCACGTCATCGGGGATGCCAGCCTGCGCGCACCGGGCCCGATCGCCGGTCCAGGATTTCGGCAGGTACAACTCGGCGTCGATCAGCGCGCGCCCGCGCGGGGTGGCGTAGGCGAGGAACACCCCGAGCTGGCAGTTCTCCACCCGTCCCACGGTTCCCGAGTACTGCCGCTGTACCCCGGCCGAGGCGGTGCCCTTCTTGACGAACCCGGTCTCGTCCACGATCAAGACCCCGCCCGGGTCCCCGAGATGTTCGACCACGTAATCACGCAGGTCGGCGCGGACATCCCGCGGATCCCACCGCACGCCGTTCAGCAGCCGCTGCATCCGGTGAGGCTTGGCTTCGCCTGCGGCCTCGGCCAGTTGCCAGCCGTTCTTCCGCTCTACCGGCGCCAGCAGCCCGACCAGGTAGGCCCGCGCCTGCCGGCGCGGTTCCACCCGGCCGAAACGAGCGGCGACTCGCGCGAACAGTTCATCCAGCCCGGCCGCCCATGACTGGAGATCCTCAGATGTCACCAATCCGACACACATCCGACTATAGATCACGAAACATTACTGTAGTAACAGAGGCGCTTACCATCGGAATGGCGGGGCCTCCTTTCAATTTTAAACATTGTTGACCGATAGGAAATGCCTGTTTAAATTTGAACTCGCACGCACCTCGCACCGAAACCCACCCGATGCGGTCCCTTACTCGGGGCGGGCAGGGCTAGACAGACCGCTCTACCTGCAGGAATGACAATACGGTTGCCAGAACGCTTCAAGGGATGTCATAGTCAGTCCGAAATGACCGCTCGGTATGCACTCGGCGCGTTTCATGGCCTGCCTTTAGTGCTCACAGTCCGCCGCCCACCGGCGGCCTGCTGTCGCGTGGAGGCGGACGCGCGTGCCCGGTGATGTGGCGCGGCCGTGTAGGGACCCTGACGGCAAGGCGGAGGAAAGCGGAATGTCAAGTCTGCTCGGGCAGGCGGGTGAGAGCTGCCTCGTCGTGGTGAACGAGGAAGGCCAGCACTCGCTATGGCCGCAGGTCACGGCGCCACCGGCCGGCTGGACGCCGGTGTACGGCCCGGCCGGTCGCGCCCAGTGCCTGGCCTACGTCGAGGAGCACTGGACCGACATGCGGCCTCTCGGACTCGTGACTTGGCTCGCCGACGAGGCGGCGGCGGCCGCCGAAGGATGAGCCGGCCAACGCGCAAATCTTTCCTCCTGTTGAACATATCCTGAATTTCGGGCACCACTGCCCTATTGGAGCACGGTTTCGCCACGCCTTCGGACGCCGTGATCACCTCTCGTTGAATCCGGAGATTTCTATGGGTGCGAACAGCCAGCCTGGATCGATTTTTCGGAACAAGGCGTTCGCTCTGCTTTGGTCCAGTCAGTCGATCTCGTTCATGGGAACGCAGCTCACTTTTGTGGCGTTACCCTTGACCGCCGTTGCCGTGCTGAATGCGACACCCATGGAGGCGGGCTTACTGAATGCACTCGAAACGCTTCCCTTTCTGTTGTTCGGTCTCTTCGTCGGTGTCATGGTGGACCGGTGGGCCAGGCGGCCGATCCTGGTGTGGGCGAACGCCATCAGGTTCGTCGCGCTCGCCTGGATACCCGTGGCCTTCGTCCTGGACGTACTGACGATCGAGCAGCTTCTCGTTGTGACATTCGTGGTGGGAGTCATGACGGTCTTCTTTGAGATCGCCTACATGTCGTATCTGCCGAGCCTGGTCGATCGTGATCGGCTCATCGACGCCAACAGCAAGCTGCAGGCATCCTCCTCGGTCGCCGAGGTCGCGGGCCCCGGCCTGGCCGGCGGGCTCATCGGCCTGATCGGCGCTCCCATCGTGATCGCGATCGATTCCGCGAGTTATCTGATCTCTGCCGTCGCCCTGTTCAAGCTGCCCAGGGACGCGGCCCCGCAGGGGCCCGAGGACGAGGCCAAGCCGTCGATCTGGGCGTCGCTGCGTGCGGGATTCGCCGTCGTCGCCCGCAACACGTTGCTGCGCTGGTGCACCATCGCGGTCTTCTTTCTCAGCCTGTTCTTCAGTTCGATCATGGCCGTCTATTTCCTCTTTTTGATCAGGGAGGCGGGGATGGCCTCGGCGGCGGTCGGCCTGATCGTCGCGGTCGGCAGTGTCGGCGGGCTCGTCGGCGCGCTGCTGGCCGAACGGATGAACGCCTGGCTGGGTATCGGCCGTACCCTGGTCACCGCCTTGGCTCTGCCAGGCATCGGCTTCTTGCTTCTCTCCTATGTGGACGGCAACTCCCTCGGCGCGACCGTGCTCGCCGGTGCCGCCACCTTTGTCGGGTTCCTCGGCATCCCGATCTTCGACATCACCGTCATCAGCTTCCGCCAGTCGATCACCCCCGAGCACTTGCAGGGCCGGGTGAATGCCACCCAACGCTCGCTCTCATGGGGCACCTTGTCCCTCGGCTCCTTGATGGGCGGCGCTCTGGGCGGCGCTCTCGGCCTGGGAGAGACGATCATGTGGTCGGCGATCGGCCTCTTCGTCCCCGCGGTCCTTCTGTCGCTGTCCCCTGTACGCCGGATGCGTCATCTGGCAGACCACGCGGAAGGGCCGGCCGAATCGAGTCCCGTCGGCTCCCACTGAAATCTCACCCCGGCGAGCCGGCTGATCAGTCTCTCTGTATCCGTCGGCCGGCGAGCCATTCCCTCGAAGGAGAAACGGATTTGGCGGACCTCGCAGAGCGGCGGGATCGGCTCCAGGACACACCTTCGGCCCTCGGGCTTCCCATCGACCGGATGCGGCCGGGAACGTTCCGCTCCCTTGGTGACGGGGTGCCGGTCACACTCGGCGGCGCGACCATACGGCGGCTCGACGAGGTCGCCGCCGCACATGGGGCGGCCCGGTCCACGACCTTGCTCGCGGCGTTCATGTTGTTGCTTGGACGCTACGCGCGGGTCACCGACGTTAGTGTCACCCTGCTGGACGGTTCCCAGGTCGTGCGTACCCGCTGGGATGATGATCTGACTTTCGCGGAGCTCCTCGCGCTGGTAGAGGGGGCCACGCCGGGCACGTTCGAGCCTCGGAACATGCCGGCATTCCAGGTGGCGACGACGGCGCAGCGGGACGCGCACCCCGCCCTGCGCGTGACTTGGGAGCCGCCGTCTCAGGACGGCGCTCTGCGCGGCGCCGTCGCGTACGACGCCGGCCTCTTCGACCGGGCGACCGTGGAACGTTTCGTCGGCCATCTTCTGACCCTGTTGGAGTCCGCCCTCGGCGCGCCCAGGGCCCACCTGCGCGACCTCGTCCACACGACCGCCGAGGAACTGGACCTCCTACGGGCCTGGGGAACCGAGCCCGAGCAGGCCTCTGCCATCGGCGTGGGCGAAGCCTACCTCGAACGCGTCCGGGCCACGCCGGATGCCGTGGCCCTGAGGTTCGAGGACGGAACGCTGACCTACGGCGAGCTCCACGCGCGGGCCCGGCACCTCGCGGGCCTGCTCCAGGCGCGCGGCGTGACGGCGGAGAGCGTCGTCGGGCTGGCCATGGAACGGTCGTCGTCGCTGGTCGTCGCCATGCTCGGGGTGCTGCTGGCCGGGGCGGCCTACCTGCCGCTCGACTCCGGCCATCCCGACGCGCGGCTGGCGTACATGGTCGAGGACAGCGGGGCCCGCCTGATCCTCACCGACCGCGAGCTCTCGTTCCGCACCGAGGTGCCGATCATGCGGGTCGGCGGGCCGCCGGCACCCTCGCCGGAGCCCGCGCGGCTTGCGCCGCCGCATCCGGAGCAGCAGGTATGTGTGCTCTACACGTCCGGTTCGACCGGCCGGCCGAAGGGGGTCGCGATCACTCACCGGGGGATCGTGCGCCTGGTCCGCGACGCCGGCTATCTCGGCTGGGGCCCCTCGGACGTGGTGAGCCAGGCGGCGAACACCTCGTTCGACGCGGCCACCTTCGAGATCTGGGGGGCGCTGCTGAACGGTGCCCAACTGGTCGGCGTCCCCAAGCACGAGGTGCTCTCACCGGCCGCGCTGCGCCGGCGCATCGAGACCGACGGCATCACCGCGATGATGCTCACCACGACCGTCTTCCACAAATGCGCGGACGCGGACCCTGCCATGTTCGCGCCGCTGCGCACGCTCTTCTTCGGCGGTGAACCCGCCGACGCGCGGCGGGTGAGCGCCGTACGCAAAGCCGCACCCGGTGTCCGGCTGGTGAACGGATACGGCCCGACGGAGTGTACGACGTTCGCGAGCTGTCACGACATCGCCGACCTGCCCGGTGACGCCATCCGGGTCCCGATCGGCCGGCCCATCGACGGCACCACCATGTACGTGCTCGACGGCCACGGCAGGCCGACCGGCATCGGGGTGCCCGGCGAGCTGTACCTGGGCGGCGCCGGTCTGTCGCGCGGATACGTGGGCCGTCCCGGCCTGACCGCCGAGCGTTTCGTGCCGAGCAGGTTCGGGACGGGGGAACGGCTCTACCGGACCGGGGATGTGGCCCGCTGGCGGGAGGACGGCCTCCTGGAGTGCCTCGGCCGTACCGACGCCCAGGTGAAGATCCGCGGCGTCCGCATAGAGCCGGACGAGGTCGCCGGTGTGCTCGGCTCCTACCCCGGCGTCAACGAGGCGGTCGTCACCGTCCAGGGGGAGGGTGACCAGGCGGCCCTGGCCGCCTACGTCGTCATGCGGGACGGAGCGCGCCCCGAGCCGCGTGAGCTGCGCTCGTTCCTCGCCGACCGGCTACTGGCGGCGATGGTGCCCACCTGGTACGTGTTTCTCCGCGAGCTGCCGGTGACGCCGAACGGCAAGACCGACCTGAGGTCGCTTCCCTCCCCGTCGGAACGGGACGCCGTCCGCGCCGAGGCCCAGCTCCCGCCACGGGGGCCGGTCGAGGAGCTGGTCGCCGGCGCCTGGAGGGAACTGCTGCGGCTGTCGGACATCTCCGCGGGTGACGACTTCTTCGCGCTGGGCGGCAACTCCCTGCTCGCGGCGCAGGCGGTGACCCGCATAGCGGAGCGGCTCGGTGCCGAACTCGGCGTCCGGGACCTGTTCGAGGCGCCCACGGTGTCGGCGTTCGCGCGCCGGGCCGCGGCGGCCGGCTCCGCGCGGGCCAGGCTGCCGATCGTGCCCGCGGGGGCGGGGCCGCAGCCGCTGTCCTTCGCCCAGCAGCGCCTCTGGTTCCTGGACCGGCTCATCCCCGGCAGTCCGCTGTACAGCGTGCCGCTGGCGCTGACGCTGGAGGGCGAGCTTGATGTGAAGGCTCTGCACACCGCGCTACGGGGTTTGGTGCTGCGACACTCCTCGCTGCGTACGCGCCTGGTGGATCTCGGTGGCGGAGAGCCGCGCCAGGTGGTCGAGCCGGGTGCCGTCGTCGAGCTGGAGGTCGAAGACCTCTGTGGCCTGCCGGAGGCCGAGCGGGCGCGCACGGCCGCGCGGCGGGCGCGGGAAGAGGCGGCACTGCCGTTCGACCTGTCCGCCGGGCCGCTCTTCCGCACCCGCCTGCTCCGTCTAGGTGAGCGGCGCTCCGTCCTGCTGCTGACGATGCACCACGCCGTCTCCGACGGGTGGTCGGTCGGGGTGCTCGTCCGTGATCTCGGGGCGCTCTACCGGGAGGCGATCGGCGATGCGGCCGAACCGCCGCCACCGCTACCGGTCCAGTACGCGGACTACGCCGTATGGCAACGGACGCTCCTCGACGGGCCCGTACGGGACGAGCAGCTCGCGTACTGGCTGGACCGCCTGGCCGGTGCGCCGCCCGCCCTGGACCTGCCCGCCGACCATCCGCGCCCGGCCACGCCCCGGCATGCGGGGGACACCGTCCCCGTGCGGCTGCCGGCCGAGCTGACGGCCCGGCTGGGCGAGACGAGCCGCCGGCTCGGCGCGACCCGTTTCATGGTCCTTCTCGCGGTCTTCAAGCTGGTGCTCGGCCGCTACGCGGGGGTCAGGGACGTCAGCGTCGGCACGCCGGTGTCGGGCAGGGGTCGCCCGGAACTGGAGGAACTGGTCGGGTTCTTCGTGAACACGCTGGTGCTGCGCTCACGCTGGGACGAGCACCTGACCTTCGCCGAGTTCCTCGCGGGCGTCAAAGACGGCACGCTGGATGCCTTCGCGCACCAGGACGTCCCGTTCGAGCAGGTCGTGGAAGCCGTGCGGCCCCCTCGCGAGCCGGGCCGGACGCCCCTGTTCCAAGTGATGATGTCGATGCAGGACATACCCGAGAGGGCGGCCGTCGCACCCGGCCTGTCGTTGTCGGTGCGTGAGCTGGTCAGTCCGGTGGCGAAGTTCGATCTCACCCTCGTCTGGGATGAGGCGTCGCTTGCGTCGGGGGCTCTGCGCGGCGCGATCGAGTACGACGTCGATCTCTTCGAGCGGGCGACCGTGGAGCGGCTCGCCGGGCATTTCGTGGCCCTGCTGGAGTCCGCTCTGGCCGCGCCGCAGGCTCCACTGGCCGCTCTTTCGATGCTCGGCGAGGCCGAGACCGAGTCCCTTGTGGGTGGCCGCCCGCCGGCGTCCGCCGCGGGTCCGGCCACACTGCTGCGGCTCCTCGCCTCGGCGGTCGCCCGCTGGAGCGAGCGGACGGCGGTCAGCCAGGGAGGCCGGTCGCTGAGTTACGCCGAGCTGGCCGCCCGCTCGGACCGGGTCTGCGCTTACCTGCGCGCCCGTGGTGTCAGGGCAGGGGATGCGGTCGTGGTGCGGATGGAGCGTTCCCCTGAGTGGCCCGTCGCGTTGATCGGTGTCATGAAGGCCGGAGCCTTCTACGTGCCGGTCGATGCCGCCACGCCGCAGGCAAGGCTGGAGCGGGTGCTCGCCGACTCGGGGGCGGCGCTGGTGCTGGTCTCCCGGGCGAGTGCCGGGCTCGCGACCGGCGAGGTGCCCGTCGTCGCCGTCGAGGACGCATCGGCCACGGACGAACCGGGCGCCGGCGAGCCGGACGCGGACCTCTGGCCCGAGGTTTCCGAGATGGCGACGGCCTACGCGCTCTACACCTCGGGTACGACCGGCACCCCCAAGGGCGTCTGCGTCAGTCAGGCCAACCTGGCCCACACACTCCAGGCCGTCGCGGATCGCTACCGGATACGCCTGGAAGACCGAGCGCTGCAGTTCGCCTCCGTCACCTTCGACGTGGCGGCGGAAGAGCTGTTCGCCACGCTGATCCGGGGAGGATGCGTGGTCATGCTCCCCGAAGGGCCGGTACCCGGCATCGCCGAGCTGACCGAACTGACCCGCCGGGAGCGGCTCACCGTCCTCAACCTTCCCGCGTCGTATTGGCACGAGTGGGTGGCGGTGCTCGACCGGTACCCGGCGGCCGACTGCCCGGACCTGCGGCTCGTGGTGGTGGGCAGCGAACGGGTGGACGCGGGCCGGCTGGCCGAATGGCGGGCCGCCTCGCCGCCGGGGGTGCGCTGGCTGAACGCGTACGGGCCGACCGAGGCGACCATCACCGCCACCGTCCATGAGCCGGACGAAGCGCACACGTCCGGCGGGCCGACAGTGCCGATCGGCAGGCCGCTGCCCGGCGTCCGCGCGTATGTGCTGGACGAGCTGCTCAGGCCGGTGCCCCAGGGCGTCCCCGGCCACCTCTACCTCGCCGGCGCCGGTGTCGCCCAGGGCTATCTCGGAGACCCCGTGCGCACGGCCGAGAGCTTCCTGCCCGATCCGTGGGGGCGCCCGGGCGAGCGCATGTACGCCACCGGCGACCGTGTCCGGGCGGGCGCGGGGCGAACGCTCCACTTCCTCGGCCGCGACGACGACCAGATCAAGCTGCGCGGCTTCCGCATCGAGCTCGGCGAGGTCGAGGCGGCGCTGGCCGCGCATCCACAAGTCGGCGAGGCTGCGGCGATCCTGCGCGAGGACGTTCCCGGCAGCCCGATGCTGGTCGGCTATGTCGCGCCCGCCGGCACCGGCTCCGGAAGCCGGCCCGAGAGGCCGGAGCCCGCGTCGATCACGACCGCCGAGCTGCGCGAGCACCTCGAGGCGAGGCTGCCCGGCTACATGGTGCCGGCCGCGATCGTCCTGGTGGACGGCCTGCCGCGCGGCGACCGCGGCAAGATCGAGCGGCGTGCGCTCCCCGCCCCGGCGGACGCCGGGAGCCGGCGCAGGACCCCGCCGGCCGGTGAGCTGGAACGCCTGGTCGCGACCGTCTGGACCGAGGTGCTCGCGGTCGATCGAGTGGGCGCCGAAGAGAACTTCTTCGAGGCCGGCGGGCACTCGCTGCTCATCCTGCGGGTGCAGGCCCGGCTGACCGAACTGCTCGGACGGACGATCCCCGTGGCGGACCTGTTCCAGTTCACCACCGTCCGCAGCCTGGCACGACATCTCGCCGCCGATGAGGCGCGCTCCTTCGCCGGCGACGCGGGGCGTCGCCGGGCCGACGCACGGAAGGCGCGATCGCGTACCGGGGCGCCGCGGAGGTCTCCCCGATGAGGCCGGAAACCTTGGAGACAGGAATGACACAAGAGATCACGGACGACAGCGGAGCGCCGGAGGGCGCGGTGGCCATCGTGGGGATGGCGCTGCGGTTCCCCGGGGCGGACACCTTGGACGGCTTCTGGCGGAACCTGCGGGACGGCGTCGAGTCGATCACCACCCTCACCGATGAGGAACTGCTGGCCGACGGCGTCCCGCCGGAAGAGTCCGCACGGCCCGACTACGTGCCCAGGCTCGGCGTTCTGGCCGACATGGCGGGCTTCGACGCGGCCTTCTTCGATTTCTCCCGCCGCGAGGCCCAGCTCCTCGACCCCCAGCATCGCCTGCTGCTGGAGTGCGCGTGGGAGGCACTGGAACACGCCGGCCGCCCCTCGGGGACGGACACGGTCACGGGTGTGTACGCGGGTGTGGGGGAGAGCGCCTATCTCCACCGCAACCTGCTGCCCAACGATGATCTGGTGGCCCGCGTCGGAGCGTTCCAGACCTCCATCGGCAACGACAAGGATTTCGTGCCGACGCGCATCTCCTACAAGCTGGACCTGCGCGGGCCGAGCATGAGTGTCCAGACCGGGTGTTCGACGTCCCTCGTCGCCGTGCACATGGCTTGCCAGGCCCTGAACAACGGCGAGTGCGATGTGGCGCTCGCGGGAGGCGCGACCGTCATCCCGCAGCGGCGGGGTCATCTCCATGAGGAGGGCGGCATCAGGTCGTCCGACGGCCACTGCCGCGCGTTCGACGCCGCCGCGGACGGCACCGTGGCGGGGAGCGGCGCCGCCGTCGTGGTGCTCAAGCGTCTCGATGCGGCGCTGGTCGACGGTGATGTGATCCACGCGGTCATCCGCGGCTCGGCCGTCAACAACGACGGAGCCAGGAAGGTCGGCTTCACCGCCCCGAGCGTCGAGGGGCAGGCCGACGTGATCGCCGAAGCGCTCGCCGTCGCCGGCGTGGACCCGTCCACGGTCTCTTATGTAGAGGCCCACGGCACTGGCACGCCGCTGGGCGATCCCGTCGAGATCGCCGCGCTCAAGAGCGTCTTCGGCGAGGGCCCGGCGGGCCGGTGCGCGATCGGCTCGGTGAAGACGAACATCGGGCACCTTGACACGGCGGCTGGCCTGGCCGGGCTGATCAAGACGGTGCTCGCGCTGGAGGCCAGACAGCTCCCGCCCTCGTTGCACTTCCGCGAGCCGAACCCGCGGCTCGGCCTGGAGGACAGCCCCTTCTACGTCAACACGGCCCTGACGCCGTGGCGCGGGGAGCGGCTGCGCGCGGGCGTCAGCTCGTTCGGCATCGGCGGCACCAACGCGCACGTCGTCCTCGAAGAGGCTCCCCCGCGCGCGGCGGCCGCGGAGGGGAAACGTACCAGGCATATCCTGCCAATCTCCGCTGCGACACCGACCGCGCTGGAGAAGAGCACCGCCAATATCGCCGGCCACCTTATGGCGAACCCGGACGAACGCATCGAAGAGGTCGCGTACACCCTGCAGCGCGGCCGCTGGGCACTCCCGCATCGCGGTTTCGTGGTCGCCGGCGGTGTGGGCGAGGCCGCCGAGGCGCTGAGCATGGGCATCCAGGCACGGCATGCCACGGACCGCGACCGCCAAGTGCTCTTCGCCTTCCCCGGTCAGGGCACCCAGAGCATGGGCATGGGCCGGGTGGCTTATGAGCAGGAGCCGGTGTTCCGGGCGGAGGCCGATCGGGCCGCGTCCATGCTGCTGTCGCTGACCGGCATCGACGTCCGGGCGGTACTGGGCTTCGGCGCACCGCCGCCCGCCGACGAAGGGGCGATCGACCGGACCGCTCTCGCGCAGCCGGCCCTGTTCGTCATGGAGTACGCGCTCGCCCGGCTCGGGGAGTCCTGGGGCATGCGGCCCGCGGGCATGGTCGGGCACAGCCTCGGCGAGCTGGTGGCGGCCTGCGTCGGCGGGGTGATGTCGCTGGAGGACGCGCTGGGCCTGGTCGCCACGCGCGGCCGGCTCATGCAGGGCGCGCCGGCCGGTGCGATGACCGCCGTCCCGCTGCCGGAGGGCGAGGTCGTGTCACTGCTGAACGGCGGCCTGGACCTCGCCGCCGTCAACGGCCCCCACGAGTGCGTGGTGGCCGGCCACTTCGACGCGATCGCGGACTTCGAGGCCCGGCTCACCGAACGGGGTGTGGTCTCCAAGCGCCTGCGCACCTCACACGCCTTCCATTCGCGGCTGATGGACGGCGCCGCGGCCGCTTTCGAGGAGGCGGTCGAGCGGATCCGGCTCTCGCCGCCGGCCATCCCGTTCGTGTCGAATGTCACCGGTGCCTGGATCACGGACGAGGATGCCACGAGCCCCGGGTACTGGGCGCGGCAGATCCACGCCACGGTGCGCTTCGGCGACTGCCTGCGCACCGCGCTCGGCACCGGTGCCGCGCTCGTCGAGCTGGGTCCCGGCCAGGTCCTGACGAAGCTGGCCCGCGCGGCCGGGGCGGACGCGGTGGCCTGCCTGCCTACGGGCGGGACGGATCTGCTGACAACGGCGGGCGAGCTGTGGTGCCGGGGCGTCGCGATCGATTGGGACGCGCTGACCGGCGGGATCACGCCCCGCCGCACCGTCCTGCCCGTCTACCCTTTCGAGCGCGAGCGCTGCTGGATCGACCCGCCGCGTCCGTCCAGGCGGACGGTGACGCCTGAGCGCGGCGCCGCGGAACCCTCGCATGCCGCGGAGCCCGTCGCGGAGGAGCCGCACGCGGGCGCGGCGGTGTACGACGATCCGGCGGAACAGGAGATCGCGGCGATCTTCTCCGACCTCCTCGGTGCCGAGGACATCGGCCCGGATGACGGGTTCTTCGAGTTGGGCGGGCATTCACTGCTGGCCACTCAGCTCGTCTCCCGTGTACGCGCGCTGCTCGGTGTGGAGATCCCGCTGCGTACCTTTGTCGAGCGCCCGACGATCCGTGGCCTGGCGGGTGCGATCCGTGGCGCGGAGAAGGGCGCCGACCTGGCGGCACTGCCGGCCATCGTCCCCGACCCTGGCAACGCGGCCGAGCCCTTCCCGCTCACCGACGTCCAGCAGGCGTACTGGATCGGCCGCACGGGTGTCTTCGACATCGGCAACGTCGGCATGCACGGCTATGAGGAGTTCGAGGTCGCCGACCTCGACCTGCACCGTCTGGAACGCGCGTTCCGCCGGCTGATCCGCCGCCACGGCATGCTCCGCGCGATCGTGCTGCCGCACGGCGAACAGCGAGTCCTCCCCGAGGTCCCCGACTACGTCATCGCCGCGCAGGACGTGCGCGGACTGCCGGACGAGGCGGTACGCGCGGCACTCGACTCCACCCGCGAGTCCATGTCCCATCAGGTGTTCACGCCCGAGCAGTGGCCGTTGTTCGAGCTGCGCGCCACGGTCATGGACGGCGGCAGGACCCGCCTGCACTACAGCATCGACGGCCTGATCACCGATGCCAGGAGCTCGAATCTCCTGCTTCGCGAGCTTTCCGGCCTCTATCAGGCCCCGGATCGGGAGCCGCCCCAGCCGGAGCTCTCCTTCCGGGACTACGTCCTGGCCGAGAAGAGCCTGGAGCAGAGCGAGCTGTACCGCCGTGCGGAGGCGTACTGGCGCGAACGCGTGCCGGACTTCGCCCCGGCACCCGAACTGCCGCTGGCCCGTGACCCCGGCGACATCGACACCCCCCGCTTCAGCCGGGTGAACGGGACGCTGGATGAGCGCTACTGGGAGCCGGTCAAAGCGGCCGCCTCGCGGCGCGGGATCACTCCCACGGCGCTGTGCATCGCGGCCTACAGCGAGGCGATGGCGACCTGGTCCAAGAGCCGTCGGTTCACCCTCAACCTGCCGATGGTGAACCGGCTCCCGCTGCACCCCGGCGTGGACGCCTTGGTCGGCGACTTCACCTCGGTGACGCTGCTCGAAGTCATCGCCTCGGGCGGCGGCACGTTCGCCGAGCGTGCCCGCGCGGTGCGGGACCAGCTCCTCACCGACATCGACCACCGGCTCTTCAGCGGTGTTCGCGTGCTGCGCGAGCTGAAGAGGGTACGCCCTGACACGGCGATGCCGGCGGTGTTCACCAGCCTTTTCCTCGACCACGGGCAGGACACTGGGATGGGCGAGGAGATCTTCAGCATCTCCCAGACGCCGCAGGTGTGGATCGACGCCCAGGTCTTCGAGTCCGAGGGCCGCCTGGTCCTGGACATCGACGCGGTGGACGACCTCTTCCCGGAAGGGCTGGTCGCCGCCATCCACGGCGCCACCCTGGACATGTTGCGCTGGCTGGCCGCGGACGAGAGGCGGTGGGACCAAGCGCTGCCGTCCCTGCTGCCTGCCGAGGACCGGGCCCTACAGGAGAACTACAACCAGACCGCGGGCCACCGGCCCGCGGGCCTGCTGCACGAGCCGTTCTTCGCCATTGCCGAGCGCACGCCCGACCGCCCGGCCGTCATCACCCGGACCCGCACGCTGAGCTATGGCGAGCTGGCCGGCCGGGCCCAGGTGATCGCCGCGCGGCTCAGGGCCCTGGACGTCCGGCCGAACGACCTGGTCGCCGTGGTCATGGACAAAGGCTGGGAGCAGTCCGCCGCGGTCCTCGGAATCATGGCCTCAGGCGCGGCCTACCTTCCCGTGGACGCCGAGTTCCCCGAGGAACGGATCCGGTTCCTGCTCGACCACGGGCGGGTGCGGGCGGTCCTGACCCAGTCCCACGTGGCCGAGCGCATGGACGCCGCGCTGGGAGCGGACGGCATGGTGCTCCGCGTGGACGCGCTGCCGTCCGGCCCGACCCCGCCCCCGGACGGGCCGATCGTCACCGAACCGGGTGACCTCGCCTACGTGATCTTCACATCGGGCTCGACCGGTGTGCCCAAGGGTGTGATGATCAGCCACCGCGGCGCCCTGAACACCGTCGTCGATGTCAACGACCGCTTCGCCATCGGCGAGGGGGATCGGACGCTGGCGTTGTCGTCACTGAGCTTCGACCTGTCGGTCTTCGACATCTTCGGCCCTCTGTCCGTTGGCGGTGCCGTGGTGGTGCCGGACGCGGGCTCGCACCGCGACCCCGCGGCCTGGCTCCGCCTGGCGGAACGGGCCGGCGTCACCGTGTGGAACTCGGTGCCCGCGCTGATGGAGCTGCTCGTCGAGCACATGATCGTGAAGGAGGAGAGTAGCCGAGCGCTCCGCCTGGTGATGCTGAGCGGTGACTGGTTCCCCGTCACCCTGCCGGAGCGGATCAGGCGGGTTCTCGGCGAGCCGGAGATCGTCAGCCTCGGCGGTGCGACGGAGGCGTCGATCTGGTCGATCCTTTACCCGGTCGGCGACGTGCCCGCCGGCTGGCCGAGCATCCCATACGGCCGTCCGATGCGTAACCAGACGTTCCACGTCCTTGACGATTCGCTCAGGCCCCGCCCGGTCGGTGTGCCCGGTGACCTCTACATCGGCGGCATCGGCCTGGCCGAAGGGTACCTGCGCGACGAGGAGCGCACGGCCGCCGGTTTCATCCACCACCCCGCGACCGGCGAACGCCTCTACCGCACGGGCGACCTGGGCCGGTTCCTGCCCAGCGGCGACATCGAGTTTCTCGGCCGTGAGGACTTCCAGGTCAAGGTGCAGGGGTACCGGATCGAGCTGGGCGAGATCGAGACGTCGCTGATGCGGCATCCGGACCTCCGCAGCGCCGTGGCCACCGTCCACGGCGAACCTCGCGGCGCCAAGCGGATCGTCGCCTTCGTCGTCCCGGAGGACGGGCGTCCGCTCCCGGCCGACCTGCGTGCCTTTCTCGGCGAGCGGCTTCCCGAGTACATGGTGCCGAGTGCCTTCGTCGAGATCGAGGCCCTGCCGCTCACCGCGAACGGCAAGGTCGACCGCAAGGCGCTCGTCGTGACCGAGCGCGTGTTCGAGGACACGGTCGCATACGAAGCGCCCTCGACCCCGATCGAGGAGACCATCGCCTCGGTGTGGGCGGGGATGTTGCAGGTCGAGCGGGTCGGCCGACACGACCACTTCTTCGAGCTCGGCGGCGACTCCCTGATGGCCATGCGCACGGTCGTGCACCTGCGCAAGGCACTCGACCTGGAGATCCCCATCCGGGTGCTCTTCGACAGCCCGACGTTGGCGGGCATCGCCGCCGTGATCGAGGATCTGCGGCACGACGGCGAGTCTCCCGGGGTATCAGGGCCGGTCGCCAGGGAGGATCGGGAGGGGCCGGTGCCGCTGACGGCCGCCCAGGCCCGCCTCTGGTTTCACGACCAGCTCGTGCCGGGCAATACCACCTACAACCTCGTGCAGCCGTTCCGGCTCTCCGGACCGCTCGACGTCGCCGCCCTGCGCGGCGCCTTCGAGGCATTCGTCGAGCGGCATGAGGTGCTGTCGTTGTCCTTCGAGGCGGACGGGAAGGGTCCCCGCCAGGTCCCAGGCGGCGGCAAGCCGCTGGACTTCCAGGTCGCCGACCTGGACGGCGACTCGGTGGAGCAGGTGATCGCCGAAGAGGCGCGCATCCCCTTCGACCTGCCGAACGGTCCGCACTTCCGTGTCCGGCTGCTGCGGGCCGCCCCCGAGGAGCATGTCCTGATCGTCTCCGTGCACCACATCGTCTGGGACGGCTGGTCGACCTCGATCATGGTCCGCGAGATCAGCGCGCTCTACGGGAGCAGGAGCCGGTCCGCCCTTCCCGCCCCCGGCGTCGGCTACGCCGACGTCGCGGTGTGGGAGGCCGAGCAGGCCGGCGCGGGCAACTTCAAGCCCCAGATCGACTTCTGGCGCCGCCGGCTCGCCGCACCGCTGCCGGTTCTGGACCTTCCCACCGATGGGCAGCTCGACGGCTCCGACGTGATCGAGGGGGCTCGTGTCGCCCTCGCGATCGACCCCGCCGTGGCCGCCGACTTCAAGGGCGTCTGCACCGCCGAACGCGCCTCCACGTTCATGGGGTATCTCGCCGCGTGGCAGGTGCTGTTGCAGTGGTGGTGCCGGCAGCGGGACGTCATCGTTGGCGTGCCGGCGGGCCACCGCGCTCACCCGCAGCTAGTGCTGTGACCGGAAACGATCACCGGGTTGGCGCGTAGGACGCTGCTGCCGGTTGGATGGTGCTGATCACGTTCGATTGGCGCTCGGGAGGTCAGGTGACGCAACCGGTCAGGGTCCGCAGGCT
>NZ_JBIRBB010000060.1:0-1367 GCF_044326295.1 Spongiactinospora sp. 9N601
CAGGGCTGAAGCGTTCTCGGCTGGTGGGACACATGTGGGCTCGATGAGACCGGGCGGTAAGGGCACCCCTGGGCGCGGATGACAAACGCGACCCCTCATGATCGTTGGGTGTCTACGCCAGTCGATCAAGAACAGGGGCCGCGTTCGCGTGCCATCATCCCCGATCGACGTGCTCTCCCGCCACTTCGAGCACGTCTCCGCCGCTGACTCGCTGAGCGACTTTCCCGATCTGCCGACCCTGGCCGAGGTGCTGGACATGGTGCCCGACCCGCGCAGCCGCCGGGGACGCCGCTACCGGCTCGGCCCGCTGTTGGCGTTATCCCTGCTCGCCGTGCTCGGCGGCGCCACATCTCTGGTGAAGATCACCCGGTTCATCGCCGGGTACGACCCAGAGCTGCGCGCCCGAGCCGGTCTGCCCGGCACGCCACGACTGGCCGCCAGCACTCTGGGACGACTGCTCGCCCGCCTGGACGGCGACGCCTTCGACACCGCCACCTGCGGCCATCTAGCCGGGCTCGTCGGCTGTGCGCCGCCCGCCACCACGAACAGCCCGCCCTCAGGCCGGATCCCGCTCGCCGGGCTGGCCGTGGACGGCAAGGTCCTGCGCGGCAGCCGCACCGCCGAGACCACGGTCCACCTGCTGGCCGCCACCCGCCACGACACGCAGATCGTCGTTGCTCAACGCCAGATCGAGGCCAAGAGCAACGAGATTCCCGCGTTCACGCCCCTGCTGTCCGGGCTGGACATAACCGGTGTGGTGATCACCGCCGATGCCTTGCATACCCAGCACACCCACGCCCGGCAGATCATCGAGACGGGCGGCCACTACTTGTTCATCGTCAAGGGCAACCAGCCCACGCTGCTGAGCCGGCTCAAGACCCTGCCCTGGCGCGAGGCCGTCCTCAACAACCGCACCGACGAGACCGGGCACGGCCGCCGCGAGATCCGCCGCATGAAGATCTGCACCGTCCGCCCCGGGCTGCCCTTCCCGCACGCCGTCCAGGCGATCCAGATCAAACGCCGCCGGACCGACCACAAGACCGGCAAGACCACCATCGTGACCATCTATGCCGTCACCAGCCTCCCGCCGGGACGGATCACGCACGCCCAGCTCGCCGCGCTGATCCGCGGCCACTGGAGCATCGAGGCCCTGCACCACATCCGCGACGTCACCTACCGCGAGGACGCCTGCCGAGTCCGGACCGGTACCGCACCCCGGATCATGGCCAGCCTCCGCAACCTGGCCATCGGCCTGGTCCGCCTGATCGGCTGGACCAACATCGCCGCCGCCACCGATCACTACCGCAGCCACCCAATGGACGGCCTACAGCTACTCGGTCTTACAACCTGAGAACGCTTCGGCCCTG
>NZ_JBIRBB010000061.1:0-1262 GCF_044326295.1 Spongiactinospora sp. 9N601
CTAGTGCTGTGACCGGAAACGATCACCGGGTTGCGTGACGTTTCAGGCTGCGGGTTCGAGGGGCCGTCCGCCCCAGCGGATGCCTTTCTCGCTGCGGACACGGGCGCGTTCGCGACGTTGGGCGGCCAGCACGTCCGGATGTCGGGCATGGGCATTGCGCCAACGCAGATAGGCGTGCAGCGCCCGGGTCTGGACGGTGTGATTGGGATGGCAGGAGTTGGCCAGGGTGAACTGGCGCAAGGGGCCGAAGTGGGCCTCGATCGGGTTGGCCCAGGAGGCGTAGGTCGGCGTGAACAGCAGTCTGACCTTGTTTTTTGCGGCCCAGACGCGGATACGGCGGTTCTTGTGGGCCGACAGGTTGTCCAGGATGACGTAGATCGGGGCGCCGTCCGGGCGGGCGGCGCGGATCGACTTCAGTGCGGCCCAGGTGTTGGCGATGCCCTTGCGGCGGTGGTTGACGCCCCACAGCAGGTCATCGCCGACCGAATAGCAGCCATGGAAGTAGGTGACGCCCTGGGTGCGCCGGTAGGTGGCCGGCAGCCGGTCCGGTTCACCTCGTGGTGCCCAGCCCGATCCGGCGGTGGGCCGGATGCCGAGCGGACCGAACTCGTCGAAGGCGAAGGTCCGCTCGGGCCGCTGGGCCAGGGCGTACTCGATCGCGTCCAGTTTGGCGTCGAAGTCCGGGTCCGGGGATTCCTTCCACGTCTTGGTGCGCTGGAAGGTGACGCCGTGCCGGGCCAGCAGGGCGCGTAACGCCTCCCGGCCCAGGGGGAAGGCGCCACCGGGAAGCCGGTGCAGGTATTGGAGGAGCTTGCGGATGGACCAGCGGGTGAACGGCTGGCCGAGCTTGGTGGGTCGCGTACTGGCCGTCGCGGCGACGATCACTTCTTGCTCAAGACTTAGCAGGCGGGGACGGCCTCCCGCCCATTGAGGGTCCAGGCAGGCCAGCCCGATCTCGTTGAAACGGTGGATCACATCGCGCACGGTGTCCTCATCGGCCTGCACCAGCCGGGCGATGACCGGCACGGTGTTGCCGCCGGCCGAGGCCAGCAGGATCATCGCCCGCCGATAGCGCACCGCGCTGGTCGTGCCGCGGCGCACGATGCGCTGCAGTTTCTGCCCTTCCAATTCTGTGAGCCTGCGGACCCTGACCGGTTGCGTCACCTGACCTCCCGAGCGCCAATCGAACGTGATCAGCACCATCCAACCGGCAGCAGCGTCCTACGCGCCAACCCGGTGATCGTTTCCGGTCACAGCACTAG
>NZ_JBIRBB010000062.1:0-1199 GCF_044326295.1 Spongiactinospora sp. 9N601
CTAGTGGCGCATCACCGAATCTTGCTGGGGTTATTGATCTCGGCGAGTGAGCACGCCAGCCTTGTCCCGGAGTAGTTCTGGGAGGTGGTCGTGGCACGTAAGCCCGAGGTGTTCGTCCGGCCGTTGTCGATGGAGGAAGGCCGGCGCCTGCAGAAGATCACCCGGACAGCGAAGGACCCGGTGAAGCTGCGGCGGGCGATCGTGGTGCTGATGTCGGCACAAGGCCGGCCGGCTTCGGCGATCCAGGAATTGATGCAGGTCAGCGATGATTATGTGCGGCAGGTCGTGCACACCTTCAACGAACGGGGGTTTGATGCGCTGGACCCAAAATGGAGCGGGGGCCGACCGAGGAGGATCAGTGAGTGGGTGCGCGAGCGCATCTGCCTGATCGCCCGGACGACCCCCGCCGAGTGGGGCATCACCGCGTTCTCCACCTGGAGCCTGTCCAAGCTCGCCGCCCACCTCCAGCAGATCAGGCTGGTGACCTCGATCAGCCCGCAGCATCTGTCGCGGATCTTGAAGACGGGCGGGGTCTCCTGGCAGGCCACCACGACCTGGAAGAGCAGCGACGATCCCGCCTTCATCGCCAAGATGTGCCGGGTCCTGGCTCTGTATGACGCCCGGCCGCGAGGCGGGCGGGTGGTCTGCGCAGATGAGTTCGGCCCGCTCAACCTCCAGCCGCGTAAAGGCCGGGTCTGGCGGACGCGGCGGCGTCCGCGGCGGCTGCGGGCGACCTACCGCCGCGACGATGGCGTCCGGCACCTGCTGGGCGCGTTGGACCTGGCCACCGGCAAGCTGTACTACCGGATCCGCCGCCGCAAACGGTGGAAGGAGTTCCTGGCCTTCCTCAAGACGCTGCGTGCCCGGTGGCCCGGGGAGCGCCTGTATGTGATCTGCGACAACTACTCCCCGCACAAACATGCCGAGGTAAGGATCTGGGCCCAGGCCAACGACGTAGAGCTGGTGTACCTGCCGACTTATGGGTCGTGGTTGAACTGGATCGAGTCCGAGTTTGCCGCGCTGCGGTACTTCGCGCTCAACGGCACCGACCACCGCAGCCATGAGGAGCAGAACGCCGCCATCGCGGCCTACGTCCGCTGGCGCAACCGGCACGCCGCCCCGAAGGTCAGCTTCGCCGCCAGCTCCCCGATCCGGTCATGGACCAGTTACCCCACCAAGGTTGCGTGATGCACCACTAG
>NZ_JBIRBB010000063.1:0-941 GCF_044326295.1 Spongiactinospora sp. 9N601
CGAAGCCCGTGGCCCAACCACCTTGTGTGGGGGGAGCGGTCGAAGGTGGGGCTGGCGATTGGGACGAAGTCGTAACAAGGTAGCCGTACCGGAAGGTGCGGCTGGATCACCTCCTTTCTAAGGAGCACCCTGGCCGATCCTCCCTTCGTCCGGGTGACCTCGTCCGGGCAGGGGCGCGGCCCAGTGCCGGGGTCGAGACCGACCGTGTCTCGCCCGGCGGCTCATTAGTGGAGCACTGGTTATTCGGTTCGGCGTCATCCGCCTGGCCGGTCGGTACCGCCCGCACCCCCGTCAAGGGGTGGGGGAGTGGGAAGGCCGTCGCAGGGGTGGGGCCGGGCCGGGCACACTGTTGGGTCCTGAGGAAACGGACCGTCTGGTATCCCGCCGCGTGGTGGCGGGTGCGACCCCCGCGAGTGTGCGGGGGTGTGGTGGTGGCGGGTTTCGTCTTCGGGTCTGGTGCCGGGATCGCGCACCGCTTGGACCGCTCGTCCTTCTCTCTGTTCGAGGGTGGGGATGGCGGGCCGGGTGAGGTGGGCGTCCAGGATCATCACCAGTTCCAAGGGATGAGGCCAGAGATCGTTCGGCGAGGTGAAGCCCTAGGGGGTTCGCCTGAGCCGCAAGGGTCTCCGTCACTGGTCACTGCGCACCTGTTGTTGTTCACGAGGGTCGGGTGCCGGGGCCGGAGAATCAAGGAAGCAAGGCGCAGGGGTCAGAGGTTGTGGTCTTTGTGGTTTTTCCTGGTTGTCTTCGGTCGGGGTTTTCTTCTTCCGGGGCTTGTCCTGCCGGTATACCGCGTCAGCTTCTTTTTTGGGGTTGGTGGTCTGGTGCTGGCTGGGGTGGGTTGTCTGGTTGTTGTTTGAGATTTGCATAGTGGACGCGAGCATCTTTTGTGGCCAAGTTGTTTAGGGCGCACGGTGGATGCCTTGGTACCAGGAGCCGAT
>NZ_JBIRBB010000064.1:0-930 GCF_044326295.1 Spongiactinospora sp. 9N601
AGTGCGTGTTTGAGAAGATCGTTTCTGGGTCAGGGGCAGAGGTAGCGGGGTTGGCGTCGTGCGGGTCCGCCCCGGGTGATGCGGCGGGCCATGCCCGCGATGGCGGCCCAGCGGATGAGCGCCTCGGAGACGGCGGGGTCGCGTTCGTAGTCGCGGGCCAGGCGGCGGCAGGCGGTCAGCCAGGCCAGTGTCCGCTCCACCACCCAGCGGCGGGCGATGATGTTGAAGCCGGGCTTGTCCGCGGGCTTGCGCACGATCTCCAGGGTGGTGCGCAGCCTGTCGCGGGTCCAGTCGACCAGGCGCCCGGCGAACCCCTGATCGGCGAACACGTGCCGGATCGGGGTGGTCAGGTAGGCCGACAACAACGCGGTCTTCGCGCCATCGCGGTCCTGCCAGCTCGCGGCCAGCACCGCGACCGTGATGAGCAGGCCGGTGGTGTCGGTGACGATGAACCGCTTACGCCCGTTGACCTTCTTCCCGGCGTCGTATCCGCGGGTGGAGCGGCCCACCGTGTCGGCGCCTTTGACGCTCTGGGAGTCGATGATCCCGGCCGAGGGCTCATCGGCGCGGCCGTCGGCGCGGCGGGCCTTGACACGCAACTCGCGCAGGAGGGTCTCGGTGACGCCGGCGTGCTCCCACTGCTGGAAGTACCAGTACACGGTCTGCCAGGGCGGCAGGTCGGTGGGCAGGTACCGCCACGGGCAGCCGGAACGCACGACGTACAGGATGGCGTTGACGATCTCCCGGCGCGGGTGCTTTTCCGGTCGCCCGCCGGTGTTCGGCTCGGGTAGTAGCGGCTCGATCAGTTCCCACTGGGCGTCGGTCAGGTCGGAGGGGTAGCGATCAGGGGACACCGGGCCAGCTTGACGGTCCCGGGCCCGATGATCACGCCGCCACGCCGGACATGAATGATCTTCTCAAACACGCTCT
>NZ_JBIRBB010000065.1:0-922 GCF_044326295.1 Spongiactinospora sp. 9N601
CTAGGGCGTGTATCGAAGTCTTGTGAGGCGGGCTGCCGCTTGGGCGAGTCGTAGATCGACAACGAATGAGGTCTCCGGTAAGAGGGTTGATCGACCAAGAACAACCTGAACACCGGAGACCTCGTGGCCACCCTAGCGGTGACGCGGCGCTTTGACCTGACCGATGCGCAGTGGGCGACGCTGGAACCCTTGCTGCCCGCGCCGAAACGCTCAGGAAGGCCGCCGCTGTTCGGTAAACGGCAGTTGATCGATGGGATCCGCTGGCGGGTGCGGACCGGCGCGCCCTGGCGCGACGTACCGCCTTGCTATGGATCCTGGCCGGCGGTGTACGCGCTGTTTCGGCGCTTTGCACGGGCTGGTACCTGGCAGCAGATCCTGACCGCGTTGCAGGCACTGGCGGACGCGGCCGGGCGGATCACCTGGGACGTGAGCGTCGATTCCACCACGGTGCGGGCGCATCAGCATGCCGCCGGGGCACGGAAAAGGGGGATCTACAGGCCGAGCCGCCCGGCGGCGATCATGGCGTTGAGCCGGCCGATCATGCTCTGGGGCGCTCGCGCGGTGGACTGACCACCAAGATGCATCTGGCTTGTGAGCAGGGTCAAAAGCCATTGTCGGTCGTGCTCACCGCCGGGCAGCGCGGGGACAGCCCGCAGTTCGCCGCGGTGATCGACGGTATCCGGGTGCCGCGACTGGGCTGCGGGCGGCCCAGGACCCGCCCTGATCGGGTCCTGGCCGACAAGGCCTACACTTCCCGGGCCAACCGGGCGTATCTGCGGCGGCGCGGGATCCGGGCCACCATCCCGAGCAAAGCCGACCAGGACGCCAACCGCCGTGCCAGGGGCTCCAGGGGAGGGCGGCCGCCCGCCTTCGACTCGGTGCTGTACCGGCTGCGTCACGCTGTGGAGTGCGGTATCAACCG
>NZ_JBIRBB010000066.1:0-900 GCF_044326295.1 Spongiactinospora sp. 9N601
CGAAGCCCGTGGCCCAACCACCTTGTGTGGGGGGAGCGGTCGAAGGTGGGGCTGGCGATTGGGACGAAGTCGTAACAAGGTAGCCGTACCGGAAGGTGCGGCTGGATCACCTCCTTTCTAAGGAGCATCACGACCGGCCCCGTTTCAGGGAACGGATGCTACGGCGCTCACGCGCCGGCGCATCCCACCCCCGAGGGGGGTTCGGTCCAGTGTCAGGATCGAGACCGACCGTGTCTCGCCCGGCGGCTCATTAGTGGAGCACTGGTTATTCGGTTCGGCGTCATCCGCCTGGCCGGTCGGTACCGCCCGCACCCCCGTCAAGGGGGTGGGGGAGTGGGAAGGCCGTCGCGGGGGTGGGGCCGGGCCGGGCACACTGTTGGGTCCTGAGGAAACGGACCGTCTGGTATCCCGCCGCGTGGTGGCGGGTGCGACCCCCGCCTGGTTGGTGGGGGTGTGGTGGTGGCGGGTTTCGTCTTCGGGGTTGGTGCCGGGATCGCGCACCGCTTGGATCGTTCGTCCTTTGCCCTCTATGAGGGTGGGGGATGGCGGGCCGGGTGAGGCGGCGTCCAGGATCATCACCAGCCCCAAGGGATGAGGCCAGGGATCGTTCGGCGAGGTAGGCACACATGCCTATCTAAGCCCAAAGGTTTCCGTCACTGATCGCTGCGCACCTGTTGTTGTTCACGAGGGTTTGGGTGCCGGGGCCGGAGAGTCAAGGAAGCGAGTTCGGGGACGTGGTCTCTGGATCTTCCTTGGTTTCTGGTCGGGGTTTCTTCTTCTTCCGGGGCTTGTCCTGCCGGTATACCGCGTCAGCTTCTTTTTTGGGGTTGGTGGTCTGGTGCTGGCTGGGGTGGGTTGTCTGGTTGTTGTTTGAGATTTGCATAGTGGACGCGAGCATCT
>NZ_JBIRBB010000067.1:0-895 GCF_044326295.1 Spongiactinospora sp. 9N601
TGCGGCGGGGTCGCTCTGAGGTGGAGTCGGTGCTGGGTGCGGTGGCGGCGTTGCATGTGCGGGGGGTTTCGCCGGTCTGGGGTGAGCTGGTGGGGCGGGGCCGGCGGGTGGAGTTGCCGGCGTATGCGTTCCAGCGGGAGCGGTTCTGGTTGGTGGATGAGGGTGTGTCGGCGGGGTTGGCGGGTGTGGTGACGCGGCTGGCCGATTCGGGTGGGGTGGTCGTGTCGGGGCGGTTGTCGGTGGGGTCGCGGCCGTGGGTAGCCGATCACGTGGTGGCGGGGCGGGTGTTGTTGCCGGGGACGGCGTTTGTGGAGTTGGCGGTGCGGGCGGGCGATGAGGTGGGGTGTGGGCTGGTGGAGGAGCTCACGTTGCAGGCGCCGTTGGTGGTGGGTGTGGGTGAGGTCGAGCTTCAGGTGGTGGTGGGGGCGGCGGATGGTTCGGGTCGTCGGGGTTTGAGTGTGCATTCGCGGGTGGGTGAGGGGGAGTGGACCCGCCACGCCACCGGCGTACTGGCCGACCGGCCCGCCTCCGTCGAACCGATCGAGGCGGCCTGGCCCCCTGCGGACGCCGTCGCGATCGACCCGGAGGAGGTGCGGGCGGCGCTGGCGGATCGGGGTTATGACTACGGGCCTGCGTGGGGTGGGTTGCGGGCGGTGTGGCGGCGGGGTGATGAGTGGTTCGGTGAGGTGGTTTTGCCGGAGGGGGTTTCGCCGGAGGGGTTCGTGGTGCATCCGGCGTTGCTGGATACGGCGTTGCAGCCGTTGGTGTTGGAGGTGTCGGGTCCGGCGCGGTTGCCGTTCGTGTGGGAGCGGGTGTCGGTGGTGGCGTCGGGGGCGACGTCGGTGCGGGTGTGGTTGCGGCCGTCGGCGGATGGGTTCTCGGTGGTGCTGGCCGA
>NZ_JBIRBB010000068.1:0-895 GCF_044326295.1 Spongiactinospora sp. 9N601
GACCTGTTCATCAGGAGCAGTCCTGGTTCGGGTTCGGAGAGGATGCCGCGTCCGACGAGGCGTTTGAGCTTGGTGCGCATGCCCTCGATGTGTTTGGGCTGGTCACCGATGTTCAGGCGATGGCACAGGTTCCTTGGCCCGAAGACCACCGTCGGTGTCGGCGAACTCGGCCAGGATGTGCTGGTAGGCGACTGGGAGCGTGTCGATCGGTGACGGAGCCTCGCCGGGGTCGGGCGTGGCGATCTCCAGCAGGGTGTCGTGGGTGGTCTGGAGACGTTCGAGGTGGCGTTGCGCCTGGTCCAGGAGTTGGGTCGGCTCGGCGATCGCGGCGTGCAGCCGATCGACCTCGGCCTGGGCCTGTTGCTGGTGGTGTTCCAGGTGACGCAGGAGCGCGTCCGGGATCGGTCCGGCGGGTGCGGGGCCGTCGTCGGTCCCGCGATCGGCACCGCTCATGCCGTCGCTGCCGCGACCGGAGCTGGCGGGGTGCGCCAGGAGATGGTGTTGCTGCCGGTCAGTCGCCGGGTCATGTTGTCGATCATCGCCCAGTGGATCCACGCCCTGCTGCTGGCGGGCCGTCGTTCGTAGTCGCGGACCAGCCGCCGGTGCCACATCAGCGTGCCGAAGGCCTGTTCGGCCGCCCACCGTTTCGGGACTGGCACGAATCCCTTGGTTCCGGGCTCGGGCTGCACGACCAGCACGTCGATGCCCAGCGTGGCGCCATGTTCGATGAGGGTGTTCTTGAACCGGGCGTCCACCCAGGCGGTGTGGACGGTGGGCGCGTCGATGGCGACGACGTCCAACAGGTCCGCGGCGATGGCGTTGTCGTGCACGCTGGCGGCGGTCACCACCACCGCGATCAACAGCCCGAGCACGTCGGTGGCGATGCCGCGCTTGC
>NZ_JBIRBB010000069.1:0-824 GCF_044326295.1 Spongiactinospora sp. 9N601
GACCCCGCGTCGATCCGTGGGTCCATCGCCCCGGTGGTGACCCCCTTCACCGACGAGGGCGCCCTCGACCACGACTCACTACGCGAACTGGTCCGCTGGCAACTACGCCAAGGCTCCCACGGCATCTCCACCGGCGGCTCCACCGGCGAACCCTCCGCCCAGACCACCGACGAACGCATCACCGCCATCACCACCGTCGCCGAAGAAACCAACGACACCGTCCCCTTCCTCCCCGGCACCGGCGCCGCCCACCTCCACGACACCCTGCGCCTGACCGACCACGCCGACCGCCACGGCGCCGACGCCGCCCTCATCATCACCCCCTACTACGCCCGCCCCACCCAAGAAGCCCTCTACCGCTGGTACGCCACCATCGCCGGCGAATTCCCCCACCTGCCCATCGTCATCTACAACGTCCCCTCCCGCACCGCCGTCGACATCGCCCCCCAAACCGTCGCCCGCCTGCGCCACGCCCACGACAACATCATCGGCATCAAAGAGACCACCAAGGACTTCGAGCACTTCTCCCGCGTCCTGCACCTGTGCGGCCGCGACTTCCTGATGTGGTCCGGCATCGAACTGCTCTGCCTGCCCCTGCTGGCCATCGGCGGCGCCGGCTTCGTCAGCGCCGCCGCCAACCTCGCCCCCGCCACCGTGGCCCGCATGTACACCGCCTACACCACCGGCGACCACACCACCGCCCTGAACCTGCACTACGCCCTGCACCCCCTGGTCGACCTGCTGTTCGTCGAGACCAACCCGGCACCAGCCAAATGGGTCCTGCACCAGCGCGGCCTCATCGCCTCCGCACACGTACGGCCGCC